>JBDGUZ010000001.1:0-53144 GCA_039585915.1 Gemmatimonadota bacterium
GAGCAATCCTCGCCCGGGCGCTCACTGGGCACCTCCCGTGTACAGAACGACTTCTCCGTTCTTCGTGCTCGCCACGTAGAGATCAGTATCGTTCACGATCTCTGCGGCAGTAGGCAGTCGGAGTTCTGGACGCCCCCCAAAGGCTGCTACCTGGGTCTTGGTGTTGCGGTCGAATACGACTACTTGTGCGAGGAGAACGTCCGGTATGAACACCCTTGTGCCCTTGACGGCCAGGTCCCCCGGTCGCGAGAAACCGTCGAAGCATCCGACCATTCCACAATCGCCTTCGCCTGAAATCCGATCCACGTACGTACCGTCGTACCCGAAAATCTTGACATAGGCGACGGCGGCGTTCGCATTCCCGAAGTCCCCCCAGTCGCTCACGAACACCTCGCCCGCCACCGGATCCAGCGCGAGCCCCATCGGCGCGAACAGCTGGTCGGGGCTCACGCCCTTGGAAGAGATCGCCCGGATGAACACCCCGTCCGTGTCGAACACGAACACCTGCCCCGCGCGAACGTCGGAGACGAATAGCAGCCCGGACTCCTCGTCGGCCTCGAGGTCGGACGGTGCCTGCATGCCGGCGTAGCCGATGGAGCCGAGGAAGGCGCCTCCTTCGGCGGCGTACATATCGATTCCGCCGGTATCCCCGTTGCCCACGAAGATCTTGTTCGCGAGCAGTGCAATTCCGGCCGGCCGGCCCTGCGTGTCCAAAGAACTGGTCGGTTGAAGCGACCCGATCGGCACGTACTGGATCGTGTGCGGATCCGCGACCAGGAGGTTGCCGTCGGGCGTGACCGCCATCCGGTTGGGCTTCACGAGCCCGTCGCGCGGGGCCGCGTCCGGGAGGTCCGGCTCCACGGGTCCATCCGGCGGGGGTGGAGGTGGTGGATCTACATCGCACTTCCCCTTCGCCGCCTGTCCCGGGGGACACTCCTTCGCGAATGTCGGCGTCTCCGTGACCTGCCACTCGTCATCCGCGCACGCCCCGACGACGAACGCCATGAGGAGCGCGGGCAGAACCCACGAACTGTATGATTTCACCTTCATGCTTTGAATCTCCTGTAGGGCCGTATAGACTCGGTAAATATACCGAGCAAGAACCCTGCCGCGAAACTCATCCCATAACTCGGTCTGATGCCCTGACTTCCGGGCCGAAACATGTGTCGTATCGTCCCGATTGGGTATCTTTGTCCCATTCGGTGCGAAGCGTTGGAACCGTAGTGGATTACGGTGTGGCAATGAGGCGTGGCGAAATTCCGTCAATTCGACGCCGGGCACGGCGGTTCAGGAACACCTGGAATGGCCAGCCGCAGTGACTCTGGCATGGTAACTGCGACTCCCGGACGAGCGCGGACGTCCGTCGTCGTGCTTGCTCTCCAAAGCGTATGACCCGGTGCGGCGGCGGGCGTTCGACTCTTTCCACTTCTCCTTTCAGCGGCATTGGTTACGTCACGGCAGGTGCCACACCCATCTATGGCACCCGGCCCCTTTATCGTTCGTCATATCGGAGTCCGGCAGACTGCGCCCCTGACCTACTTCGTAAGGCGCGCATGTACGTGTTGCAGACGCTCGGGGCTGTCGCCCTCCCCACCAGGAATCGGGGGACGACCTCACGCACCGCCGGTTTCCGACCGCCGATGGCCTCACGGCAGAGGCATGGGGGCGGGTGCCACTGACCGGCGCCCACTTCCAGACCTGGAGCCTCTATCTGGCGGGCGGGACGCTCCGCGATCCGGCTACCGGGGAGCGCCACCTCGAGGATCGGTCGGGGTGGATCCAGTTGATCTCGGAGGGAGCGGCCCGTCCCCCTACCGCGTTTCTGATCTTGCAGTCGCTGTACGCCTCCGTCCCCGAGCCGGGCCGAATCGGCAGGTGGCACCTCCACACCCTCGAGGTGCACCCCGATGGAACGGCCGAGTGGGTTATCGACGGCCGGCGACACGCCTCCATCCGCACCGAGCAGCCGTTGCCGGACAGCGTGGACGTGGCGATCGAAGGCCGCACCGTCGGCACTGACGTCGAGCACGGGAAGCTGCGGGTATGGCTGGGGATCCGGTACGGGCCGGCTCGGGCTCATCCACAATCGAGCGCCTCGCCTTAGCCTGATCCCGAGGATAACGGTTCCGCGGAACCGTTTCCGCGGAAACATCCGGGATTGGACTCAGAGGCGTGTCTGATTCCGCGCCCGGTGAAACACGAACCCCAGCAGGAACAGGCACCCCGCAGCGATGTGCGCGACTGCCATCGGCTCCAGCAAACCAGGGGAAGTAAGGACCTGAAGCAGATATCCGGTCACCACCATGGGAAGGATCGTCCACACCATCACCAGCCCTGTCCGTCGTCCATCCGGCTGGCGGTCGCGCAGGTGCGGAACGATATGACGGGTAGTCACGAGTCCGACCGCGAACAGAAACAGTGGCGCCGCGAGCACGTGAAGCTTGAGAAACCAGGGTTCGAGCGGATGATTGACGACGGCCCATGGGTCCTCGGAATCCGCGATGTACTTCGCCCAGGTGAATCCGAGGCCGGTCAGTGACACGGCGATCGTCGAGACCCACAGCGACCAGCGCTCGAACCGGGTCACTGGCTGCCTGCTTCGGACGGAGCTTCGGCCGCCGCGAACGGCCGGATCACCTCGTGCAGGGCGAGACTCCTGCGGACCGCGCCGGAAGTCGAGTGGGCCGTGAGGGTGGCCCCGGTGATCAGTGGGATGTCGCCCCGTGTCGAGGTACGCTCATCGAGTCCGCGTCCGGTGAACAGCTCGATCCAGCCGTCCGGCGCCATGTACTCCGGCGGCTCGGCGAATCCCAGCACCTCGATCTGCGACACTAATCCATCGGGACTGACGACTACCATCAGGACTTCCTGCATCGTGCGAACCCTGTGCGCATCGAAGTACGCGGCGCCCATCGGCCGCTCTCCGTCGAAACCCACGTAGTAGGTGACCACCGAGCGCCGGCTCCGTCCCGCGGGCTCGGCCAGCCGGTTCACGTCGGCGAGTTCCTCCTCGCTCAGGAACGCGGTGCGCCGTTCCACGGCGGCCGGCTCGGGAAACGCTATCGCCAGGGCCTGTTCCTGGGTCAGCAGCACCTGTGAATCAGCTTCCACCGGCGCCCCGAGGGTCGCCGCGAGCCAGAGGGCCCCCGCCAGGCTCGATCGCCCGATATGCAACTCAGAACATGTAGCTGAGCGAGACACTGAATCGATCCACGCCGGTATTCGCGGCGTTGGAGGCGAAGGTGTAGTCCGCTTTGAGTGCGATGTTCGGGATCGGCAGCACCTGGGCCCCCGCGCTGATCAGCGTGCGGTCGTTGGCGGGGTCGGCCTCGAAACCTTCCGGGACCTCCTGTTGCGTGTTGATCTGTTCGTAGCGCACGTACGGCATCAGCAGCACGTCTGTCCGTACCGAGCGCAGGACGTCATAACCCGCTTGCAGGTACCAGCCGGTCAGCCGCTCTCCGATCGACTCGTCGCCGGTGAGATCGTTGGCTGCATTGAGCGCGGAGACATCGGCCACGGTGGAGACCGCGAACAGACCTCGCAGGTCGAGTCCACGCCATCGATAGCCGGCGTGCCCCTCGACGATCAGCGTTGCGGCGCCGATCGTCTCGCCCGGAGCGGTCGGGTCCGCGGCGCCCTGGCCGGAGCCCCCGTAGTAGCCGGATGCTCCTATGATCAGGCCCGGAACACCCGTCCAGTCCACGCGCCCGGTCGCTGCGAAGTCCTCCGCCAGCGCCTTCGAGCCCTTCTGCCTCCCGCCGCGCAGGCCTCCGCCGGCGAACCCGGAGCCGTCGAGCCCGTTCACGATGAACGCGCGCCAGTCGAAGTCTCCCGCGCTCCCGAACAGGCCGACACCGAGCTCGCGCCAGGTGGTCGGGATGATCCGGAGCTCCGTCTCGGGACGCGACACGCCCAGATATGTGGGCGGTTCGTGGAGCTCGTTGATGAACCCCATCGGCAGCAGCACGAGGCCGCCGCGCGCTCCCGTGCTGCCCTGCAGGCCGTGCCATCGCCAGTCGATGTAAGCGAATTCCAGCGACACCGAGCCGTCCTCGGAGGTGCTGCCGTGCTCGAATTCCACCTCAGAATTGAACAGGAACCGGTCGTCGAACTTGTAGCCGAAGTACAGCACGCCTCGCAGCGCGTCGATCTGGTCCGAGACGCCGGATGGGGTCCCGTCTTCCCGCGTCGCTGCCGGGTTCGTGTATACGAACTCGCCGTACCCACCGATCGATACGCCCTGTTCGGCCCGGTAGACCTTCGAGGCGGCCGGCCCGAGCCCGAACCCTATCGTGTCGGCCTTTGCGGTCACGTCGTCTCCAAGCCGCAATGCCTCAAGCTCGCGGGTGATCGCATCGATCTGCCGCCGGATCGCTTCCATGTCCAGGCTGTCGGGACTCGCATCCAGCCGGCTGAGGAGCTCTTCGACCTGGCCTTCGAGCCGCTCGATCCGGGTGTCGATCGGTTCGTCGGGCTCCTGCGCCGCCACGGGTCGCGCGAGTACCAGCGCCATTCCACACAACAGAACAAGGAACGCGTCACGTCGGGGGTGCGTGGTGCGCATCGCTTCACTCGGGAATTCTGGGGTACTGCAGGCCTCGGAACCCGCAGTTGAAACTCGTTCTCAAACAGACGAAATGCTATGATCCTTAGGAGGATCCGTCAAGCATACGAAACGTTTCCGCGGAAACGTCCAACGGGGCTCGAGCACGGTCGGGGGCCAGCCCGCTGACCCGCACCGGCCGCGCTGATACGTTTCATCCCATGAATATCCTGATGATCGCCTCGGCGACGCTGATCACCCTCGCGCTCGTGTTCTATACCGTGGGGGTGTGGTCCGAGCGGATCGCCCGGTACCTGAAGCCGTGGCACGTCGTCACCTTCTGGATCGGGTTTGCCTTCGACCTTGCGGGCACCCTCCACATGCACATGATGTCCGAGGGCCAGTTCAACCTGCTCGATTCGCACACGCTTACCGGGCAGATCGCTCTGTGGCTGATGCTGGCCCACGCGATCTGGGCCACGAAGGTGTCGCGCACGGGCAGCGAAGAGCAGCGCCGCAACTTCCACCGCTACAGCCTGGTCGTGTGGCTGATCTGGCTGATTCCCTACTTCGGGGGCTGGTACCTGGGGATGAGCGGATAAGGAACGATGAACCCGGCGCGGAACTTGCTCATGTATGGTCCGGTACCGTAGCGTTAGACAGCGACCCCGGCCGTACCGGGAACGCAATCCGAGGCGAACCGACAGCTTCAACTGGAGAACCCGCGAGCCCGTGTTTCACGCGCGTCGAAATCCGTTTGCCGGCTTGATGTTGCTGGCGATTCTCACCCCGCTGCTCGCGGCGGGGCCGGGAATGCCGTGCGCCGGCGAGGATTCGGAGCATCACGAGTCCGTGGGGCACGTCGTGGATCACGATCACGCGGCGATGCAGGCGGATATGCACATGGCCGGCGTGACGCAGGCTCCCGACACGGACGAGGATGCCCCTGAGCCGATGTCGTGCTCGATGGGCATGATGTGCTCCGGAACGGTCGTCACTCCGCTGTCGGCGGTGTTCGCCGCGGCGCCGGCAGTGAGCTCGGCGCAGGTCTCCACGACCCTGTGGGCGCCGCACCTGTCCGACCTCTCTCTTCCGGATCGACCCCCCAGGGCCTGACCCCGATCTGACAGTTCGAGTACCGATTCCGGGTTCGCGCAGGCGTGACCCCGGGCCGGTGGATGCATCACGCTCAGGGGAGGGGTCCCCGTGTACCGACATATTGGCAGGTCCATCGCGGCCATCGGGCTCGCAATAGCAATTGTGCCCGCGTCGCTCGCGGCCCGCACGACGGCCCCGGCGCCGTTGCCGGCACAGGCAGGGCCGACAGCCGAATCCGACACGCTCCGGCTCACCGATGCGGTAGCCGCGGCCCGCACCGCGAATCCGGCCGTGCAGGCATCCCGTCTGCGGGCCGAGGCGGAACGCGAGTACGTATCGCCCGCCGGCGCGCTGCCCGACCCGGTGCTCGAGCTCGGCCTGCTCAACCGGCCGCTCGACGACTTCGGGACTGACGAGCGCATGACGATGAACGTCATCGGGCTGAAGCAGGCGTTCCCGTGGCCCGGCAACCAGGGGTTCTCCGGGGAGGCCCGGCAGCACGCTGCCCGGGCCGCGGAGCTGGATGCCGCGGAGGTGGAGGCGCAGGTCGTGGCCCGCACCCGCGCGGTGCATGCGCGTCTCGGCTACCTGGACCGGGCGATCATGATCACCTCCGACACGCGCGACATGCTGCGGGACTTCCTCGAGGTCGCCGAGACCCGGTACGCCTCGGGCTCGGGGGTGCAGCAGGACCTTCTCCAGGCACAGGTCGCGGTTGGGCGCACCACGGCAGACCTGGCGGCGATGGAACAGGAGCGGGTCGCCACCGCGGCGCGGCTGAACGCGCTGATGGGCCGGCCCGCGGGCGAGCCGATCCCGGCCGTGGACCTGCCGTTGCCGGGCGGTGAAGCGCTGCCGCTCGACTCGCTGATGGTCCTGGCGCAGTCCGGTCGGCCCGCCCTCGCTGCCGCTCAGGAGCGGGCCCTGGCCGCGGAGGCTTCCTACCGCGCAGCCGGGCGCTCCGCATATCCGGACTTCGAGCTGCGCGTCGCGTACGGACAGAGGCCTCAATACACGGACATGGGCTCGATCGCGCTCGGCGTGTCGCTGCCGATCTGGGGCGGCTCGAAGGACAAGCCGCTCGAGCGTGCCGCCGCGGCGAACCAGGCGGAGAAGGGTGCCCGGGCGCTCGAGCTGCACTACGAGACCTGGGCCCGGCTGGGCGAGCTGCGGGCCGCCGATGAGCGCGCCCGGACGCTGGAGGAGATCTACCGGGTTCAGATCCTCCCGCAGGCCGAGGCGGCCGTCGAGTCGGCGCTCGGCGCCTACCAGGTGGGCTCGGTGGACTACGCCACGCTGCTCGACGCGCGGCTCACGGTGAACCGATACGCGATCGACCGCGTACGCCTCGCCGCTGAGCGGCTCCAGGCGACGGCCGAGATCGAGGCCCTGACACGGGCATCGGCGCTCGATCCGTCAGATCTCGACTCGCAGACGCTCGACGCAGATACGCAGAACTTCGATTCCAGCATGGGAGGCGACCGATGATTCGCCCCGTTCGATATATCCGATCGACGCTTTCGCTCCTGCTGCTCGCCTTCGCCCTCGGCGCCTGTGCCGGCGAGCCCGCCGGCGACGCCGCTTCCGATGCCGTGGCCCCCGCGGAGATGGACCACTCGCAGCACCAGATGGGGGCCGGCGGAGCCACGGACTCCACCGGAGCCGCCGCGCGGGAGCCCGTGAGCCTGACCGCCGCGCAGGAGCGGGCTCTCGGGGTCACCTACACGCAGGTGTCCCGCAGTCCGCTCGAGACTTCGGTCCGCACGGTGGGCCGGATCGAGGCGTCCGAGGAGAGACTCGCCGACGTCACTCCGAAGATCGACGGCTTTGTTGAGCGGCTCCACGTGAGCACCACCGGAGAAGCCGTGCATCGCGGGCAGGCTCTTCTCACGCTGTACAGTCCGGAGCTCGTCGCTGCCCAGGAAGAGCTGCTCACGGTGCTGCGGCTCCGCGACCGGCTGGACGCCGAGTCCGGCCCGGCGCGCGATAACGCCGACCGGATGGTGGAAGCGGCCCGCAAGCGACTCTCCTGGTGGGACATCACCGATGTCCAGATCGAGCGACTCGTCTCGTCCGGGGAAGCCACCAAGACCCTCACCCTCGTATCGCCGGTCAGCGGGGTGGTGCTCGAGAAGCTGGTAGTCGAGGGGCAAAGGGTGCTCGCTGGCCAGCAGCTGTACCGGATCGCCGACCTGTCGGAAGTCTGGGTGGAGGGGGACGTATTCGAGCAGGACATCCGGTTCGTCACCGAGGGCTCGGTGGCCCACATCGAGGTCGCCGCCTACCCCGGGCGTCACTTCATGGGCACGGTTTCGTTCATCTATCCGATCGTCGATCGCGGCAGCCGGACGAACCGGGTGCGCGTCACCCTCTCCAACCCGGACCTCGATCTGAAGCCGGGGATGTTCGCGACGATCTTCTTCGACGTGCGGATCGACGACGACGCGGTCGTGGTGCCGATGGAGGCGGTGATCGTCACCGGGGAGCGGAACCTCGTGTTCGTCCGCGAGCCGAACGGCACCCTGCGACCGCAGGAGGTGGTGCTCGGACCGGCCGCCGGGGAGCGGGTGGAGATCCTCGAGGGACTCGTGCCCGGCGAGGAGATCGTGGCTTCGGCCAACTTCCTGGTGGACGCGGAGTCGCGCCTCGCGGCGACGGGCGGCGGGATGCCCGGCATGCAGCACGGGACGATGGAAATGGCACCGGCGGAACCGACCGACGCTCCCGAGCCGGCCGATGCTCCCGAGCCCGAGCCGATGGGCGCGGAGCACGATCATGATTGAGCGCATCATCGAATGGTCGCTGCGCAACCGGGGGCTGGTGCTCCTGGGCTCGCTCGCCCTGGTCGCCGCCGGCGTATGGGCGGTGCTCGACACGCCGCTGGACGCGATCCCGGACCTGTCGGACGTGCAGGTGATCATCCAGACCGACTTCCTCGAGCAGGCCCCGCAGATCGTTGAGGACCAGGTCACCTATCCGATCGCCTCGGAGATGCTGAAGGTGCCGGGCGCCCGGGTGGTGCGGGCGTACTCGTTCTTCGGGATCAGCCTCGTGTACGTGATCTTCGAGGACGGGACCGACATCTACTGGGCCCGCTCGAGGGTGCTGGAATACCTGAGCGGAATCCGCCCGCAACTCCCGGGCGGGGTCGAACCGACCCTGGGGCCCGACGCTACGGGCGTGGGCTGGATCTACCAGTACGTGCTGGAGTCGGACAGCCTCGATCTCGCCGCGCTCCGGACCCTTCAGGACTGGTACATCCGCTACCAGCTCACGGCCGTGCCGGGCGTGGCGGAGGTCGCGAGCCTGGGCGGGTTCGAGAAACAGTACCAGGTCGAGGTGAGCCCGGAGCGGCTGCGCGCGTTCGAGATTCCGGTCACCCGGGTGGTCGAAGCGATCGGCGATCACCAGGTGGACATCGGCGCCCGGGTGCTGGAGATGGGCGGCCGGGAGTACATGATCCGCGGGCTCGGTTACCTGGGCGGGCTGGATGACATCCGGGATGTCTCGGTTGGCGCCACGCCCAACGGCACTCCGATCCGGGTGGCGGACGTGGCCAACGTGTCGATCGGTCCCGCTCCGAGGCGGGGCGCGGCCGATCTCGACGGCAAGGGCGAGGTGGTGTCGGGGATCGTCGTGATGCGGTTCGGCGCCGATGCGTACGAGACGATCGACCGGGTGAAGGAGCGGCTGCGGGAGATCGAAGCGGGGCTTCCGCCGGGCGTCCGGCTGCGCACCGCCTACGACCGCAGCGACCTGATCGAACGGGCGATCCGCACCCTGCAGGAGAAGCTGCTCGAGGAGTCGCTGATCGTCGCGGCGGTGATCGCGCTGTTCCTGTTCCACGCCCGCTCGGCGCTGGTGGTGATCGTCACCCTGCCGCTCGGGATCCTGTTCTCGTTCCTCGTCATGCGGGGGTTCGGGGTGAGCTCGAACATCATGAGCCTGGGCGGGATCGCGATCGCCATCGGGGCGATGGTGGACGCGGCGATCGTGATGGTCGAGAACATGCACAAGCACCTGGAGCGGGCCGAGGAGGAGGGCCGCGAGGTGGACCGGTGGGAGATCGCCCGCCAGAGCGCCGTGCAGGTCGGCCCGGCGCTGTTCTTCTCGCTGCTCATCATCACCGTGAGCTTCCTGCCCGTGTTCGCGCTCGAGCAGCAGGAAGGCCGGCTGTTCAAGCCGCTCGCGTTCACCAAGACGTTCGCCATGGCCGGCTCCGCGCTGCTGTCGATCACCCTGGTGCCGGTGCTGATGGGGTGGCTGGTCCGGGGCCGGATCCGGCCCGAGTCGAAGAACCCTGCGAGCCGCCTGCTGCAGGTGCTGTACGAGCCGGTCATCCGCTTCGCCACCTGGAAGCCGTGGATCGTCATCGCCGCGGCAGTCGCCGTGGTCGCGGTCACGGTGATCCCGTTCCGCCGGCTGGGCAGCGAGTTCATGCCCCCGCTGCGCGAGGGCTCGATCCTGTTCATGCCGACCACCGTGCCCGGGGTGTCGATCGCCCAGGCCCGGGAGATCCTGCGCTGGCAGGATAGCGTGCTGTACTCGTTCCCCGAGGTGGAGACGGTGCTCGGAAAGGCCGGCCGGGCGGAGACCGCGACCGATCCCGCGCCGCTGGACATGTTCGAGACGACGATCACCCTGAAGCCGGAGTGGGAATGGCGACCGGGCGTGACGCACGACGGACTGCTGGCGGAGATGGACGCAGCCGTTCGGCTGCCGGGCGTGACGAACGCCTGGACGATGCCGATCAAGGGGCGGATCGACATGCTCGCCACCGGCATCCGCACCCCGGTGGGGATCAAGATCTTTGGCCCCGATCTCGACACCCTGCAGGCCCTCGGCGAGCGCGTCGAGCGGATCGTGTCGGGAGTCCCCGGCACCCGCAGCGCCTTCGCCGAACGGGGCGTGTCCGGCTACTACGTGGACATCGAGATCGACCGGCACGAGGCCGCGCGGTTCGGTCTCAACACCGGCGCCATCCACGACGCGATCACCGCCACCGTGGGGGGGATCAGCGCCGCGATCACGGTGGAGGGCCGTGAGCGCTACGCCGTGAACGTGCGCTACCCGCGGGAGCTGCGGGACGACGTAGCGAAACTGAGGGACGTCCTGGTCCCGGCCGGCGAGGGAGTGCAGATCCCGCTCGGGCAGATCGCCAGCGTGGAAGTCCACCGCGGACCGATGGCCGTGAAGACCGAGAACGCCTTCCCCGTCACCACCGTGTTCATCGACATCGAGGGACGCGACGTGGGGAGCTACGTCGAGGAAGCCCAACAGACAGTGGCGGCGGGGATCGTGCTGCCGGCCGGCTACTCGCTTCAGTGGAGCGGGCAGTGGGAGTTCATGCAGCGGGTGAAGCAGAAGCTGGCAGTCGTCGTTCCGGTGACGATCGCGCTCATCTTCCTGCTCCTGTTCCTCAACTTCCGGGGCGTCACGGAATCCCTGCTGGTGATGATGTCGGTGCCGTTCGCCCTGGTGGGCGGCGTCTGGTACCTCTGGTTCGCCGGCTACAACACCAGCGTCGCGGTGTGGGTGGGGTTCATCGCGCTGGCCGGTGTGGCGGCCGAGACCGGGGTCGTGATGCTGCTGTACCTCGACGAGGCCTGGCAGGAGCGCCGGGATCGGGGCCAGCTCCGTGAGGACGCGGACCTGGTGGCAGCCGTGCGCGCCGGGGCAGTGGGCCGGCTGCGGCCGAAAATCATGACCGTGGCCACGATCATCCTCGGCCTCATGCCGATCCTGTGGGGCCACGGGACCGGCTCGGAAGTGATGAAGCGGATCGCGGCGCCGATGGTCGGGGGAATGGTCACCTCCACCCTGCTCACGCTGGTGGTGATCCCGGCCGTGTATCTGCTGTGGAGGCGGCGCGGGCTGGACGGGGAGGGAGGGCGTGATCTTCCCGTGGAGACTTGACCGTGAGTGGGCGGAACTCTGTAGCCGGATCCGCAAGAACTTTCAGTATCGGACAGGAGGACGCTGGATGATATAGCCGAAATATAGCCAGTTATAGTATCGCCTCCGATGGAACGATTCTGGTATCCCCCTCAGTTGCCGGGACGTGCGCGAGCAGCCTGACCTCGTCCGGTAGACTGCAAGTTCGGGGGGATCCGATGGACAGACCTGCGTCAGACAGAGCTGATTCTCTTTCAATCGAGACGAAGTCGGTTCATCTTGGAAGAGAAATCCAAAGATGGAGACGAAACTTGGCAGGAGGCGGTCGTTTGCTCGTTCTCGCGATGCTCGTCGCAGCCGTCGCATGCAGTGACGTGCTGAACCCCGGTGAAGAGGTCGTGGATCTGCAGTTGACGCCGGGGGACGTCACGCTGACCGTGGGGAGCTCGGCGTACCTTACCGCCACCGGCTTGAATGCAGAGGGTCTACCGGTGGACGGGGATGTCACCTGGACGAGCAGCGATCCCGCTGTTGCGACGATTTCCGAGTCCGGCCTGGCCACGGCCCTCGCGATCGGAACCGCGTCGATCGAGGCGGAGTTCAAGGGCAAGGGCAACGCGTACGGCAGGCTTAAGAAGGAAGCGAAGGTCAAGGTCGAGGACCCGTCGGATCCGCAGATTCCGCCGGGGGACACGGTGCCGACGGTAGACCCGCCACCGCAGGATACGGTACCGACGGACACTGTGCCGACACCGCCACCGCCGCCCGAGGACACGGTGCCGACGGACACGGTTCCGCCGCCGCCACCGCCGCCACCGCCGCCACCGCAGAATACGGGGATTCCGTTCGGACCGTCGAGGATGGACATCACGATCGACTATCCGTTCAATGCCTCACTCTACTACCGGGTCCACGATGGCGACGAGGAAGAGGAACTCTCGTTCCTGAAAGCGTCTGGTTATCGCGGATCGCTCTACATCGCCGGGAGCCGATCGCGGTACATGAACCCTGACAAGACGCTGAACGTCGATATGTGGAAAGCTGAAGTCGATAAGTTCGACGTGGCGATTATCCAGCGATATATCGACGACGGTACGCTCGTCGCGCATTACGCGCTCGACGAGCCGCACGTTGCGGGGATCTGGGGCGGTCAGGACGTGCCACCGGAGGACGTGGACGAGCTTGCCTGTTACTCAAAGTCGAAATGGCCGAACCTGCCGGTACTGATTCGGACACATCCGGGTTGGGCAGCGAACGAGGAAGGCGCAGCACACGACTTCCAGTGCGTCGATATCTGGGTAGCGCAGTACAGGTCCATGAAGGGGCCGGTAGACGAATACGTGGCGCAGAACGTGGCGGATGCCGCAGCGATCGGTGCGCAACTGTATGGTGCACTGAACCCGATTGGCGGCGGTGACGGCTCGAGCGGTGTCCGTTCACCGTATGATTCCGAAAAGTGGATGATGTCCGCTGACGAACTCCGGACCTACGGTGCCGCGTGGATGAATGCGCCGATCGCGGGATTCAGCATCTGGAACTGGGGCTGGGAATCTTATTCCAGCGACTATTCCTGGTACTGGATGCAACCGGAGATCCAGGCGGCAGTCCAGTACCTCGCCGACATGAAGCCCTGACCATTCTTGAGTCGAGAGGCTGAAGACGGGGGCGACGCCGAATCCCGGCGTCGCCCCCGTCGGGCGTGAGCGACAGTTCGTCGGCCTGTCCTACGATGCACCCGTCTCATCCTCGAGCAGTTTCGCCGAGTGCTTCGCTTCCTGCTGAGCTGCGCCGGATGCGGCCGTCAACGTGAGCACCAGCCAGGTCAGCTTTCTTAGTTCCCACGTCAGAGATGACGCGCCGAGGGCCCAGATCAGAATCAGCGTCACCCAGAATCTTGCCCCCCAGGGCGGGTGCCTCAGAGCCTGGATCAGTGCGACTCCCACGATCCCGAGAAACAAAGCGATCCCTGCGATCCCCAGCTCCACGAGGATCGAGATGAATGTATTGTGGGCCACCTTTCCGATTCCGACCGCTGCCTTGAACGCACCGGCCCCGACTCCGAGCACCGGATGCTGCGTATACGTCTGAAGGCCCATCTTCCAGATGTGCCCGCGACCGCTGAGATTGCCGGTCGAGATCTCCGTTCCCGTGGTCAGGAATCGATCGACCGAGGTCTGCGGAATGAGCGGCACGATCGCCAGGACCCCGGCGACCGCGACCACGCCGATGAGCAGCCTTTTCCCCGTGCTCAATCGTGCCAGGGAGGCGACCGCGAACACGACCGCTGGCAAAGTCGCAATCAGCGCCGTACGTGTCCCGGTAAGTGCGATTCCGAGGAAAGCGAGAGGCATGTACGTCAGGTTCACCCACCGGAGCAGGCCATGGCGACCCTCCCGAGTCTGTGCCATGCCGAGTCCCCAGGCGATTGGCATAGCGATCGCCAACATGAGTCCTGCGGTGTCGGCATTGAAGCCTTTTACCGTGAGTCGATTGAACCCTCCGCCTCGGCCGATCAACATGTTGAATACCATGCTTCCGACAGCAATGTACGCACCCAGCACATAGGCCTGGAGTCCGGCCCGAATCCTCGTCGGCGTCGCGTACAGGTCCCACAGGAGATACACGAGAACCAGGAGTTGGATGTAGGTCCGAACCGTGTCGACCGTCTCCGGTGGATCGACACTCCAGAACAGGCTGAGAGCGGCCCACGCGACGAACGACGTCACGAGCCCGTGAAACAGCCCGGGCCGCCGCAGGTCGCCTTCGATCACGACCGCCAGCAGCCATACGGCGGCAACCACCATTCCGACCATGCGGCTCAGCGTGCCGACGTTCGTGATCATGATGGAGTTCTCCAGCGGGATCACGAAGATCAGCACCAGCGACATCGTCCAGGCCAGTTGCTTCACCGGCCATCTCCCAGCAGGACCCGCCGGTACTGCTCGACGACGGTGTCCAACTCGTACGGCTTCCAGCTTTCGGGCCCCGGCAACGGCGTGGCGTCGTCGATGGCCGCTTCGATGGCCGCCTCGAGGGCCGCACTGTCACTCATCGGCACGAGCCGCCCGTAGGCGCCGTCATCGAGGATCTCGTTCGGGCCGCTGGGGCAGTCGGTGGACACGATGCGTGCGCCACTGGCGAGCGCCTCGATCAGCACCGTCGGCAGCCCTTCGTACAGGGAAGACATGACGTAGACCGAGCAGCGGCGCATGTACGCAAACGGGTTTTCGACGAAGCCCGGCAGCCGGACATCGGCTTCGAGACCGAGCCTCGATACCGTCGATTCGAGCTCCCGGCGCAGCGGTCCCTCTCCCAGGATCATCAACCGAACCCCCCGGCGCGCCCTGAGAGAGGCGAAGGACTCGAGCAACGTCGGGTAGTCCTTTTGCGTGTCGAGCCGCCCGACGGCGAGAATCACCGGGTCGGACCCCGGTGCGAACCACTCGTCCTCGACCGACTCCATCGATCGGGCGATCAGATCGGGGGTCACCACGGGATTGTGAATCACCTCGATGATATCGCCCGGGATACCGATCGTGCTGGCAAGGTCCGATGCGACACCTTTCGACACAGCCACGACCGCCGCGGCGTGCGGAAACGTCCGACGGGCGAGCGGCGGGACCAGTCGCCCGCGCCGGTACGGCGCGTCCGCCGCCGCCCGGGACATGTTGTTCTGTACGTTCAGCACCAGTCTCGGTCGTGTACCCGACAGGGCCCGTGCCCAGGTTGCCACCACGTTGGCGTAATCGAGCGTGGATAGCAGAACGTCCGGATGGTTGGCTCGCAGGTAGCCCGCGAGGCTCGGAAGGCTGGTGATGATGCGGCTCGCGCCAAGGTCCACGACCCGGATGTCGTCAGGGATGTCTTCGACGTACGCTCCTTCGGCCATCGCCAGGACGAGATCCAGCGATACGCCGGAACGGGACAGGGCGATCGCGAGCTTGAGCATGGCGCGTTCGGCGCCTCCGCCCCGCATGGAGGGGACGAAGATCGCCAGATCTTTGTTGCTCATCGTCATGCCCCTCTCCCGCCTCTGAATGTTCCCACGACACGTGACGCTCGCCGCGTGAGGTGGTGCCTCATACCCCCGCCCAGCCCCGCAAAGAAAGCAGCTGGTCCTGCCACGAATACCGTGGCAATCGTCACGCCGATCAACGGGACCCATGCATCCACATCGAGTCGCCTGCCGAGGAACAGGGCGAGTCCGAAAAGTATGGCACTCGCGATGGCCGGTCGTACCGACTGCCTCAGTTGATCGGCGAGTCCGATCTTGAGGATCCTCCCCACCAGCCTCGGATACAGAATGCTCAGAAGGCCACGGCCCATGAGGAATCCTGCGCAGAGGCCGACGATCCCTCCGTCCAGCACGATCACGAACCCCGCGGCAAGAGCCACCGCCAGGACAGCGGCGAGCGCTCCAAGGAGGACCTTCTTCTTCAGATCGAGCGTGAGATCAATGATATGGGCATCATTCCGCAAGAAGACGAACTGGATGACGAGAATCACGATCAGGAGGTTCGCCAGTTCACCGGCATAGAATTCCTCTCCCACCCAGAGCCCGACGAACGACCTGTTCCACAAGAGGATGCCGACGCCGGCGACCGTGGCCAGAACCCATGTGAAGGCCATGATCTCGGCTCTCACGCTGGCGCTCTTCGAGATGTTGCCTGCGCCGATGAGACTCCCGAGACCGGGAGCCGCTCCGATCACGATCATCATGACCATCGTGACGAGGGCTTCCGGGACGTAGCGGGTCAGAGTATAGACGCTCACGAGTTCGGGAGAGTCGGCGATGCCGAGAACCACGATATCACCAGACCTCAGGACCTGTCCCACCAGCCGCCAGCCCAGAAACCACCAGCTGAGCCCCAGAAACCACCGGGTCTCGCTCCCGGTCGGTCGGTTGAGACCGAACCACGGGACGAAGCTCTTGACGATGAAGAAGTACGTCGCCCCGGTGAGAATCGTGGTCACGAGCATCGCCGCCGCGACACCGGGGAGTCCCGTTTCGGTCTTCACGGCGAGAATCATCAATCCGCCGCCCACGATCACCAGAAGAGCGGAGAAGCCCATTCGCCTGTAGCCGAGGTTCTCGCCATCAAGAACCGAACGCGGAACGCCTACGAAGTTGAGCACGACGAGATTCGTCACCAGGAGAACGGTGGCCAGGCGGATAGGCCACACCATGTCTGGAGGAGAGTCGAGCCAGCCGGGAACGAACCAGGCGGTGACGAATCCGATCGGAACGAGA
This sequence comes from Gemmatimonadota bacterium, assembly GCA_039585915.1. GTDB lineage: Bacteria > Gemmatimonadota > Gemmatimonadetes > Palauibacterales > Palauibacteraceae > Carthagonibacter. The sequence continues at coordinate 16,791 of JBDGUZ010000001.1, forward strand.
ATCGGAAGGAAGATCAACGCTACGACCAGCGAGCTTCCGACCTGCCGCCGCTTTTCCTCGAGATCCGGCGATGACTGACGGTTGGCAATCGACCACTTCAGCGCCTGCGATGGCCTCCCACCAGCTGCAGACATGTATCCCATGAGACGCCCGAGCACCTGCCATACGCCATATGCAAAATCGCCCAGTCCGGCGACGAGAATCGGGTTGACGAAGAAGGCGACGCCCAGGCGAGTGATGAATTCGATACCCGCGGCAATCGAATTCAGTGAGGCGCGCTTCGTCAGTTGGCTGTCGGTGGCCTGATTACCCACCGCGTGTCTCGATCAACTCGATCAATGATTCGGCGATCTCGTCAGGACTCATACTCGACGTGTCGAACCGAACCAGGTCTGTGGGGCGGAGTTGCCTGATGATTGACAGTGACGACTCGAACGCGGTGCGATAACGGCCGAGCCAGGCCAGCGCCTCGTCGTCGTTCAACGCCTCGCAAGGATGTCCGCGATTCCGGTTTCGGATCCGAGCCAGGAGGATGGAGTCCTGAGCATCGAGCCAGATGACGAGCGTCATCGTCCCGGACCAGGCGTCGCGCATCGATTCCCACCATCTGCGAAACCTGACTGTGTCCGGAGGGCCGAATGCCTGGAGTTTCGCCAGGCGAAAGAATGGACCGTGGTCGTACAGTACGGGGGGCGATTCACCATCGGATCGGTGCGTCAGCTTCCCGAGCCAGGACTCCAGGTAGACCATCGACTGCAGTATCTCCCGCGGAAATCGGCCGTGTCTGACCTCTCTCCACAGGAAGGAGGCCGGCAGTACGGGAAGAAGCCGGAGGGCTACGGGAATGCAGGAACGATCGCACGACTCAGCACCAGGACGGATGGACGTCCGACCGGCGAGTGCATCGATGAGCGTAGTCTTACCTGCGCCCGCAGGGCCGGCGACCTCGATCACTCCGCCGGCATGCCGAAAGCTTTCCATTCAGATCGCGGGCCTGATGTACTGCTTCAAATCAGCGGCGAGGAGCGTGATCGGATCCGCTCGGGCTCGGTCGATCATTTGGCGTACCAGCTGTGAATGGCGCCCGGCTGACTCGTCAGGCATCCACGTATTCGGCTGTAGCGGCGTACAGGTAGGGGTTCCTGCTCCGGCCGTACTTCCGCCTCTTCCCGTCGGGGTCGTTGAAGATCGCTCCGAGCACACGGACCTTGGCCAGGGTCAACTGAGCGTACGCTCTCTGTGCTTCTTCGCGGTCCGTCTGGCCAGCGCGGATCACGATCACCGCCCCATCGACCAACTGTCCGAGAATCGCCGTGTCCGCAGCCGCGAGCACGGGGGGCGTGTCGAGAATCACCATGTCGTAACGGTTGTTCAGATCTGCAAGTAGCCGCCGGATCGGTGCGCCCTCGAAGAGTTCCAACGGATCCGACGGAGGCGTGCCACACGAGATCGCCGACAGGTTCATCAGCGATGTCTTCTTGACCACCTTCGGAACACGCAGGAAATACGAACTCCGCGGGTCGAGCAGGTCGGCGAGTCCCGGGGCCCGCGGCAGGTCGAGGACCTTGTGCATGCGCGGACGACGCACGTCACAGTCGACGAGCACGATGCTCATTCCCTTGTGTGCGACCGAGATCGCCAGGTTGACCGCGGTGAGCGTCTTTCCCTCTCCCGGTCCGACGCTGGTGACGGCGACACTCTCGAGACTCTCGTCTCCCACGGAAGACAGGACGCTCGTACGCAGCACACGGAACGCTTCGCGAGACACCATGTCGGTCGTTCCGAGCTTCTCGATATACACCGGCGCGTCCTCCTTCACCGGGTCCGATCGCGACGGGAGCCGAGGCAGGAGGCCGGCGACTTTCCGGGAGCCGTGCAATGCGAGTTCTGGTGTACGAGGAATAATGGCCAGCTGAGGCAAATGGAGGACCTCTCCGAGCTCTTCGGGCCTGCGGATCGAGGTGTTCCTCGCCTCGCGGATAAAGGCGAGCGTGACGCCGACGCCGAGGCCAAGGAACAGTCCGATCACGATCTTGATCGGCCACAGGCCGAAGGCGGGCTTGTACGGGAGCGCGGCCATGTCCACGATATCGACATCGCCGATCTGCACGTTCTCCGCGATCTGCGCCTGCTGGTACTCCAGGCGGAGCTCGTCCGCCATCTCGGTCGTGACTTGCACCTGTCGGCTAAGGCGTGTTTCCTCTGCCTCTTTCCCCGGCAGCGCCTGTACGGATGAGGCCGTGCGGCTGCGAAGCGACTCGAGCGCCGCGATCCGCGCATCCGCCGAGGCCACGTAACTCATCAGAGCTGCTGCGATCCGGTCTTCTGTTGACCGGATCAGGTTCTTCAGTTGCGCGACATCCGGGTTCGTCGGCGCGACGCGGAACGGACCCGTCGTGAGCGAGTCGTACCGGGTCTGATATACCATGATCTGCTCGTAATTGCCGATGATCGCCGGTTGCGCCGCCAGCTGCGGCAGCGCCGCGACGGCCCTTACCGCCGCGGCTCGGCTGGCCTCGTCGTCGGTGCTGAGATTCGCCGCCAGCCCGGCGACGAGCCGGCGGTCGGCCCGCAGCTCGTGCAGGCGTGTCTCGAGTGACAGCAACTCGGTCTGTTCGGCTGAGATCCGCTCAGCAGTGCCGGCCAGGTTCTGCGAACTTCGGAAGTTGGTCAGACTCGACTGGGACGCCCGGAGGACGCTTTCCGTCTGGCTGAGTTGCTCCCCGAGGAATTCTCGACGAACTCGTGACTGCTCCCGCGCGGCTTCCACGCCCTGTGCCCGGAAAGTGACGATGAGTGCGTTCGCCACCGACTGCGCAACATACGGATTCGGGCTCAAGTAACTCACGTCGACGACATCCGTACCTTCGCGCCGTACTACCTGGAGATTCGCGAGGACGCGATCGATAGCCAGTTCCCGGGGAAGGACCGCTACTATGAGCTCCGTGATCTCGGGGCGCTCGGCGAGGCTGAACTCGATTCCTTCGTAACGGACAGTATCTCCATAGGCCACCCGAGTGGTCCCCTGCTGTCCACTTACGACAAGTCCCCCCGGGTCGAACACGACGGTAATCGTGTCCGGCCCTGTTTCTTCGGAGACTCTCATTCCGGACACTTCGGACGTGAGCGGATCGCCTCCGACCGCTACGAGCCTGAGGCCGAGAGAGTCGACAACGCTGCCGATGAGCGTCCGGCTACGCAGGACCTCGAGCCTGGACAGCAGCGGATCGGTCGCCCGGCTGAGACCGATCTCCGGGACCTCTCTGTCACCTATCAGGATTGGACGGACATCGCTCAATCTGATCACGGCCTGTGCCTGGTAAACGCGCGACTCCGTGAAAGCGAGGAGTCCTGCAGCTACCAGGAACAGAGTCACGACAACGGCGATCAGACGCCTGTGGTTGTCCAGGACATTCAGCACCTCTCGAATCGTGATCGACTCGGTGGGTGGTACGGGTGAATCGTTGAAGAACTCCGGCATCTGCTGGTTTTGCCTCACCGTCTCGGGTTCAGTTCTAGTCTCTCGTGAATCGTTCGACTACCAGCAGCACCGCTGCGGCGGCCCCGACCAACGCGATAAACAGGCCCGTGGTCCACGTCTTCGTCGGAACCACGATCTGGTCGCCGGACCGGATGGTCTCACGGAATGCGAGGTTCGACGGATCGGTGAGATTCAGCTTCTGACTGACGATCCCTCGACCCGGTTCCTCCCGCAGCAGCACTACGGCGTCCGTCTTCGCGTTCAGCCCCGGCCCGCCGGCCCTCGCTACGGCCTGTACAAGTGTCGTCGCAGGGTGCATTGCGTAGGTCCCGGGGAGAATTACGGTTCCCACCACAACGACTTGAAACAGGGGCTCGACTACCAGGTTCGGTTCATCAATAAACTCACGTAGCACATCGGTGATCGCCGCGTCCAGGCCCGACAGGGGAATATCGGTTGCGTGGACATCCTGATACAGCGGGTGCGCGATCGCCCCATCGGTCCCGATCCCGAACACGCCGCTGTACTGCTCATATCGCCAGACCGCGATCCGGATCGAGTCTCCGGGGGCGAGGGTCACCGGACTGGTATCCGGAGATATGTTGATCGGGGCTGGTGACGAACTGCACGCTCCGGATACGATGACGAAACATGCCAGGAGCACGTCCACGGTTCGACGGACTGTCATCGACCACTCCTCACTGTTCACCATGTCGGGGCATCTGACCGCCAGACCTCGGGTGTTGCCTCGGACCTGACAAAGATACGGTGAATTCGTACCGGTATAGAGACTCACCAATGTGAGGCATCGACTCGGTACGCGCGACTGTGGATCGCCCGCAACACCATGCCTCCTCTGACACGACGGGCGCGCGATCATTATTGCGGCGAAAACGAAGCGCTCGTACTCATTCGCTTGCCACCAGGGTAGTGTGCTGAAGCGGGAGGTGGAATTGGCGCTAGCAGCTGCAGAAAACAGACCGAGCGCGGGGCAACCGTCGGTATGAAGCGGGCGTTCGACGTATTCGTGGCCGCGACCGCGCTGGTGCTGCTGTCGCCGGTGATGGCGATCGTCGCCCTCCTGATCCGGGTGTTCCTCGGCAAACCGGTGCTGTTCCGGCAGACGCGACCGGGGCTGTACGGCCAACCGTTCGAGATCATCAAGTTCAGGTCCATGTTCGACGAACTCGACGCCAATGGAAACGAGATTCCCGAGGCCGATCGCGTCGGGCGTTTCGGGCAGTTCATCCGGACGACCAGCCTCGATGAGCTACCCGAGCTGTGGAACGTTCTCAACGGAACGATGAGCCTGGTCGGGCCCCGACCCCTTCTGATGAGATACCTCGATCGTTATTCCTCCGAACAGGCCCGGCGCCATGACGTTGCGCCGGGGATCACCGGCCTGGCCCAGATCGGTGGACGGAACGCCATTTCCTGGGACGAAAAGTTCGCTCTCGACGTGTACTACGTCGATCACCATACGTTCTGGATGGACCTCCAGATCCTCTTAAGAACGGCCGGGAAGGTGCTCCAACGGGAGGGCATCGCCGCCGCAGGGAGTCCGAGCTCGCCTGAGTTCATGGGCCCGACACCGAACCACCGGTCCGATGGACTCGGAGAAGCGGGCAAATGAGCAGCGACACTCCCGCCACTGTGCAGCAATCGACCCTGAGGAAGGTGTACGGCTTCGTTTCTCACCAGCCCCGGTTTCGCAAGGCCGTGATGACGACGCCAGGGCTCCGTCAGCTGGCCTGGCGTTTCGTGGCCGGCGAAGACCTCGAAACCGGTGTGGCAGCGGTCCGTTCGCTGAACGCCCGCGGGATCCTGGCCAGTCTCAACTTCGTTGGCACCCACGTGCACGAGCGGGAGGAGGCACTGTCAGCTACCGACGCCGCCATCGAAGCGCTCCAGCGCATACACGGCGAAGACCTGGCGGCCAACCTGTCGGTCAAGCCCACCCAGCTCGGCCTCGACATCGGCGAGGGATTCTGCCGACTTCAACTCCGTCGGGTGGTCGAGCGGGCACGCAGTCTAGGACTTTTCGTCCGGATCGATATGGAGGAATTCGTCTACGTCGAGCCGACGCTGCGCCTGTTCGAGGAGCTGCGCACCGAGTTCGGGCCGGACACGGTCGGAATCGTGATCCAGTCGTACCTGCGCGACCGCGCCGGCGACCTCGAGCGGGTGGTCGCCGTCGGCTCCAGCGTCCGGCTGACGAAAGGTGGGTACTGGGAGCCGGAGGTGGCCTTCCGGGACAAGGCCGACATCGATCGATGCTTCGACCGTGACATCGAGTTCCTGCTGTCCCGCGGACGGCTGCCCGCGATCGCCACCCACGACGAGAACTTCGTGAATCGCACCATGGAGCTCGCCACGCAGCTCGGGCTCGACCGGTCCGATTTCGAGTTCCAGATGCTGTATGGGGTCAGACCGGACCTGCAGGAGCGACTGGCCAGCGAGGGCCACGAGGTCCGCTGTTACGTCCCGTACGGCGGGCAGTGGTTTCCTTACTTCATGGGCTGTGTGCGCCGGCTTCCCGGTGGGGCCATGAGACGACTGCGGGGGCGAAGCCGATGATTGACGCGTACACGCTGACGACCGGTGACGAGGAGAGATGGCGGAAGATCCTGCCGGCCGACTTCAGGGCCGGTGCCAGCCTGGAGTACGTACGGATCGCTGAGCGGCAGACCGGATTGTCGGCGCGGCTATTCGTGGTAACGGACGACGGAAAGCCGCTCGTAGCCTATCCCTACTTCCTCCGGCCCCTCGACACCCTGCCGTTCACGGCGAGCGCCGATTCGACCCGGTACGACACCAGTACGCCCGAGTACCTTGGGCCCGTCTGGCTCGACAGCGACCTGACCCCGGAGGGGGCCCCTTTCCGGTTTCCCGACGTGTTCTCCAGCTATTGCCAGGAGCACGGTATCATCGCCGAGTTCGCTCACCTCGACCCCTGGATTCCGGATGAGCTACTGAAGCCGGGGTGCGTCAAACCCAACCGGGAGATCGTCTACGTCGACCTGACGTGGCCCGAGGACGAAATCTGGATGAAATCCCTGTCCTCCGATGCCCGCCGGCAGACCAAGCAGGGCCTCCGGGCCGGCGTGCACACCCGCCGGGCGACCAGCCCGGACGACGTGCGGGAATTCTATCGCCTGTACGCGATGACGATGGAGCGCCTCCAGGCCAGGGAGGGCTACTGGTACCCACTCGAGTATTTCATGGCGTTCTTCGAGACGATGTCCGACAATTCGTTCTTCGTCCTCGCCGAATACGAAAGGCAGGTGGTGGCGGGAGGACTGTTCCTCCACGATGACCGTGAGATCCGCTGGCACCTTTCAGCGGCCGATCGGGAGTGGAGCCGTGTGCGACCGGTCAACGTCTACCTCTACAAAACCATCCGTGAGTCACTCGGACAGAAATGGACCCGGATGATCCTCGGAGGGGCGTATGAGGATGGTGATGGCGTCTTCCGGTTCAAGGCGAACTTCTCCAGGCTGCGCGCAGACTTCAACACCTACGAACGTGTGCACGACACCGAGGCCTGCGCCGAGATCATGACGCGCTGGCATCGATTCCACGACGGAGCGTCCCCCCCTGACGATTACTTCCCCGCCTACCGCTCGTCGCCCGGAGCGAGTGACGATCAGGCAGCGGTTGAAGCCGACACGGCCTGACCGGCGCTGTTCAAGTAGAGGGAAGCCTGGCGGAGTCCGCGACTGGTGCCTGCCCGGCCCGCGGTCAGTTGAATACCAGGTCAGAGACGAGCGACTCATGTGTGGCAACAATGCAACAAGTGGCATTGTTGCGACGGCTATTGTGCCCCTGAACGTAGAGTCAACGCCACTCGTTGACAGGTATGGCAATTGTCCTACAATGTATGAATAGGACATGGAGTTACGGTAGTCAGGGTGAAGTTCGGGTAAAAATGACCCGGGGTCTTTTCCACACAGAATCACCACCAGCAGAACCAGAGCATTTGCATGTCATCTCGCCCGTTACGCCTGGTTTGCATCTCGACAGTGCCGATAACGCAGTATTATCGGCTCGATGGGCAAAGCGCGTATCTCACGTCTCACGGTATCGAAGTACACGTCATCGCTTCACCGGGCACATATCTGGACCGAATTGCGGAGCGTGACCAGGTACCCGTCCATCCCGTCGAGATCAGCCGCCCTGTGGCTCCTGTCTCGGATCTCAAGACCCTTCTGAAGCTGGTCCGAACGCTTCGGACCATTCAGCCGGATATCGTGAATGTGAGCACTCCCAAGGCGGCACTCCTGGGAGCGATCGCCGCGCGGATTGCTCGTGTTCCGCATACCGTTTTCCTGGTTCGGGGACTGGTGACGGAAACGGCCTCGGGTCCAATGCGCAGGCTGTATCGGGCCGCCGAACGCCTCACGGCAAGGTTGTCGGATACCGTGATCTGCGTATCTCCCTCACTGCTGGAGTTTGCTCGCCGTGAGTCGATCGTCGATCGCGATCAGGGGCTGGTGATCGCGTCGGGGATGTCGAACGGAGTCGACGCTGACCGGTTCAGGAAAGCGTACGACGTAGGGCGACAGGAGGCGCCGGTAGTCGGTTTCGTGGGTCGTCTCGCAGCCGACAAGGGGATCGAGGATCTGGCGGGCGCCTGGCCTGCCATCCGGAACTCTCATCCGGATGCTCGCCTGTTACTGGTCGGGAACTGGGAGGATACCGGTTCCGTGTCCAGCCAGACGAGAGAGAGTATCGAGAACGACCCCTCGGTGAAGGTCACCGGCTTCGTCGAAGATGTCGTTCAGTTCTACGAGCAGATGTCGGTATTCGTATTCCCGACTCACGGAAGCGAAGGCTTTCCAAATGCGCCCATGGAAGCGGCGGCGAGCAGCCTGCCCGTGGTTGCGACTGAGACGGTTGGCTGCGTTGACGCCGTTGTCGAAGGAAGCACTGGTACGCTGGTGCCCCGCGGCTCACCCGACCGCCTCGCAGAGGCCGTCATCGGCTACCTGAACGATCCGGATCTGAGGCTGGAACAGGGGCGGGCAGGACGCATGCGAGTTGAGACTGAATTCCGGCAGGAGTTGATCTGGGAAGGGATAGCCGATGTCTATCAGGGGATCGGCAGGTCCGTATCGGGGAGATTCGACCAAACGCGAGGCGTGACGGCGTGAATCGACCCGAACGCGCCCGACTCTACCTTTCCCCGCCACACCTGGGTGACTCCGAGCGTGCCTTCGTTGCGGAGGCCTTTGATTCGAACTGGATCGCTCCGCTCGGGCCCAACGTGGACGCATTCGAGGCGGAATTCGGGCAGTACACAGGTGCGTCCAACGCCGTGGCCCTGAGCTCGGGCACGGCCGGGCTTCATCTTGCCCTGCTTCTGGCAGGCGTCGAGCGGGGCGATGCCGTTCTCGGGAGTGACCTGACGTTCGCGGCGAGCGCGAATGCGGTCGTCTATGCAGGCGCCGAGCCAGTGTTCGTGGACAGCGAGCGGGAATCCTGGAACCTGGATCCGGAGTTGCTGGCGGATGACCTGCGCCGCCGGGCATCAGCCGGGCGACTTCCGGCTGCGGTGGTTGTCGTCCACGTCTTCGGTCAAGCCGCCAGCCTCGGTCCGATTCTGGAAGCGTGCGCCGAATACGAAGTCCCGGTCATCGAGGATGCCGCGGAGGCGCTCGGCTCGACGTATCAGGGCAAGGCCGTGGGCACTTTCGGTCTGCTCGGCGTCTACTCGTTCAACGGGAACAAGATCATCACCACGTCGGGCGGTGGGATGCTCGTCGCGGCCGACGACGAAGTGGCGCGACGAGCCAGAAAGCTGGCGACGCAGTCGCGAGAGCCGGCCCCGCACTACGAGCATGTTGAGATCGGTTTCAACTATCGCCTGAGCAACGTTCTCGCCGGAATAGGCCGCGGGCAACTCCAGGTCCTGGAGGACCGTATTGCCGCCCGACGAAGGAACTTCGAGTACTACGCGAGGCACCTGGGGGGTCTTCCAGGAATTCAATTCATGCCGGAGGCACCGTGGGGACGACACACGCGGTGGCTCAGCACGCTTACCATCGATCCGGATGAGTTCGGCGCAGACCGCGAACAACTCAGACTGGCGATGGAACAACAGAACATAGAGGCCCGGCCAGTATGGAAGCCGATGCACATGCAGCCGGTGTTCAAGGGATGCGATTTCCTGGGCGGCAGGGTGTCTGAGGACTTATTCGCGCGGGGCCTGTGTCTGCCATCGGGCTCCAACATGACAGAGGAGGATCTCGAGAGAGTGGTCTCAGCAGTTCACTCGCTGTGTCCTGCTACCGCGACCGGGTGATTCAGCCGGACGATTGCCGGACACTGTAGTAGACGAACAAAGCACATCCACCCGCCGGAAATCACGCGCGGCGGCCCCGTGTGGAGGGTGGATGACCACAAAGAACATGAAGCAAGAACAGAGAACTTCGCATGCACAACGACGGGGCCGGAACGAAACCGGGGTCGGACCCGAGTGCCAGTCCAGGTGATCTCGCTCGCTTACACCCACTTCGAGGGATCGCGCAGAAGTTAGTCAACAGCCTGCGTCGGCGACGCAGGGCGATAGCGCTTGTTTCGACCATCGTCGTTACGATCGCTACGTACGCGTCCAGCTACGCCATCCGCTTCGATATGCAGTGGCCAACGGCGTACACGAGTACTTTCCTGGCCACCCTGTTCTGGCTCGTTGCGGCCCGGATTTTCACATCGAGCCTGTTCAAGCTGAACGTGCATCGCTGGCGCTACAGCGGAATCCGAGACATCATCGACATGGTGGCGGCCACCACGCTGTCGACTCTCCTGTTCTATCTGATCGTACAGCGTCTTCCTTTGCAGCCCATCGTGCCCCGCTCAGTGATTCTGCTCGAGTTCATCCTTGCCTCGTATACCCTCGGGGCGCTGCGGATGACGTACCGATTCGTCGGCGAGTGGAGCCAGCGGCGGCTGGTGACAAGACGCCAGGTGGGGCCCTGCCAGCGGACGATGATCGTCGGGGCTGGAGAAGCCGGAATCCTGGTCAGCCAGCACCTCGTTCACCATCCGGAGCTCGGATGCGAGGTCATCGGATTCGTAGACGACGATCCCGGCAGGGCGAAGACCCGGATGGGGGGCATCCCGGTTCTCGGGAGCCTGGTGGACTTACCCAGGCTGGTCAAATCGCATGTGATCGACGAACTCGTGGTGGCCATGCCATCCGCTCCACCAGAAGCCATCCGTCGAGTGGTCTACATCTGCAAAGATTTGGATGTCGGACTCAAGATCCTCCCTGCGGAGCGCAGTGTGCTGCGGGGTCCGGAGTCGCTCGTTCGGATTCGCGACGTCCAGATCGAGGACCTGCTGGCTCGAGATCCGATCGAGCTCGAGCTGCCACAGCTGTCGGCCGACATCGAGGGCAAGTCGGTTCTGATCACGGGTGCGGCGGGCTCGATAGGATCGGAGCTGGCCCGCCAGGTGGCGCTGCACAAACCGAAGAGGCTCATTCTATTCGACCAGGCCGAGACCGACCTGTTTTATGTGGACATGGAGCTGAGGGAGAAACACCCTGATGTCAGGATCATTCCCGCGGTCGGCGACATCCTGAACAAGGCGCGAGTAGCGGACATTTTCGCGAAATGGAAGCCGTCCCGAGTCTATCACGCCGCCGCCTACAAGCACGTACCGATGATGGAGGCAAATCCCTCCGAGGCGGTTCGGAACAACGTGGTTGGCACCTGGAATGTGGCCACGGCCGCAGGCAGAGGAGGGGCGAAGAAATTCGTGCTCATTTCGACCGATAAGGCAGTGAACCCGACCAATGTGATGGGTACGACGAAGCGAGCTGCGGAGCTCGCTATCCTGTCATGCGCCGATCTCTACACGAAAACGGCGTTCACAGCGGTTCGATTCGGCAACGTCCTGGGAAGCCAGGGAAGCGTGATCCCGATCTTCAAGCGCCAGGTGGCGGAGGGCAGGGACCTCACGGTCACCCACCCCGAGGTCACACGCTACTTCATGACGATTCCCGAGGCGGTGCAACTCGTGCTTCAGGCATCGCTTCTGCCAGAGGCCCGAAGCCATATCGCGATGCTGGATATGGGACAACCCGTGAGTGTTCTCGAAATGGCCCGCAACTTCCTCAGATTACGCGGTGAGACCAGCCCCGACGAGCACATCGAGTTCATCGGACTTCGGCCGGGAGAGAAACTGCACGAGGTCCTGACGGGAGAGAACGAGGAAACGCGACAGACGACCCATCCGAAGGTTCGGGTCGTCGTACGAGCGCAGGAGAACTGGAGGCTGGAGCTGTACGCGAGATTGCATACAGCCCCTCTGGGAGCGGTGATCGGCAATAACTTCGATCACCTGGAGCAGATGTGGGAGATCCCCGGTGAGCCAGCGACTGCTGCAGTCAAGAAGAAGTATTCGGCAAAGGTCGAGCCCACCGAGAAGACGGCGTAAAGTCGACGTGAAGCCCCTGATCGCGTAGGATCATCCTTCGCCCGGCGGTCCCTCCGTCGGACGAACCGAGGCTGTGAACAAGGAGATACGATGAACCTGCGCACAAACGGCGCGACGCTCGCGTTCGCCGGAATCTTGACGATGGGACTCGCTGCCTGCGGCGGATCGGCCGATGCCGAGACGGCGGACGCAGCGCCGCCGCCGGTAGAAAAGGCCGACTACGCAGAGGCTGCCGCGACCGCCTACGGCTCGAGCGAGACGCTCGTCGTCTATAAGAGCGCGACCTGCGGCTGCTGCGGGAAGTGGGTGGAGCACATGGAGACTGCCGGCTTCGACGTGGAAGTGCACGAGACGTCGCCGGAGGAACTGAGTGCCGTGAAGGCGGAAAAAGGGATCACCTCCGATCTCGCCTCCTGCCACACCGCAGAGATCGCGGGCTACCTGGTCGAGGGTCACGTGCCGGCTGACGACTTGAAGCGGCTGCTGAAGCAGAGCCCTGACGACGTGAAGGGGATCGCCGTGCCCGGGATGCCGGTCGGGTCGCCCGGGATGGAGATGGAGGGCAAGGCGGCGGATGAGTACGACGTGGTCACGTTCGACGAGGCCGGTGAGACGAAAGTGTTCGCCAGCCACTGACCGATTCGCTTCCTCTCGCGGGAGCGGACGAAGGGAGTCAGAACGATCGAGGCCCGGGCGCGCATTGGTGTGCGCCCGGGCTCTTGTCTTCTTGGCTGCTCCTGCCTGAGTCGCGGAGCCTCGTTCAGTCGCCTTCCTCGAGCACCTGCGCCCGCAGGCGCGCCACCAGCATCGAGATCGCCACCCTGTTCTCTCGCCCGAACGGGACGATCACGTCCGCGTGACGGCGGCTCGGCTCGACGAACTCGAGATGCATCGGTCGCACTGTCTCCTGGTACTGGCGGATCACCGAGTCCACCGAGCGCCCCCGTTCCTGCGTGTCGCGCAACAGCCGCCGGATGAACCGCAGGTCGGAGTCGGTCTCCACGTATACTCTGATGTCCATCAGCTCGCGTAACTCGGGCTCCGCGAGGATCAGGATCCCGTCCACGATCACCACCGGGTTCGGCTCGATGCGCCGCGTCTCGTCCGTGCGACTGTGGGTCGTGAAGTCGTACACGGGCTCTTCGACGGCCTGTCCGGCCAGCAGCTCCCGCAGGTGGTCCGCCAACAGCGGCGTCTCGAGCACCTCAGGGTGGTCGTAGTTGAGTCGGGCTCGCTCCTGGTCAGACAGGTCCGGGTGGTCCCGGTAATAGGAGTCGTGGTGCAGAAGACTCACGGGCACCGGCTCCATCGCCCGGATGATCTGCGACACAACCGTGGTCTTTCCGGAACCGCTACCCCCGGCGACGCCGAGGATGAGGGGACGTGAGCCCGGCATTCGAGCGCTCCGTTCCAGGGGACGAAACAGGGATCCTGATCAGGCCTGTTCAGGATACTGCGCGGTGCGCCGGGACGCGAAGATCACTGTAGAGGAGGGCTCAACTGGCCAGGCTACTCAGCCGGAGCGCACGCCCGGCAGGCAAGGGACCAGTCGTAGGGCAGGAAGTCGATCGTCGGCCCGGTCTGCACGATCCACTCCGACAGTTCCGGTTCAAGCCAGCGCGCCAGGTTCCGGATGATCGAGCGTTTCCGGGCCGGCAAGATCAGCGGCATCCGGCCCGGGCGCACGAAGTCGCCGCCGAACCACTTGAAAACCCGGGACAGCGCGACCAGGCGATCCGGAAGATCCACCACCACTGACTCCTCCAGGTACTCGCGCATGGCCGAGTCGAGGCGGGCATCGAGGTCATTTCCACGGAAGGGCTCCGCCGGAAGCGACGGGCAGGAAGACGAGGCGCAGGTCAGCGCCGCGTGAATTCGCGGATCCCTGAATCGGCGGACCTTGCCGTGCTCGATGTCGTCGAGTGACAACTCCTCCCTCGCGATTCGGGTGACCGGTCTCGAAAAAGCCCCGTCCATCTCGAGCAGCGAGCCGTGTCCGTGCTTCATTCCCTCCAATGCCAGGGCCAACGCCTCGGCGTTGTAAAGGTTGAGCCAGAAGGCGAGGGCCCCGCTCCGGTCGAACGCATCCGGTTCGAGGTCGAGCAGGAAAGCCCGGTAGGCGTCCAGCTCGTCCGCGGCATCGCGCAGGCCCGCGAGCCCATCCGACGCGACCGCGTTCAGCACGGGTGCGAATCCGTCGTGACTCGGACCGGCAGTACGCCCCTCGGGCGAGGGACGCCGCCGCGTCGCTGCGTGGATCCACGATCGCATGACAGGAACAAAGTCCGGCCCGGTCTGGCTCATGCCTTCCCAACCCCGTGGCGGCATCGGCCGTTCCCCTGCGGAGTGACCCGATCCCGGACGGCCGGACGAGCAGAGATGTGCCGCCCCCGGGAACCTCTCACGCGCGCTCCCGGTTCGGATGACAGGACCGTCGATCGATGGGCTACCGGAACGGAAGAAAGGGAAGCGGATGAAGCCGTCGAGGTTCACGGTCCTGGTCCCGATGCTGGCTCTGGTGGGGCTCGTCTCTGTTTCGTGCGGCGATTCGCTCACCGAGCCAGCCCCGGGGCCTCTGGTACTGCCTCTTCTCGTGCACCTGTTTCAGTCGCAGACAGTACCAGAGCTGAACGTGACCCTGAGTGACGTCGAGGTCGAATCCCTCGCAGCCGCGGTGAACGCAGTGTGGCAGCAGGCGGACATACGGTTCGAGCTCGTCGGCCTTGGGCGGGAACCGGCGGTGGCCGAAGACTCGTACTCGGCGGCGATTCGCGGCGACATTCCACTCACCCCTTCCGTACTGCTGTCACAGATCCCCGTCGACAATTTCGACCAGGGGTCATGGAACGTGTACATGGTAAACGACTTCGGCGGGTCGATCGGGGGCGTGTACATAGACCTCGGCCCGGCCGTGTTTTCGGCCGAGGTCGATCCGACAGGCGTTCGCGATCCCACCGGATCGATGGCCAGGGTCCTGGCACACGAACTCGGTCATGCGCTCGGTCTTCCGCACGTGTCGTGCACGGCGGAAGGCAACCTGATGGCGGCCGGATGCGCCTCGACGAACCGAACGAGGCTTGAGTCCGACCAGATCGCCGCCGCGCGAAGCCAGGCCGCAACCGGCAGGCCCGCCACCTTCTGAAGGTCCTGCTAGAACAGCAGCGCGGCCGCTCCCGCGACGAGAATCACGAGCCCGGCCGCCATCTTAAGGGCGACCGCCGCCGCCCTTCCGAGCAGCGCGCCCCAGCCCGCCTTCAGCGCCGCGTCCGAGTCCTTCACCAGGGTCCAGGTGGCGATCGCCGCTCCGACCATCGTGCCCGCGAACACACCCAGCAGTGACCCGATCACGGGAACCGGTGTTCCGACGATCGCGCCGACGATGCCTCCGACCAGTGCCCCCCAGAAGGTGCGCTGCGTGCCGCCGTACTTCCGGCCCAGTCGCGCCACGGCGACCCATTCGAGGAATTCGGCCAGTCCCGCCAGGGCCAGCAGACCGACGAACAGGAGTGGAGACACGGCGCCGGTCCAGGCTGCCACCGCGAGGATGAGCAGCATGATCCACAGGCCGGGCAGCCCGAGCGGGATGAGGAACAGCGACGCGGCCATGGCCGCGATGCCGAGCAGGGCGAGTCCGTTGATCTCCATGTCTCAACATACGGCCGGATCGCGCACAGGATTCAGTAGGGTGCGGACCGGGCCAGCGGCCGGCGAATCACGACTGCTGCGTTACGCGGGCGTTTGCCCAGGGTGACAGGACCGTGACACTGCCCGCCCATCATCGAGGCGGACGAATACGAAATTGACCAGTACGCGGCGATGCCGCATTGCAGGAGGTATAGAAATGGTGACTCTGTTCTTGATCGAGATTGCGATCGCGGTGGTCGTCGCCGTCGTGGTCGCTGCCGACATGGCGTACAACGGTCGCCCTTTCCTCGGCGACTGAAGCGAGACTCAACCAGGCTACCAGGCCCACCACATCATCTCTCTGCGACGGCCATCACGGCATGTCGCTGTCAGCGAAACATACAGGCTTGCATTGAGCGCATACATGAGTGTATGATTCACTCATGGCGCCACCCACCGCGACATCGGACAGGAGAGCGCCAGGCCGACTCGACCGGGACGATTGGGTGACACAGGCCTGGAGGGAGTTCGTGTCCGGTGGGATCGGCGCCGTCAGCGTAAACGGCCTCGCCAGGCAGCTCGGAGTCAGCCGGGGAAGTTTCTACCACCATTTTACCAGCCGCCAAGATCTCCTCCAGGAGCTGCTTCGCTATTGGGAGGAGGAGTGGACGGTACAGGTCCGGGAGGACGTCCAGGTCCTCCGCCTCGATCCATCGCATACTCTGCTCGCCCTGGCGCGAACGATCCGCCACCGGGGGGCATCGCGCTACGATGTCAGGGTGCGGGCCTGGGCGCTCGAGGAGCCGCAGGTACGGAGCCTCGTGCGCCGGGTGGATGAAGAGCGGCTGGAGTTCATCCGGGGCCAGTTTGCGGCGCTCGGGTTCGACGAGCTGGAGGCCGAGAATCGCGCCCGCCTGTTCCTGTACTACGAGATGGCCGAGCCGGCCGTGCTGGCCGAGCAGTCGCCCGAGCTGGAGGAGGAGCTGCTGCTCGCCCGGCATGCCTTGCTGACAGGCAGGGACCCTGCGACTGTTCTTGAACCCCCCCCGCTGCTTGAAGAAGGACGCTAGGAATACCGAGGTTCCTTTTCCGTGCCGCACCCAGAACAAGAGGTCAAAGTGGAGACCAGGAAATCCCCGAGGCTGCCAACCCGATTCGCATTCCCACTCCTGTTCGTGGCGGCATTCTCGCTCGGCATTGCCGCCGATCGCGCGGGCCTGCTGAGCGCGCCCGAGGCGGGAGCTGTCGCACCATCTCCCGCGACCGCTGCGCTCCAGGATGCGTCGCCAACCGCGGCGCTGGCCGACCGCGACGTCTACTACCCGGGCTCCGAAGACATCGCTCCCGACGAGATGCGGATCGTGGCCTGCGGCACCGGAATGCCGAATGCCCGTCCGAAGCAGGCGGCCGCCTGCTGGCTGGTCGAGCTCGGAAACGGGGACAAGTTCATCTTCGACATCGGGCTCGGGTCGGCGGAGCGGATCTCTGCCCAGAAGATCCCCTACGACTACCTGGACAAGCTGTTCATCGGCCACCTGCACGCCGACCACATCGGCGACCTGGACGCGCTGTGGATCGGCGGAGTGATCTCCAATCGGCAGGGCAAGCTTCGCGTGTGGGGTCCGAGCGGAGCCAAGACGAATCTCGGTACCGCGTACATGGTGGACCGGATGAAGGAAATGTACGCGTGGGACATGGCCTCGAGGCAGGGGAACGTGAACACGCTCGGCCTTGAGATCGACGTCACCGAATTCGACTACAAGGCGGTCAACGAGGTCATCTACCGGGAGAACGGCGTCACCATCCGGTCGATCCCGGCGATTCACGCCGTTGACGGCTCGGTCAGCTTCATCCTCGAGTGGAACGGGTTGAAGTTCGCTTTCAGCAGCGACACCTATCCGAACAACTGGTGGATGGAACACACGAAGAACGCCGACCTGGCAATCCACGAGTGCTTCGCCCCGCCGTCAATCATGGTGAACAAGCAGGGCTTCGGCGTCCAGGACGCGCTCAACGTGGCGACACAGGTGCACACATCGCCCGCGATGTTCGGTAAGGTAATGAGCCTGATCAGGCCACGGATGGCGGTGGGCTACCACGTGTTCAACGACTTTGACACCAAACCGGAGATCATGAAGGAAGTCCGCTCGACCTACGACGGACCGTTCGAGCTCGCGGTGGATTACATGGTGTTCAACGTGACGAAGGACGATATCAAAGTCCGGATGTCGGCGATCGACGAGGACATCTGGCCGGAGCCGTCGGTCACCACGAAGCTGTCGGCCGACCCGAAGGACCGTGTCGGATTCTCCGACTACATCAACGGCGGCCGCCGGGTCTTCCAGGACGTGATCGAGCAATACTACAAGCAGACGAACGAGATGTTCGGGACGAGCTTCGATCCGCCGTCCGAATGACGCCATAAGTCTGGTTCGATCGCTCTGATCGTTGAAGATCAGCCAGGGAGTACATCACCCCCGGGCCAAGGGCACGATAGCGGTGCATGGTTTCTCGATGCTCTGCGTGGCACTGCTTCCGCTCCTGGTACTGCCGCACGGCGCGGCCGCGCAGGACCCAAGCAGCCAACTCTGGGGCGACCTGGGGCTCGTGTTTCCCCGAGAGAACGCCTCGTGGCTGTTCACGGGTGACCTGAAACCCAAAGTCCAGTTCAGCGGCGACGAGAAATGGGCGAAACTCGACCTGCAGGGGAGTGCCGTCTACCAGTCCCCGAAGCTGTTCGACCTGTTCGGTGACCTCGTCGTCGGGTACACGGTCCAGAACAACGACGTCGAGACGCTGGAGCTGGTGCCCCGCGTGGGGATCAGCCTGCACCTGGTCTCGGATGTCCGTGATGTTCAACCCGTCGGCCGCTTCGCGAAGCGTTTGGGCCTGGCGACGACGGCTCGCCTTGAGCACCGGCATTTCTGGTACTACGGCTCGGGCGCGACCGAGGACTACTCGAATGACTGGCGATTCCGACTCCGGCTGGAGATGCGCGTTGGTCTGAACAGGGCGGATCGCTCACGATCTGGAACGTGGTTTCTTTTTGCGGATGCGGAAGCGTTCATCCCGCTGGGAGACAGGAACCCCGAGACCTTCGCGAATCTCTGGCGATTCCGCGTAGGCCCCGGGCTCAGGTACAGTCACGACTGGCTGTTCGAGTTGCTCTATATCCACGACATCACGCGGAACACGCTGAAGGATGACTTCGAGTCGGACGTGAATGCGGTAGATCTGCGGGCGACGCACTATCTCGGGCTACCCGGTGGCTCGTGAGAATCGTGGATCATCGCTGAGATCTTCCCGCCGCCTCCTTGCAGGACACGCTGCGCCTTCCCCATCGTAGGCCCGAGAAATCGTCCGGGGGATCCTTGAAGTTTCGGATCATGGAGCAAATGTGGATTCAGGCGCGAAACAGATCAGGGTCATATATATCGGGGGCTCTGCCCGTAGCGGGACGGGAATCCTGGGACGGGTATTCAGCCTGATCGGTGGCGCGGCGCACGGAGGAGAGCTCCGGCGCCTGTGGAGCCGCGGGATCCGCCCGGGGAAGACCTGCGACTGCGGACGGCCGCACGCGGAATGTCCGGTGTGGTCGAAGCTGCTCGAGCCCGGCGCCAGCTACATCGAGCCGAGCATCGCCGAGCGCGCTCGGGTCCAGGAAGCTGCCGCCCCCGAGATCCACGCCTGGAGGCGTGCTCTCAAGCTCCTGCGTCGGCGTACCCCTCCATCTCCCTCATCCGCCGAAGCCCACTACGTCGAGATGTACTCAGATCTCTACAGGGCGTTCGCGCGCGTGACAGGCGCTTCGGTGATCCTCGACAACTCCAAGCACCCGGGCGACGCTGCGCTGCTGGTGGACGCACCTGACATCACTGCGTACTCCGTCCAGATCGTCCGGGACCCGCGCGGCGTTCTGTTCTCCCGCCGCAAGCGTTTTTCGGCCGACGATCCCGGGCGATCTCGTCCCATCGAGACCGCGAGAGTCGCCGTGTACTGGGTGGTGCGACAACTCACGTTCGACGCGATCCGCCGAAAGTACGGCAACGACCGTTCACTCCTCGTGATCTACGAGGAGCTGATGAAAGATCCGAATCCTGCTCTACGCGCCGCCTGCCGCATGCTCGGGGTGCCTGCGCCTGACGTCGAGCTCGAGGCAGGAGCCCCGGCCCGGGTGCCGGAGGTCCACGGACCCGACGGGAGCACCGTGCAGAGGTTCGTGTCGACAGAAGTAGTGCTGCGGGAGGACGATCGGTGGCGAAGCGAACTCCACCGATTCGATCGCGGCCTGATGACGTTCCTGACCTTTCCGCTGCTCAGGCGTTACGGCTACCCGATCCGGACAGCAGGGGATGCGTGAGGCGATGCGCGACTAAGACGAAGTCTGGGCTCCTGCTTCCTCGAAGACCTGTTCCCCGTCGTTCAACGCGTCCAGGACGATATCGGATATTTCGGGCCGCATGAACCAGCCTGGCGGCCTCTCTCCTCGCGAGAACATCTCCCTGGCCTGCGAGCCGCTGATCAGACTCAGCCTGTCGGTCTCGTCGTGAGAGGATTCGTCCGTCTGGTGGACGTATTCCTCCAGCCGCGGGGAATAGAATACTTCGTTGAACTCGACGATCGTGATTCCCAGGTCCGGGAACTGATCGAAGATCCTCTGTGAAGCGTACGGGCCATAGTAGTCTCCCACGCCCGTATGATCCCGTCCGACGATGAAATGGCTGCATCCGTAGTTCTTTCGGCACAGGGCGGTGAATACCGCTTCTCTGGGCCCGGCATATCTCGAGAACGTCGGAAACACGGAAAACACGACTTTTTCTTTCGGGTAGAAGTCCGCGATCATCGTCTCGTAACTCTTGATGATGTACTCGGGCTTGAAATCGCCGTGCTTCTTCTTGCCGACAACCGGGTGCACGAGCAGGCCATCGCAGTTTTCGTCTTCCATTGCCCTGAGCTGCATGAACTCATGTCCCCGGTGCAGAACATTCCGGGTATGGAAACCCAGGACTGTCGCCCAGCCGCGCTCTTCAAACAGTCTTCGCAGCTGTTTCGGGGTCAGCTCATAGGCCCTGGTGTCTGATTCCCGGCCCTGGATCAGGTCGATCTTTCCGGCCAGAAGGACCGGCTGCATCGCCTGGATCATTCTGACTCCGGGGTGATCTGCGCTGCTCGTGCCGTACAGCTTCTCGGCCGTGTCATCCCGGTCGAAGTTGAACTTCTCACTCAGATGAAGGAGGGCCATCACTTCTCCCCGATCATCCGTCAATCCGACGACGTCCCCGATCGACAGCTCATCCGCCGCCTCCTCAGTCACATCCAGGACTATGGGGAGCGGCCAGGCGATACCGCTGGCCAACCGCATGCTGGCCAGGACGGAGCGGAAGTCTGCGTGGTCCATGAATCCTTCCAGCGGGCTGTAGGTGCCGAACGCGATCTGCTCGATGTCCATCTGCCTGTTCCTGTCGAGCGATATCTTCGGCAGCGAGTCCAGGTATTCGTCACCAGGTGCGTCGGCGAGGACACGATTCACCAGCTTCCCCCCGTGCGGGGGAACCAGGGACGACGAGATGTCTTCCAGGAGATAATTCGAAGTTTCCAGGGAGCCGATCAGCCCCTTGACCAGGTTTCGCGGATCACTGCTGTGGATCACGGACTCCGCGTGCTGGATCAGCTTGTTCAGCATGTTGATGCACTCCATCGGATACTTTCCGATGGCGGTTTCCGCAGCCAGGGTCAGTCCGAGCGCGCCGTCGATGATGGTGTTCAGAACGTCGTGCACCTCAGCCCGGGTCGGCTTCCTCTTCTCGATCATGGTCTCCAGCAGATTCGTCGCGACGAATACGCCGGTATGATTTCGACCGGCCTTGTGCAGGATGACCTTCTGTGTAAACGGAATCTTCTCGATCGGGATTTCCTTGCTCAGGTCTCCCCGATCGATCAACAGGAAGTCTGACTTTCGAATGATTTCGTCGATATTCTCCAACGCATCGACGCATTCGATCTTCGAGATGATCTTCATCCGATCGCGCGTGGCTCTTCGCACCTCATCGATCGCCTCGCCGGACCGGACGAATGAGACGGCGATGTGTTCGATGTCCGCCTTCAGTCCCAGCTCGATGGACTGGTAATCCTTGGGCGACAGGGGAGGGAGATTGAAGTGCTTCCTGAACACCGGGTCTACCGCGACAGCCTTGTTCTTGCCGATGAGCCCACCGGTGATCGTCCTGGCTGTGACGTATCCGTCTGAAACCGTGGAGACATCCGTAACGCGCAGGATCAGCGTATCGAAGTCGATATGGATCAGATCCCCGACATCCAGCTGCTCAATCACGTAGCCAGGCTTCAGGGCCAGTTTCGTGACGTCACCGGCGATCGCCTTCGCGTGCAGCTCAACCCGTTCGTTTTCCTTGAATCGAATCGTGTTCTGCTGCAGATCACCCGTCCTGATCTGAGATCCCTCGGTGTCGATGATGAACGGGACTCCGACCTTCCGGGATAGATCGATGAAGTACTCGAGGTCTTCCAGGCTGGAATGGGACATGTTCACCCGGACAAAATCGACCCCCCTGGCCTTGATCTGCCTCAAGGCCCGCTCATCGTTCGTGGCTGGCCCAAGGGTGACGATGATCTTCGTGTGTTTCTCAGTCATTTCTGGATCTCCGCGGCCAAGGCCTCTACGTCGCGCCATACGCGAAGCAGGTTTCCGCCCCACAGCTTTCGAATCTCTTCTTCTGAGTACCCGCGGCGCACCAGCTCAAGCGTCACGTTGAAGGTCTCCGACGCATCCGTCCAACCTGTCAGACCGCCGCCCCCGTCGAAGTCGGAGCTGATCCCGACATGGTCGATCCCGATCAGCTCGACCCCGTAGTCGATGTGGTCCACGAAATCGGACACCGTCGCGCCGGGGAACCGGTCGTTGATCTTCGCCCTCGACTCGCGGTACGAGTCAAGCTGCTCAGGGGTCGCGGCCGCCCAGGATTCAAACTCGACGTTGTCTCGCAGCTCCTGGATCGCCGCCTCCTTCTCCTCCGATCGGACCATCACGTAGCCATCGAAAGCCACGACCTGGATTACGCCGCCATTGTCCCGAATCGCTATGAGCTCCTCATCCGTGAGGTTTCGAGGCGAGTCTGCCAGCTTTCGTATCGCCGAGTGTGAAGCGATGATCGGCGCTCTGGATAGACGGGCCGCGTCGAGCGTGGTGTTCCTTGATGAGTGCGACACGTCCACCATCATCCCGAGTCGGTTGGCCTCGTCGATCGCCTGCTCGCCTAGCTCACTCACGCCGCCGTGCTCCTGCTCCGCATCCCCCAGGTTCTCCCGCGGGATGGAAGAATCCGCCAGGTCGTTGTGCCCGATGTGCGTGAGGCCGAAATAGCGGGCGCCGCGCGCATGGTACTCCTCCATCAGCGACAGGTCGGTGCCGATCGAGTAGCCGTTCTCGATCCCGATCGTGGCGACGAGCTTGCCCTCGGCGTGCAGCCGTTCCACGTCGTCGGGCGTCCAGGCAAAGCCGATCTCGTCCGTGTACATGTCGTCCGTCAGCCGGTGGATCGCCTCGAACTTCCGGATCGCTTCGGCCTTCGCTTCGGCGTAGTTCTCTGGCGTTCGCTCAGTCTGACCCACATAGACGATGAAGAAGGCCATGTCCAGCCCGCCTGCCCGCATCTTCGGAAGCGTGACCTGCCGCCCCTCGTACTCACCGGGGTCGGACTCGGCGGTCGCGAAGTTGGACGAGATGTCATCGTGCGTGTCGACCGTGATCACGCTCTCGTGAATGGCCCGGGCGCGCGTCTCGAGGTCGGGATCGGGCATCGGGCTCTCCTGTGAACACGCAGTAGCCGGCAGGAAGAGAGCAGCCGCTAAAATCCGGGCGAACGGGACACGTATCCGAGGACTGTGTGCTACATGCATCGCGATTCCTGTTATCGAATGTCTGTGAATTGAAGCCGTACGGTCGCCCGGCAACCTCCGCCCCGAATGCGAAGCGCGCAACGGGCCAGCCGTACCGGCTCCCTCACGGACGCTTGCCCGGGCAACCAGGGCCCGCCGATCTTGAACGCCTGACCGGCACCACACCGGGAGGTATTTCCTTGAAGCCGCTGACATCGTGGGTTCCCGCTTTGCTGGCTGTGCTCGCCCTCGCCGCGCCGACCGCGGCCCAGGAACTGGATCCGCCGCCGCCCCAGGAATCGCGATTCGAATCCGCCTCGTGGGAGACTCTCCGTGCCCGCGCCTATCCGCAGTGGTTCACCGAGGCGAAGCTCGGGATATTCATCCACTGGGGTGTCTACTCGGTACCCGCTTACTCGG
This sequence comes from Gemmatimonadota bacterium, assembly GCA_039585915.1. Lineage (GTDB taxonomy): Bacteria > Gemmatimonadota > Gemmatimonadetes > Palauibacterales > Palauibacteraceae > Carthagonibacter. Next base: position 40,651 of record JBDGUZ010000001.1, read on the forward strand.
GTCCCGAAGACTACGCCGAGTGGTTCTTGCGCGGCCTGCAGACGGGCGATTCTCTCCGCATCCGGTATATGCGCGACAACTACGGCGAGGGCTTCGAGTACGAGGACTTCGCACCGCTGTTCAAGGCCGAGCTGTTCGAGCCGGGAGAGTGGGCGGAGCTGTTCCGGAGCTCCGGGGCCCGCTACGTGGTCCTCGTCTCGAAGCACCACGACGGCTTTGCGCTGTGGCCCAGCGCGTACTCGAAGGGCTGGAACAGCTTGGATGTCGGGCCGGGGCGCGATCTGGTCGGAGAACTCACGGATGCCGTGCGTGAAGCCGGACTCCGGATGGGGCTCTACTACTCGCTGTGTGAGTGGACGAACGCGTTGCACCGCTGGTACACGGACCCGCCCGAGGCCATCGGCCCGTACGTGGACCGGCACATGGTCCCGCAGTTCAAGGAACTCGTCACCGCCTACCGGCCCGATCTCATGTTTGCCGACGGCGAATGGCTGAACTCGGCCGAGCAGCTGCGCTCCCAAGAGCTGATCGGGTGGTATTTCGACACGGTGGGACCGGACGCCGTGGTAAACGATCGGTGGGGCGGGGGCAGCGATATCGGGTTCCGAACGCCTGAGTTCAGCTCGGGAATCGAACTCACCGACAGACCGTGGACGGAGGTCCGCGGCATCGGCCGATCGTTCGGGTTCAACCGGAACGAGAGGCTCGGGGCATACATGACGCCGGAGGCCCTGGTCCATTTCTTCGCAGCGGCGGTGGCAGGTGGCGGAGGGATGATCCTCAACGTGGGCCCGAAGGCAGACGGCCAGATCCCGTTGCTCCAGCAGGAACGCCTGCGGCAACTCGGTGAGTGGCTGGACGTGAACGGCGAGGCGATCTACGGGTCGCGTCCGTGGCTGAAAGCCGGCGAGGAACGCGAGGTCACGCTCGAGCGGGTCGATCCTACGGTGGACTTCTCCTGGAATCGAAACGGCCCCGGGAACCCGATCCGCGAGGACGACTTCACGGCCGAGTGGACGGGATACCTCGAGGCTCCGGAAACGGGCGACTACACGTTCTCGGCTTCGGCCGACGACCGCGTGCGAGCCCGGGTGGACGGCCGGCTCGTGGTGGATGAGTGGGACGAGGAAGTGAACTCGGCGGACCCGACGATCCGCCTGGTCGGTGGGACCAGGGTTCCGGTCCGGGTCGAGTACCGCGAAGAGAAACTCCAGGCTTCCGTGCGGTTCGAGTGGTCCGGCCCTGGACTGGAGACCGGGGTCATCCCGCAGGCACGCCTGTTCTCGGCGGCCGACCGCAGGGAGGGGGACGGCCTCGCCGGCACCTACCGCTCGATGCAGCGGTACCTCGCCTATACCCAGAAAGATGGGAACCTGTACGCGATCACCTTCGAATGGCCAGACGGTGAGCTCGGTCTGCCGATCGCCGAACCGCCACGGGGGACGCGCATTACGCTCCTCGGGCATGACGGCGACCTGCCGTGGCGGTACGCCGACGGGATACTCAGAATCGACCTGGGCGGCGTGCCACCGTCCGAGATCTCGGGACGGTGGGCGTGGACCGTCCGGCTCGAGCGGTACACGGCGGAGGAGGAGAACTAGGGCGATCGTGCCACCACGCCGTCCTTCATCACGAATACCACGTCCCGGACGGCCCGGATGTCGATCGTCGGGTCCCCCTGTACCGCGACGAGGTCTGCCAGCGCGTCCTCGGCGATCGAGCCGAGATCTTTCATCCCGAGGGCCCGGGCGTTGACGATCGTCGCTGCCTGCAGGGCTTCGGTGGGCGACATTCCCCCGCGAACCATCCATTCGAGCTCACGCCAGCTCTCTCCGTGCGGGAACACTCCTACATCGCTGCCGAGTCCGATCGTGACGTCCGCCTCGAGGGCTGCCTGGAACGCTTCGAGCGTCCCCCGGATCCGGGGGCTCAGGCCCTGATCAGGTGTGTCCGGGTCCCAACCGCCGGACAGTCCGCTGAAGTACTCGTCGTAGGCCGCCGCGGCGGCGAGGGTTGGATAGAACACCACGCCGTGATCGGCCATCAGGCGGAATACCTCCGGCGTGCCGCTCGATCCGTGCTCGATCGTCTGCACGCCTGCGATAGTCGCGCGCTGCATCCCATCCGGTGAACTGGCGTGGGCGGCAACCGGGAGACCTGCTGCGTGCGCTTCGTCGACCAGTGCCTCCAACTCGTCCAGAGTGAAGGTCGGTGCGACGCCTCCCCTGCGACCGAAGTCGGCGTACACCTTGATCACGTCAGCTCCGCGGCCCGCCTGTTCGCGCACTGCCCGCCGGATCTCCGTCACTCCGGTTACCGGCTGCGCTCCCTGCGGAAGCACGAGGTCCGGGTCCCACCCGCTCGGGCCGGGGGCGTACGAGGCGGTGGCGGCCAGCGCGAGCGTGGCCGCGAGCACCCGCGGACCGGGGATCAAGCCGTCGTCGATCGCGTCGCGGATCCCGAGATCGGCCCAGCCGGCTCCTTCGGTTCCCAGGTCGCGCAGCGTGGTGAAGCCCGACATCAGGGTCTGCTCGGCGTGGACCGCCGCGCGCACCGTCCGGTAGGAGCGGGCCTCCCGCAGGACCTGATCGTCCCACAATGTCTCGGAGTACGGGTGGAGGAACAGGTGCGCGTGGGCCTCGATCAGGCCCGGCAGCAGCGTGGTCCCCGGCAGATCGATGATCTCGGCACCCGCGGGAGTCTGGACGTCGTCTGCCGCACCGACCGCCGTGATGCGATTCCCCTCGACGAGTACCACCCAGCCCTCGTGGGTCCGCCCGTTCTCAGCATCGAACAGGCGGTCGGGTCGGACGAGGGTGGTCGGGTTCGGGGCGGACGCCTGAGCGCGTGCCGAATCAGGGGCATCCACCACGAGCGCGAAACAAAGCGCGAGGCTGAGAATCGTGCGGCTGACGACGTGCGGTCTCATGACGTTCCTCTGGGTCGGATCGGTCGGAGCATGTGCCGGAAACAGCCTGGCCCGAGCCAAACTACGTGAGAGTCCGTGGTTCGGCATATGGGAAAGTGGGAAAGTGGGAATCATCCCGTAGGGTGCTGAACGGGGCACGCAATCCGCTCGCCCGTGAGGCCGACCCGACCCCTCAACTAACTGCCTCGCCCGGGTGTCCAATAAACATATGGACGCATGAGACCTGCCATGGGAGGGGATTGTGAAAGCCCCTATCTCGAGCATGATCGTCGTCGGCACCCGCCTGGATGTCGACGAATTCCACGACCGCTACATCGGCGGGCGCGATCCGTACCCGTGGGACGAGATCCTGCCGCTCGCCGGCATACGGTACCTCGAACAGGAACAGGTGGTACCCTACATCGGAGTGATGTTCAACGCGGGCATCGGAGGCGTCCACGTCAACGCGGTGACTCCGGACGGCTCGGCCACAAATGCCGGTGTCAGAGAGGGTGATATCCTGGTCCGAGCCGGCGAGATCGTAGCCGATGGGCCCGAGTGGGCCAACCAGTTCCGGGCCAGGTATGCCAAGGATCCGGAAGGGACGCCGGTCGAGTTCGTCGTCGTCCGCGACGGCAGCGAGCTGGCTCTGCCCGGACAGTTGGGTTTCGCGCCCCGGTCATCGCACCAGATCGACCCGATTCCAGATGCGTCGGAGAAGGCGGTACGAATTAGAAACGGGATTCTGACGGGCACGACGGACTGATGGAAAGCAGAATCGAGTGAATCACGAGAACGAAGTCGACGTCGGGAGCCTGCTCGCAGTCCTCGAGCGCCGCAACAGTCCTACGGCCAGATTCCTCTGCGCAGCGTCACGTCGGCCACCCGCTTCACTGCCAGGATATAGGCGGCCGTGCGGAGGTCGATCGGGTCGAGCCCGTCCTGGCCCCGTCCGAGGTTCTTGCGCGCCGCCTCGATCTCGGCCAGTGATCCGTTGACTCTGTCCCTGGTGTCGAGCACCGCGTCTGTCGCCCGAATCATCTTGCGGAGCAGCTTCGCGTTGACCTCTTCTTCGTCCCACTGTTCGTGCTCGATGTTCTGCACCCACTCGTAGTAGCTGACCGTAACCCCGCCGGCGTTGGCGAGGATGTCGGGCAGGACCGGGATCCCCTTCTGGTTGAGGATCCGGTCGGCCGCTGGAGTCGTGGGGCCGTTGGCGGCCTCGGTGATCATCAGGGCGTTCACGTGGTCCGCGTTATCGGCCCGGATCTGGTTCTCGAGCGCGGCCGGTATCAGGATGTCGCACCGGAGCGCGAGCAGCTCCTCGTTACTGATTTCCTCTGTGTCGGGAAGGCCGACCACCGAGCCCGTCTCCCGCTTGTGGGCTATCGCCTCGTCGGGGTCGAAGCCGTCCGGGTTGTAGATTCCACCACGTGAATCGCTGCACGCGATGATGATCGCGCCCTGCTCGGCATACAGCTGTGCGGCGATCGAGCCGGCGTTTCCGAATCCCTGCACCACGACCCTGGCGCCGTCCACCGAGTCCAGCCCGTCCACGAGGCCCCGCGACAGGGCGTGCTGGGTGCAGAACAGGGAGCCGCGCGACGTCGCCTCGTTACGACCGAACGAGCCGCCCATGTCCACGGGTTTCCCGGTCACGACCGGCGCGTTGTTCCGGCCCGGGTGCATCATGTCATAGGTGTCGAACACCCAGGCCATGGTCTCGGCGCTCGTGTTCACATCCGGTGCCGGGACGTCGGTGTGCGGGCCGATCGCATCGCCGAGCTCCGCGATGAACCGTCTGGTGATCTTCCGCAGGTCGTCCTTCGTGAGCACCTTTGGATTGCACACCACACCACCCTTGGCCCCGCCGAACGGAATATCCATCACCGCGCATTTCCACGTCATCCACGTGGCCAGCGCCCGCACCTCGTCCGCGGTCACGTCCGGGTGGTAGCGGATCCCGCCCTTTCCCGGTCCGCGCGCCCGGTTATGCAGCACCCGGTATCCCGTGAAGTTGCGGACCGTTCCGCCGTGCGTCTCGATCGGAAACTCCGTGATGAGCACGCGCTCTGGCCTGACCAGGTAATCGACCAGCCCCTTCTGGTACTCGGGGAGATAACGGATCGCGTGCTCGAACTGCTGCTGCGCGATGTGGAACGGATTCAGGTCCTCCTGCAGGGAGGCGTCGGTCGCTTCGGAGTTCATGGCAGGTCTGCCTCGGTCAAGCGGTTCACTCGGTGAGGGGTGAGTTCGTTCGCCTCAATCTACTCCGATCGGCTCGCGGGCGTTAGCGACGGGGAAGCGATGACGGGCAACGGCGATGGGGGGCGACGGCGATGGGGGGCAGACCCCCCTGCACGAAAAGTGGGAAAGCGGGAAAGTGGGAATACGGCTGCAGGGAGCGAACAGGAGTGATGATGAGTCAGCCCTTCCGCAAATCCGCGCCCGTTCTATCTTGGGGTTCGAACAGTTTCAAGTGACCAGCAAGGAGGACCAGTGCCCAGGACCGTAGTCATCACCGGATGCAGCACCGGCTTCGGCCGTCTCGCCGCCCTTCGTCACGCCCGCCAGGGTGACCGGGTCTACGCGACTATGAGGGGCGTGGGTGGAAAGAACCGGGGAAACGCGGAAGCGCTCACTACTGCAGCCGCGGCCGAGGGGATCGATCTTCGGGTGCTCGAGATGGATGTAACATTCGACGCGTCTGTAAACGCCGCCGCGCAGACGGTCCTCAACGAATCCGGAGCGCCCGACGTCGTGATCAACAACGCGGGCCAGATGTACGTGGGCCTGGCGGAGGCCTACACGTCTGACGAGGTGGGCCGGCAGATGGACGTGAATGTCCTCGGTATCCACCGGGTGACACGCGCCTTCCTCCCGGCGATGCGCAACAGAGGCGATGGGCTGTTCATCAACGTCAGTTCTGTCGCCGGCCGGTTCGGCGCACCGTTCTTCGCCGTGTATAACGCGAGCAAATGGGCCGTCGAGGGATACTCGGCCGGGATCCGCACCGAGCTCGCGTCGTCGGGCGTGGACGTGGTCGTGGTAGAACCCGGACCGTTCACCACGGAACTTTTCCCGCAGGCCCCGGCGCCGGCGGACGCGGACGGTCGCGGCGCCGCATATCCGGCAGCGCTGCACGAGGCGTTCGAGGGCATGGGCGCAGCGTTCGAGGAGATGTTCGCCAGCCCCGAGGTCAACACGGACCCCGAGTTGGTCGTGGACACGTTCATCGAGCTCGCGGACATGGCGCCCGGAACCAGGCCGTTTCGCAGCGTCGTCGGCTTCGACTTCGGTGTGGTCGGCCCGATGAACGCCGCGGTCGAGCCGTTCTACGGCGAAGTGTTGGATGCGATGGGCATGGCGGAAGTCGCGACGATCAGGCCAAGTTGACTGACCTCACGGTTGCCATACTGCCAGATATATGGTAGTATGGCATCCGTGGCTTCTACCAAAGTGACGTTCACGCTGGACGAGAAGACCGTCGCGCGGCTCAACCGGGCCGCCGGGTACCTCCGTATCCCCAAGAGCCAGGTCGTCCGCGAGGCGATCGGCGAGTACAGCGCCAACCTCGGGCGACTGAGCGAGGAGGAGCGCGACCGGATGCTCAGTGTGTTCGACGAAGCAGTCGCCAGCATCCCCACGCGGCCGCGGAAGGAAGTAGAGGAGGAGCTCCGGGCGATTCGTGACGCCCGCCGCGGTGGAGGTCGCCGGACGCCGTCCGGGGATCAATGATCTTCCTCGACACCTCCGTCCTGATCGACGGATTTGGCGGCGAAACGGACACCCGGAAGAGCCTCAGGACAGCCCTCGCTCGGAGTGAGGTCATCCAGCTTCCGAGTCTGGTGCTGTACGAATGGCTACGCGGTCCGCGCGCACCGGCGGAACTCGAGGCACAGGAACGCCTGTTTCCGGCGAGTCGGGCCGTGCCCTTCGGAACCGAAGCGGCCCAGGCGGCCGCAAGACTCTACTCGACGCTCCCGCGAGTGCGTGGTAGAGAGATGGACTTCGCGATCGCGGCCTGCGCCCTGGTATGGGAGGCGGAGTTGTGGACGCTGAACCTCGGCGACTTCGACGACATTCCGGACCTGAAGGTCTATCTGCCGGGCTGAGAGTAGAATCCTACCAGCCCGTCGCGGAAACTGTGCGGCCATACCGACATGTGATCCTGGTTGTCGTACACGCGGAAGCTCCAGCGAAGACTGTCGGGCGCATTCTGCTCCAGCCAGGCAGCGAACTCGGTCCCCGCGTCCAGGAAGCGTGGCTCCTCCTCTGCGCCGACGCTAAGAGCGAGGAATGTGTTCCGGTCCTCCCAGGCCGTGAACCGAGCAGCCGCGAGCTCGCGGACGTACCAATCGTCCCAGGAAATCACCGGACTCGACGCTATGTAACCCGCGAACAACCCCGGGTCGCGCACCATGACGAAGGCCGAGAATAGCCCCCCCAGAGAATGTCCATACAGGATGCGAGTCGGTCCCGTCCTGTAATTGGCATCGATGTGCGGTATGACTTCTTCCGCGATGAACCGGAAGAACTCCGCTCCTCCACCACTGCCCGGTCTGCTTTGCAGCGCGGTAGGCGTGAGGTCGGACCGGCGATCCTGGTGTGGAATGCCGACGACGATCATTTCGGGTACGGTTTCGGCGCGCGACAGGGAATCGACGATCGGGACGGCGATGCGGTCGATAGCCTCGCCGTCGGTGAAGTAGAGAACCGGATAAGAGTCGGTCCTCATTTCGTAGCCCACGGGCAGTCTGACGTAGACGGCGCGTTCCGTGCCCAGGATCTCGGAAGGGATCGCCAGGGTGACGGCCTGAGCTGCAAGCATCCCGGCAGCGAGAATCAACCACAGACTTCCCATCGCGGCAGCACGCCAGATCATTCGCATCATGTCTCCTGTCTTCATGCCTGCAGCCGTGTTCGTAGAGCCGTGCCGGGGCTGGGACGCGTACCAGGTCACGAGTCGGGTCGGCTACTTCGAACTTACGGCATCCGCGGCGGCTCGGCCCGTCGTTCTTTCTTTGACTTCTCAACGGATCTTGACCTTCGTGGGTCGGAGGAAATTCCCCCCCCCATTCCGGAGGCAGTATGCGAAAGCTCGTCATCCCGTCCGTCGTTCTTGCCGTCGCCGCGGTGGTTCTCGCCTTCCGTCCTGCCCCGCCGCCCGAAGTGTCGGCCATCAACGGCGCATGGAAGGCGGTGCACGTCGCCTTCGCGTCTTCCGACACCAGCTGGGCCAGGGACAATTCCAATCCCAACATTACGATCTACTCGGATGGCCACTGGTCGACCGCGCGAATCCGCGGCGATGGCGGTGCCAGGGCCGACCTGCCCGAGGATCCTTCGGATGAGCAACTCCTGGAGGCCTGGAGGCGATTCCGCGGTTCGGCCGGTAGTTACACGATTTCCGGGTCCACAATTCATGGTACCACGCTGGTGGCCATGAGTCCGAACGCAATGTCCGGTGACAACACCTGGTCCACCGAATACTGGATCAAGGATGGAAAGCTGACCCGGGTGTTCGAGAACGACGAGAACGGCAACACCTGGACGGTGACGTTCGAGCGGTTGGAATAGCCTCAATCAGGGGGAGAGGCCTGCTCGACAGGCTTCTCCCCTGCATGACTTCCCGGCTATATTCATCCATGCCCTGGATCTACCTGATCATCGCCGGAGTCTTCGAGTGGGGCTGGCCGGTCGGCCTCAAGCTGGGAATGGCCGAGACCGGGCTGCGCTGGAACTGGATCGTGTTCGCCATCGTGTGCATGGCGCTGAGCGGGGTCCTGCTCATGATGGCCCAGCGGACGATTCCGATCGGCACCGCCTATGCCGTGTGGACCGGGATCGGAGCAGTCGGGACGTTCTTCCTCGGAATATTCATCTTCAGTGAACCCACGAATCTCGCGCGCTTCTTCTTCGTCGGACTGATCCTCGTGGGGATCATCGGGCTGAAGGCGGCGTCAGCCACCTGAGCCGGGCCAGAAGGAGACAGAATCCGTGGACCCCATACTGCTCTTCGGAACCATGGTGTTCTGGATCATCATTGCCGGCATCATCGGCGGCGTCATTCTGCTCAGACCTGTGTCCAAGCGCCTCGGGCACTTTTTGGATGAGTGGATTGCCATCCGCAAGGCGGAGCAGGCAGGCTCGAGCGAGCGGCTCGAAGAACTGGCGGCACGCTTCGAGACCCTCGAGGAAGGCCAACGTCGCCTGCTCGAGCACCAGGAATTCATTCAGGAGTTGAAGCGGGACGGGTAGCAGGGCACCACGTCTCGTCCACCCGAATCTGATTTCGGGTAGCGGGTGTAGACCAGTCGAAGGACCATCAATTCGTAACGGCCGGATCAACCGATCGGTCCAATACTCATTACATTGTCGGAACGAACGACGCAGTCCAAATCTGATGTGGAGACCGAATAAGACCCTTCTTTCTCGTGGCTCTGGTAGTCCTCGGCGTGTCTGCCTACAGCAGTGACGACCCGACTGGTGTCCCAGGTGTTCATCTCGATATCCGGGGGAACTTCGTTGGCCTGTTTGAGGAGGTGGGAGTTTCGGGGGCAGGGAATACCGAATTCCAGTGTGACATGAAGGTCGGTGTCGTGGATCAGTTCGAAAGCGCCTTCATCGCCGATGTGTACTTTCTCCAGGGAATGGACTGCGCGGAGGAGACGCTGTGGGTCGAAGCAGCGTCCGGCAGCATCGACCTGGATGGCAATGTCGTCCTGGCATGGGATAACTCGCCTTCCTGCAACGTCTTTGATGGCGATAAACAACTGACAGGAACTCTGGTCGGTAACGTGCTCGCGCTGACAGCCGATCAGGTCTGTGATGACATCGCTTTCACGGATACGTACACGGGGAACCGAAGCTGATTCGTGACGTCTGGAGCGCACCGCTCGTCATCTGAATAGAGAACAGCTGGATGACGAGGCTTCTGGCGAAGGGCTGACTGGTGCTGACGAGAGCGAAGCATGCACTCGTGGCGACATCTGTTGTCACGGCCTTGCTGGTACTCATGAGTTCCTCTTGTTCCACCGTCAGCTACAGCGAAGACTTCGACCGCCAGGCCCCCGTGCCGTCTTCGGGGACCTGGGCCTGGAAACCGTTGACGACTGGCCAGCAGCAATCCCTCGCCGCGATCAGCCCGTTCCTGCAACGACGAGTCGAACGAGCCGTCGAGCGCGAGTTGTACGACCGTGGCTTCGAGCTCGTGTCGGACGCATCGCCTGACTTTCTGATTTCCGCATACCCGATCCTGCCGGATCGTTCGTCCAGGGCACTCGGCACCAATCGGAACCGCTCCCCGGTGCGTGTCTCTGTGGGCATCGGAGTCGGCTTCGGCCGGCCTTACGGCTGGGGTCGACCCTATGGGTACCGCGGCTGGGGCCGCGGATTCGGTCCCACCGTCAGCTTCTGGAATCCATATCCGTGGTGGGGTTGGAACCGGCCTTACTTCGGCTACATGAGCGTCGGCTGGACACCAGGGTTCGGATACGGCGCCTACTCGGTCGGAGGGTATGGACGATCCTCCGTGATCGGGTCAGGCGATCGCGGTCCCGGTACACTGGTGATCGATGTGATCCTCCGGTGACGAACTCGACTCCTACATCGATCAGATCGTGCAGAGGACTCTAGCAGGCTTCCCACCTGAACGGAGTGACTGAGGAAATCGCACCTTGGTCCGCCCCGAATCTTGTCCTCAGGGCCGGTCCGCGACGAAGATCCTGGTCTCGTCCTTTCCTCCCGCCAGGAAATACAGGCGTCCTCCTTGCGCCGTTACCCGTGCGGTCAGCAGATGAAAGTCGGCGTCCACCGCATGGAAATCCAGTTCCTCACCGTTATCCGAAAGGTGTAGAAAGCCCTTGCGGTCGGGACTCAGAACGTAGAGCCAGATGTCCCCAGTCTCATCGACCAGGAGGTGTTGGATCAACTGGTAGTTCTCGGGCACGTTCATGAACAGCGGCGGGCTGAGACTGGCCTGCTCTTCCCGGATCGCCCGGATTTCATCTGGCGGGAAGGGGAGTGCGGGCCAGGAGGCCGAATAGACGGTCTCGTCCAGCCCGGCGCGCCTGACGTGAATCCTGGCCTCATCGGTGACAGCCCATACGAGTCATCCGTCTGGCAGAAAGTCGTAGACGTAGGACCGGGCCTGGGTAGGCCCGATGAAGAACATCTCTCCCGGCTCGACGCCCGCGAATAGCTCGCCGAGTCCATAGGCCGCTACCCGGGACTGCTCCAGCCCGTCGGCGCTCCTGTGAGTGAGGGCCTTCTCGGCGGTCTCCTCGATGATCCACTCCCCGGTCCACTGCCCGTCCGGATGGAGCCGTGGAAGATCGCAGACGATCGTGTCGGCGAGCGCCCGCCGACTCCGAATCTGTGGCCGTGGAAGGGAGCGATCGCCGATTGGGAGCTGGATTTCAGCGCGGGCTACCGTGCGCATATCGACTCGATGATCGTGATCGGCGGTTCGTCCCGCGACTGGGAGAACGAGCGGGTCCACATGAACCTGATGGTGAATGAACCTCACATTCTCCTGACGGACCTGCGTGCGATCACGAGTCCGGTGCTGGTGATGACCAGCGATGACGACATCATCAAGCCCAGGCACATCCTCGAGATCTACGAGAACATTCCGAACGCCCACCTGTTCGTCATGCCCGGGGCGACACACTTCATGCTTAGGAACGAATACGAACTGTTCAACTACATGGCCGACAGGTTCTTGAAGGCGCCGTTCGAGTGTCTGACGAGCCGGGATGTACTGATGGAGCTGCTCGGCATCGAGTAGACTCAGTGGCTCAGCGGGATCCTATTTCAGTTCCGGGAAAGCCTGACTGAACGTCCGACGCCGCTCGCAAAGCCAGGTACTGAGCCCTATATTATATTCCTTAGCCGGACCCGCCAGTCGCCCCCTCCTGACGTGTCTCTCTCGTAACGGAGGAGGCGAGAATGCCTGCCAGGATCCTGCAGATCAATTTCAAGCTGAACGTTCCTCGCGAGGAGTTCGAGGGGATCGCTCGGTCGCTTGTCGGCGACTTCGCTCAGCTCGGCGGCCTGACCTGGAAGATCTGGCTGATGAACGAGGACGAGCGCGAGGCCGGGGGCATCTATCTGTTCGAGGATGCCCCAGCCCTGGACGCCTATCTCGCGGGACCGCTTGCGGCCGCAGTCATGGCGCATCCCGCACTGTCAGACCTCGTAGCAAAGCAGTTCGATGTGATCGAGGACTGCACGGCCATTACCAGGGGCCCCGTGGAAGTGTTGGGGGCGGCCCGGGGACCCCACTGAGCCCGGACTGAACTGCAGAGTCTGACTCCGGGGAACAGCGGTCCTCCTGGCTCTGATCTACCGACCCCTGATCATGGATGCATGCAGGGGAGTCCGTGGTCTATGGCCCTGCGGCTGGGCTCCCGCCTCTGTATCTTAAGAAACCTGACCACACAAAGTTCGCGTCGTAGCGGGGGTTCGCGCATGATCCACCGGTCACTGTCTGCCGTCATCATTTCGAAGAATGAGGAAGACAGGATCGGGTCATGCCTGCGCGCTCTGGCCGGCTGGGCGGGAGAGATCATCGTCGTTGACT
>JBDGUZ010000002.1:0-44444 GCA_039585915.1 Gemmatimonadota bacterium
CTCGACCACACCGAACCCGGTCGCGGCCGACCCGGGATCGATGCCGAGATCTCTCACTGGAAAGCCGAAGGGACGGGGAGGTGCCCCGTCCCTTCGTCCAACCTGGAACACGATCCGGGAACCACTCTCATTCAGCTCCCAGGGCAGCGAACGCCTCTTCGTCGACCTCGAAGTTCGCCCACAGCTTCATTACGTCATCATGCTCCTCGAGATCCTCGATCAGGCGGATGAGCCTCTCCGCCTCTCTCCCTTCGACCCGGATCGTGTTACTCGGCAACCAGGCGAGTTCCGCCTCGAGAATCTCGACCGCATCCTGGCGCAGGGCGTCCTGTACGACATGGAATTCGCTCACGGCGGTCGTCAGAACATGCGTTCCGTCCTCGGTAGTGAGGTCCTCGGCCCCTGCCGTAATCGCCGACTCGAACACAGCTTCTTCCGCGAAGCGCGCCGCGTCGACGTATACCTGCCCCTTTCGCTCGAACATCCAGGCGACGGATCCGGTCTGCCCAAGATTTCCCCCGGACTTCTCGATCCTGTGTCTGAGCTCCGCTACGGTGCGGTTCGTGTTGTCGGTTACGCACTCGATCAGCAGGGCGACCCCACCGGGCCCGTACCCCTCGTAGGTCGTCTCCTCGAAGCTCATCCCGGGGAGCTCGCCCGTGCCGCGCTGAACAGCCCGGTCGATGTTCGCCGCCGGCATGTTCACAGCCTTCGCGCTCGCGATCGCTGTGCGCAGCCGGGAATTCATACTCGGGTCCCCGCCACCCAGGCGTGCGGCGACGGCGATCTCTCGGCCCATCTTCCCGAACGTCCGGCCCCGGGCAGCGTCCGTCACCGCCTTCGCGCGCTTGATCTGCGACCATTTGCTGTGTCCGGCCAAACTGCTCTCTCCCGTCAGTCGTTCATCCGACCCTTCAGCCGCGGGTTCCGGCGGAGACCATGGCTGGAGGGGCGGCTGCGGATCAGTGTCCTTCTTCCTCTTTGCGCGCCTCGGCGTCCGCCACGATCTTCGCCGTGACATCGTTCGGAACGGGCTCATATCCGTGGAGCTCGCGCGCGTGCAGGCCCTTTCCCTGGGTCAGCGATCGAAGCGAGGTCGAGTACTTATAGAGCTCCGCCAGCGGAACCTGCGCCTTCACTTCCTGCCAGTGTCCGTCAGCATCCATGCCCAGGATTCGGCCTCGGCGCTGGTTCAGGTCACCGATCACGTCGCCCATGTAGTCTTCCGGTACCCGGACCGTGACGTTCATAATCGGTTCGAGAAGGATCGGTTTCGCGTCCTTCGCCACCTTTCGGAAGGCCATCGAGCCCGCGACCTTGAACGCCATCTCGGAGCTGTCGACCGAGTGGTACGAACCGTCGTAGCATTCCACCTCGAAATCGACGACTGGATACCCGGCAATCACTCCCCGCCCCGAGGCTTCCCTCACCCCCTTGTCGACAGCAGGAATAAACTTCCCTGGGATCGAGCCCCCGACGATCTTCTTGATGAACTCGTAGCCCTCTCCGCGAGCCCGGGGCCGAATCCGAATCCAGCAGTCACCAAACTGCCCTCGTCCGCCCGTCTGCTTCTTGTAACGTCCCTGCCCTTCGGCGGACCGGGTGATCGTCTCGCGGTAGGGGATCCGGGGCGGTTCCGTCTCCACATGGACTGCGTATTTCCTGGACAGCCGCTCCATCGCGATGTTCAGGTGCAGCTCGCCGAGTCCGCGCGCGATCGTCTGGCCGAGTTCCGATTCGAAGCTCGCGGAGAACGTCGGATCCTCTTCGTGCAACTTCGTCAGACCGTTGGCCAGCTTGTCTTCCTCTCCACGCGAAGCAGCCTTGATGGCAATCGAGATGTCCGCTTTCGGCCAGTTGATTCCCGGCAGCGTGAGTCCCTTGCCCTGCGTGCACAGCGTGTCGCCCGTATGCGTGTCCTTCAGCTTGGCCACCACGCCAATATCTCCGGCATGCAGCCGCTCGACCTCGGCACGCGTCGTAGCGTCCGGAATCCCGAGGTGCGAGATCCGCTCGCTGGAGCCGCGCGCGGCGTTGTCGACCGTCGCTCCGCTTTGCGCTACGCCGGTGAACACGCGGAAAAAACTCAACTCTCCGACCCTGGGCTCCTGGGTGGTCTTGAACACGAGGGCCGTCATGGAAGATCCGTCAGCGGGCTCCAGCTCCACGACATTGCCCCGCGAGTCCTCCGCCTGGACGACTCCGATCTCCGAGGGTGCGGGCATCAGCTCGACGAGCTTCTTGAGTACGGCTCGTACTCCCTTCCCGCTGGCCCCGGACCCGCAGAACACAGGGAATAACTCGCCACGCGCCATCCCGAGCTTCATGCCCGTGAGAACCCGGTCACGATCCAGTTCTTCACCCTCGAGATACGCCTCCAGTAAGGCGTCGTCTGTGGCGGCGATCGACTCGATCAGCTGCTCGCGGTACTTCTCGACGGCGGCGGACACCTCGTCAGGGATCTCGACGTGGTCGTACTCGCCCTTGCTCGACCCGGGTCGGTAATGATGCGCGTGCCCGGAGAACAGGTTGACGATCCCGCTGAAATGTTCGCCGCTTCCGATCGGCACCTCGACCGGGATCGCGCCCTTGCCGAAGGAGTCGCGCACCTGCTGGAACGCCTTGTCGAAGCTCGCGTTTTCCCGGTCCATCATGCTGATGAACACCATCCGCGGGATGCCGTGTCGTTCTGCGGCGCGCCAGCAGCGCTCCGTCCCTACCTCGACTCCCGACGTGGCGCCGACGACAACGAGAGCGCCGTCCGCGACCCTGACTCCCGCTTCCACTTCACCAAAGAAGTCGAGGTATCCCGGAGTGTCGATCAGGTTGAGCTTCGTGTCCATCCACTCGGCCCTGGCCACCGCGAGATTGATGGAAATCCCGTGGTCAATCTCTTCCTGTGTAAAGTCCGTATGCGACGTCCCGTTCTCGACCTGGCCCCGCCGTGTCGTCGAGCCGGTGATATAGCACAGCGAATCGGTCAGAGTCGTTTTGCCACTTCCACCGTGACCGAGAAGAACGACGTTTCTGATGTTAGAGGAGCGGTATTCGACAGCCATCGCGCCTTTGCCTCCAGGCTGGGGAGTGATTCGAAGAGGGACAGACCTGCCATTCTATCCGCGACGTCGGCGACCCGAAAGGTCGGTCTGCGGGTCTCAGTGCGTTCGGTCCGGGTCGGTCCTCCGCTGACTCATTTCATTAAGGAACTTCAACTCAGCCGGCGTGAGAGATTCCATTCCCTTCTCGCCGATCTTGTCCAGAATCCGGTTGACCTCGTCCAGCGTATCGCCGGAGCGCGGCGCCCGGGGCTTACGTCTCGTCTGCCGTTTCCGTCCGTCATCGGGCGAATCCCGTTCAACGGTCTTCAGACCACGTCGCGATCTTTTCACCCTCACCAGCGCACGGTCCGCCGAGCGTTCGATCCGATTCCCGTATCGGAGCCACAGCCAACCTGCGACCAGCCCTCCCAGGTGTGCCCAGTGAGCCGTACTGCCTGCTGTCCGACTGGACGAGAATGTCGAATAAAATGTGAGTAGGGCTAGAAACCCGACAAAGTACTTCGCCTTTATCGGGAGAAGGAACCACAGGTAGATCGGAGCGTCCGGCCAGGTCATCGCGAACGCCAGGAGAATCCCGAATACGGCGGCCGACGCTCCCACCATCGGTGCGACCCCGACGATGTTGACGAGCAGCAGCGCCGCGAGGGCCCCGCCAATACCGCACACCAGGTAGTAAGTAATGAACTCCCGACTGCCCCACGCCCGCTCCAGCGGGGGACCGAAGAAGAACAGGGCGAGCATGTTGAAGAACACGTGCCCGAAGCCTGCATGGACGAACATGTAGGTGACGATCGTCCACGGTCGGGTCAGAATCCGGTCGACGGAGAACGCCAGCAGATCGCTGGCTGTACTCCACGGGACCAGGCCGATCGCCATCACGGCCCAGATCCCGAAGTTGATCACCAGGAGCTTCTTCACCCACGGCGTAAGCGACGCGAACGGGTCCCGGCGTCCGCCCCCGCCCGGGCCTTCGCCCGCTCCGACGCCGAAACCGCCCCCGGCTGCTCGCTGCGGCCCTCCCGTGTACGACCGGTCCCACAGACCCATGCCGGTCAGCTCCCCCCTTCGCGTTCGGAACCTTCCACACTCGCCGCTGCGGAGATCCGCTCACATAGCTCCGGAAACTCGATTCCCGCAGCGGCGGCAGCCTTCGGTACCAGGCTCGTGGCCGTGAGACCCGGAACGGAATTCGCCTCCAGGCACCAGAACATGCCGGCCTCGTCCCTCCGGAAATCTATGCGACTGAACGAGTTCTGGCGCAAAGCGTGATAGGCGCGTACCGCCAGTTCCGCCAACCGGTCCGACTCATCGCCGTCGAGGGCCGCCGGCGTTTCGTAGCGCGACATCCCCGGTGTGTACTTCGATTCGTAGTCGTAGATCTCGTTCCCCGGAAAAATCTCCACTGCCGGCAGTGGTTCGCCATCCAGTACCGTCACCGTGAGTTCCCGTCCTGGAATAAACTCCTCGCACAACACGTCCGTGTCGTAGCGCACGGCGAGCCCGATCGCGGCTCTGAGCTCCTCCGCCTGGCGCACGATGGTCAGGCCGACCGTGGACCCTCCACACGAAGGCTTCACCACCAGCGGAAGCCCCAGGCTGGCGAGGGTCGAGCCCGGCGCCTGGCTTCGCGGTGCCCAGGCCGGCGTCGGAATACCGGCTTGAGCCAGCAGCTCCTTCGACAGCCGCTTGTCGAACGCGATCGACGAGCCGATGAACCCGCTTCCGGTGTACGGGACTCCTCCCACATCGAGTAACGCCTGCACACGGCCGTTCTCGCCGTCGCCGCCGTGGAGGGCTATGAACGCGACGTCCGCGTCGCGCACGGCAGGCAACTCCGCCAGCGCGGTTCCCAGCGCTGCCATCCCCATCGCCCGAAGGTCTTCGATCTCGGGTGGGGCCGGGCCGACCGCGCCCCCGAGATAATGGTCCTCCTCGTCACCCGGGATCGCACCGAACGCAGGATCGACCGCGACGACCGAATGGCCGCGGCTGCGTAACGCCTCGACCACGGCCCGGCCGGACGCGAGCGACACCTTGCGCTCTTCGCTCGTTCCTCCAAGTAGAACGGCTATTCGCATCGCGTTCAACTTCCCCTCTCGACTTCGGTCTCGAGCACCTCCGCCAGCCCGTTGTCCCGCAGCCAGTCTTCGTCGAACACCTTCGACAGGTATCGTTCCCCCGTGTCACAAAGCAGGGTCACGACACACGATTCGGGATCGTCCAGTTCCCGTGCCACGTCGAGCGCCACCTGGACGATCAGCCCGGTCGAGGCACCTGCCAGCAGTCCCTCTTCGCGCGCGAGCCGTCGCGCCATCGAGAAGGCCTCGACATCGGTCACGGTGCGGAATTCATCGATCCACTCGAAGTGGAGGGTCGACGAGATCTTGTCGTTTCCGATACCCTCGACGAGGTACGGCGCGTCCTCACCTTTCACTCCGGTGCGCGAGTACTCAGCATAGATCGAGCCGACGGGATCACCCGCCACGATCCGGATCGCACCGTTCATTTCCTTCAGGAAGCGCGCGGTTCCGCTGATCGTCCCTCCCGTCCCCGGGGACGCGACAAAGTGAGTCACAGCTCCAGCCGTCTGCTTCCAGATCTCCGGACCGGTCGTCAGGTAGTGCACCTCGGGGTTTTCCTGGTTGTAGTGCTGGTTCGTCATGAACGCCCCGGGCGTCTCCTGCGCGATTCTCTTCGCCGCGTTGACATAGTAGTCCGGGTGGTCAGGCGAAACGTTAGAGGGTGTAATGACCACTTCGGCCCCGAATGCACGCAGGAGATTGATCTTCTCGGCGCTCATCTTGTCGGGAATCGTGAAGATGCACCTGTACCCCCGCACGGCGGCCACCACCGCCAGTCCGACCCCGGTATTCCCCGACGTCCCCTCCACGACCGTTCCGCCCGGCCCGAGGAGGCCCTCCCGCTCGGCCACCTCGATCATCGCGAGGCCGATCCGGTCTTTTACCGAACCACCCGGATTGAATGACTCTGCCTTGATGAACACGGGCGTACGGATGCCCTCCGAGACCCGATTCAGTCGAATGAGCGGAGTCCACCCGATCGCGTCGAGTACGCTGTCCATGGGACCCACGCCGGTACGGTCAGGGGAGGGTTCGGTCATCGGCGGCTGCTTCTCCGGGAAGGGGATATATGACAGGCAGGCGGCCCCAGATCGGAACCGCTTGACCGCCCTGCTCGGCAGGGCGGTACAACAGCTTGGACGAATTCGCGACAGCTGCCGAATCGAGCAGCTTGTGACCGCTCGACTGCAGGACGAAGGCCGAGTCGACCGTACCGTCGGCGTCGATCATGATTTTGAGTACGGTGGTCCCACCGATTCCATCCTCCCAGGCGCCGCGAGGAAACTCGAATACATCGCTTTCTATCGCCGCCGGCGGTCGCAGAGGCCCGTCGTCGAGTCCGAGGCGAAGCCCACCCCGATTCGGATTCACCGTGTCTGCGCAGCCGACGAGGACGACACATGTCGCGGCGACGAGCGCTCCGTTCCGCGTGGGCCTGCTCATTGGTCTTCCTCGACCATTCGCTTCATCTCGTTCACCAGCACGAGCGCTTCCACCGGGGTGAGCCGGTCCACATCCACCGCCGTTATCTTCTCGGCCAGTGCGGGGTCGCGACCGCCGAACAACGACAGCTGGTCCCGGGCGCGGTCCACCAGGTGCGCCAGTCTCGTTCCACCGTCGGGTCCTTCCTCGAGTTCGTGCAGTACTTCGAATGCGCGATCGATCACGGGGCGCGGAACGCCCGCCAGCCGGGCCACGTGCACTCCGTAGGATCGATCACATCCTCCCGGCTCGAGTCGTCGCAGAAACACGATGTCCTCCCCGGTCTCCCGCACGGCGACGTTCCATGCGCCAACCCCGGGAAGCGAGTCCGCCAGTTCTACGAGCTCGTGGTAGTGGGTCGCGAAAACGGTCCTCGCTCCCACCCGTTCGTGAATGTACTCCGTAACCGCCCACGCGATCGCCACGCCATCGTAAGTCGACGTCCCGCGACCGATCTCGTCGAGCAGGATCAGACTCCGGTCCGTCGCTCCGTTGAGAATCGTGGCCGTCTCCGTCATCTCGACCATGAACGTGCTTTGACCGCGCGCGAGGCTGTCTGAGGCGCCGACCCGGGTGAACACACGATCGCACAGTCCGATCTTCGCCCGATCGGCCGGCACGAACGAGCCGACCTGAGCCATGAGAGCGATCAGACCAACCTGGCGAAGCACCGTCGACTTCCCGGCCATGTTCGGCCCGGTGAGGACCATCACGAATCCGTCACGGTCCAGCGCGATGTCGTTCGGGATGAAGTCGTCCCGAGCGATCCGCTGCTCGACCACCGGGTGACGACCGGCCTCGATCTCGAGACCGAATCGGTCAGTCACCTCGGGACGGACATACCGGTCCCGCTCGGCGCTCTCCGCCAGCGACGCGTGGACGTCCAGCTCCGCCAGCCGCTCCGCCGCATCCTGAATCCGCGACACCTGTTTCGCGAGGTCTTCGCGCAACTCGCGGAACAGGCTCGCCTCGACCTCGGCGATCCTGGCCTCGGCATCGAACACCTTCGCTTCCCACTCCTTGAGTTCCGGAGTGATGAACCGCTCCGCGTTCGCCAGCGTCTGCTTCCGCTCGAATCGCTCGGGCACCCGGTCGAGGTTCGATCGCGTGACTTCGATGTAGTACCCGAACACCTTGTTGTAGCCAACCTTCAGGCTGTCGATACCCGTGCTCTTCCGCTCGTCGGCCTGCAACCTGGCGATCCAGTCGACAGCCCCGTCCCGCAATTCCCGCAGCCCGTCCAGCCCGCGATCGTACCCACTCCGCACTACCCCGCCGGCCGACAGGGCGACGGGCGAGTCTGGATCGATCGCGGCATCGATCCTCTGCCGAACGTCGGACAGCGGATCAAAATCCGAAGCGATGGTCCGCAATTTCAGGGCGACCGATGGCGCGATCAATTCACCGACAGCCGGAAGCGGCTCGAGAGAACGACCGAGGCTCAACACCTCCCTCGGGGCGACGCGTCCCAGCGCGATCCGGGCCGCCAGTCGCTCGAGATCCCGCACGTCGCCGAGCGCCGAACGCAGTTCGCGCCTTCGATCACGCTCCTCCACGAGCTCCGCCACCGCGTCGAGTCTCGCGTCGATGTCCTGCCGGTCCACGAGCGGCCGGAGGATCCGCCGTCTGAGCATCCGTCGTCCCATCGGCGTCTTCGTCCGGTCCAGCACTTCGATCAGCGTTCCACCTTCGCCAGTCCGCAGAGGCTCTACGATTTCGAGATTCCGTCTCGTCATCTCATCGAGGTGCAGGAATCTGCCGCGTCGCTGGATCCGAGGAGCCCGGAGGTGACGCACTCCGCCGGGACGGATTTCCTCGAGGTACGCGGCAACGGCCCCGGCAGCTGCCACGAGATGCCGGTCGGAGGGAAGCTCGAATCCGAATCCATCGATTCCAGCCGTGCGATATACTCTGCGCAGAGCTTCCGCGCCGACGTCCGCCTCGAACCGCCATGGCTCGCGCCGGGTCACCAGCCAGGGCCCCTCGGGCAGATCCGGAGAGGACGATCTCACCAGCAGTTCAGCGGGCTCGACCCGGTACAGCTCGTCAGCCAGGGCGCTCGCGTCACACTCCCAGACTTCGACCTCGCCGGTGGACAGATCCGCGGTGGCGAGTCCGATCGGATCGTCTCCAGCTATCGCCGCGACGAACGTATTGCGCCCCATTTCGAGCAGAGATTCGTCGATCACGGCTCCCGGTGTGACGACCTCCACGACTTCCCGCCGTACGAGTCCCTCTGCCTGCGAGGCGTCCTCGACCTGCTCGCAGATCGCCACCTTTCGTCCCAGGCGCACCAGCTTGGGGAGGTATTCGGGGAGCGCCTTTACCGGCACTCCAGCCAGTGGCACCTCCGACGATCCGTTGTTGCGTGACGTGAGCGTGATGCCGAGCAGTCGGCTTCCCTCCTCCGCGTCATCGAAGAACATCTCGTAGAAGTCTCCGACCCGGAAGAACAGAATCGCATCGGTGTGCCGCGACTTGATGTCGAGATACTGCTGGATCAGTGGCGTTTGCGCCGCGGTTCGGCTCACGGATCCTCCGACACGACGATTGCCTCGAACCCGTCCGAGCGAAGCCGAACAGCGAGCCGCGCCGCATCGTCCTTACGGGTGAAATGGCCGACGCGCACCCGGTAGAGCGGAGTCGATGTATCAGGATCGTGAACCCGGACGTCGACGCCCGTGGTGGCGGCACGGGACTGGATGTCTTCCGCCGCTTCCCGCCTCCCGAAGGCTCCCAGCTGGACCGTATAGCTGTCCGTTCCGTGTTCTACGATCTGCCCGGAGTCACAGGCCGAGAGTCCGTCCCTCGCCTGTGACACGATCGGATCGGATGGCGAACCGTCAGCGGCCCTCGTCCATGCGGCACATGCAGATGCGGGGTCGCCGAGACCTTCCAGGGCAAAGCCGCTCCACAGCCACGATTCCGGCACCAGCGAGCTGCCCGGAAAATCGGCTCGAAGCAACTCGAGATCCGCCGCGGCGATGGCGGGCCGGCCGCTGGTCAGCCGGAGCTGCGCGAGCCGGAGGCGGGCGAGGGCCCCGTAGTTCTCGCCGCCGCGCACCGCCGCTTCGAGGTAGTCTACCTCGGCTGAATCGACGTTCTCGGCCAGCCGGGCTCGCAAGAAGAGCGCTCTTCCCACGTCCGCATCGGGCCTGGTGGCCGACTCCGAATCCAGCCAGCTCCGCAGGTATTCCCTTGCCTGCTCCACGTCGCCGGCATCGGCAGCCATCTCCGCGGCTTCGAGACGATCGTCGATCTGCGATCGGACCACGGCCGGAGTGAAGAGGAGTGCCAGGACGGCGAGCAGAACGAGGATTCGCGGGCGCATCAGGAGATGCCCCGCTTGACCGTCTCGAGCCGCAGCAGCAGACCTTCAAGCACGGCCAGGTCGCCGTGTCCGGTCTTGGCCTGCCGATCCGCCTCGAGCAGCAGTTCGAGTGCCCGATCGATTTCCTCGGGCGTCCAGCTCCGGGCCTGTCCGGCCCACGCCCTGGCCTTCCACTTGAGGTACGGTTTTCCGACCTGGCCGAGAGTCTCGGTCACCCGGTCGGCCCCGCCCTCAGCTGCGATGCCGAGAAAAAGGTGCTGCTCGACCAGGCCGTTCAGCAGTCCGACCGCACTCTCGCTCGGTGCGGCCAGCAATCGGGGCAGCAGACCGAGCGCCACCATGTAGTCGCGGCTACCGACCAGGTCGAACCAGGCCCAGCGATTCACATCCCGGACGTTTGGAACCAGCTCCTGGACCCGGTCCAGATCCACTTGGTCGTCGGGCGCGGCCGCGGCCAGCTTGGCCAGTTCGGCGTCCAGGAGGCCGAGGTCGGTCCCGACTGCAGACCCGAGGGCCTCCGCCGCGTCGGAAGCGAGATTTACTCCGTAACGCCGCTCGGCTCGCTCGATCAGCCAGCCGGGCACTTCGGCCTCCCGGGGTGCGGACCACTGGAGGCTGAGGGCTCCGTCCTTCAGTCGCCGGTAGAACCCCTTCTTCGAGCGATCCGGAATCGTAGCGGTAATGATGAGGGTGAGGTCGTCCGGGAACTTGGCCAGGACGTCCTCCACCACCTTGCATCCCTTCGGAGTGAGACGTTCAGCCTCGTACAGTACCACGACCCTGCGCGGAGCCATCATCGGGGCCATCGCCAGGGCCGCCGCCAGAGACTCGGGCGAGACGTCCGCCCCGCGGTAGGTATCGAAGTTGAAGTCGCGGGTCGCCGGCTCGAGAGCCGCTTCGGCGAGCCGGCGGGCAGCTTCGTCGCGAAGCCTGCCCGCATCCCCGTGAAAGAAGAAAGCGCCGCTGAGGGACTCCCCGGCGACGATACGTTCGAACCGCTGCTCGGCGGCGAGACTCACGCCGGGTCCACCGGCCGGTTCAGTGGCCGAGCGACGCCGACGCCTGGACCCAGGCATCGGAATCCAGGATTACTGTCGGGTGGACGTGCGATCGCGGCTTCCAGATCGCAGCCCCCGCTTCGAGGATTTCGCCTCGATCACGGAGTGACGCATCGACGAAGGGTCCCCGTCGGAACAGGGTCGGGACATCCGCCTCGATAGCCGGCGGCACAAAGGCCGCGACCGGATCGAGCTGCATCTCGACCGGCACAATCGCCGCGAACGGCAGCCAGAACAGGGCGAGCAGACCAACCGCCGCAACGCCGACGAGCGCCGCGCCGCCTGCGAACCGATGCGCCGGCATATCGCTCAAACCTTCATCGACGTTGTAAAGACGGTGCTGCAGGCGGGGCATGAAATCGTCCGTCGGAAGCTCTGCCGGGAGGTGGGCGAGCAACTCGCTGCCCGCTCGCAGCACCCGATCGTAGCGCGCGCAACACGGGCAGGTCTCGACGTGTTCGCGGAATTCGGCTTCCTGTTCGGCGCTCAGGGCGCCGTCACGGTAGTCCGAGTATTCCTTTACGAAGCGATCGCAGTCGCAGAGCATCTTTCCGTTCGATCGCGGCATGAGCCGGCTGTTCTGGTTACCTCTCGAACACGTCCAGACTTCGGCGCGTGTTCACTCTCCCATCGAGGCGGTGATACGCGGCTGAGGAAAGGGGGTTCCCGGATGAACGAAGGCGGCCCGGAGGCCGCCTTCAACTCTGATTCGAACTACCTGTCACCGATTGGTCAGTCCAGCATCGGACCGATGATCTGGGCGAACTTGTTCCGGGCCCGGTTCAGACGCGACTTCACCGTTCCGAGCGTGACCCCGGTAATGTCTGAGATTTCCTCGTACGTCTTCCCTTCCATCTCGCGAAGCACGAATACGACGCGGTGATGTTCGGGAAGCTCGGCGACCGCTTTTTCCACCTGCTCGCGCAGATGCCGCTTCCGGTACAAGTCATCGGGTGAATAGGAGTTGTCCTCCCATTGGAGCGGCCTGTGGTCCGCCTCCCAGTTCTTCTTGATCGCCTGGAACAGCACCATCGGATTCCGCGAGCGGTTCCTCAACTCGTTCTTCGCGAGGTTACTGGCGATCGTATAGATCCAGGTCGAGAATTTCTTCGTCGGGTCGAATCGGTGAAGATGCCTGTAGACTCGAACGAACGTCTCCTGGACGAGATCTTCGGCCCGGTCCCTGTCGCCGATTGTCCGATAGATGAAGTTCAACAGCCGCAGGTGATACCGATCCGCGAGCTCGTGAAACGCACGCCGCCGGCCGCCGAGATACTCGGCGACGAGAGCGGCGTCGTCCAGCGTCTTGAGATCGGTGCGCGCATCTCCAGCGCCGGACTGCCTGGTGGCCTGTTCCAGCCGGACTCCGGTCATTTTCGCTCCCCATTCACCGGGCCTCGGGTGGCCCGGCAGCTACCGATGCGTGATCGTCGGTTCCCGACGACCGGCATCGTATCTGATAATCACGTGCCCTCCCATCCGGGCGCGCGACACATTACGGAGCTCGATCCCATTCCCTGTACCTGAGACACCTGGTCAGGGCTGAGCGTTGCCTGCAACTCCCGGCTCGAGCATTCGATCTGCCAGCAACAGCGCGATCATCGTCTTCGCATCGTCGATCTCGCCGCTCAGAACCCGCTCAACAGCTTCCTGAAGCGGCATTTCGTGCCGCTCGATGAACTCGTGAGCCTCGAGCGCCACTTGTCCCGGTTTCAGTCCCGTCGCCAGGAACAAATGGATTCGCTCGTCCGTGAAACCCGGGGTCGTCCAGATCGTCGTCAGATGACGGAACTCTTCGGCCCGGACTCCAATCTCCTCCTCCAGCTCCCTCGAGGCGCAGGACTCCGGCGACTCGCCATCGTCCAGTTTGCCCGCGGGAAGCTCCCACAGATATCCGCCCGTGGCGTGCCGGTGCTGCCGGATCAGGATCACAGCCGCATCCGGCCCGCCCGACCACTCTCCCGGCCGGAACAGGGGAAGAGCCGCCGCAGCTCCCCTGTGCCGCACGATCTCGAGCCGGCCCTCGCTGCCATCGGGGTAGCGCACATGCTCGACATTCAGGTCGAGGACGCGCCCCCGGAAGACGGGACGAGTTTCGATCGTTCCCGAATCGTCGCGCACGGGCCGCATTTCCGCGTTCAATTGTATGACGGAATTCGTGCTGAGAAAGTAACCGAAAGATCCCCGAAGATCAAGGTGCCGAACGCTCCGCAACCATTCCAAAGGATGACAGATCCGCGCGCAGGGCATCTGCTTCCCCGCCCGCGACCAGGACCCGTCCGGCCGGATCGAGATACCGCTCCGCCACCCGCACCACCTCTTCTCGACCGACCCGGGCGACCCGGGTTGGAAACTGTTTCCACCAGTCGAGCGGAAGGTCGTAAGCGACTCGTTCCGCTTCCTTCGACGCGACCTGGCTGGTCGTCTCGAATTGTCGAGGGAGCGACAGGATCAGGGCGTTGCGGGCGCCTGCCAGCTCATCTTCGGAAGGCGGACGCTCGGTCATGCTGCGGATCTCGAACAGCATCTCCTCGAACGCGCGTGCCGTGACGGGAGTATCGACGGCGGCACTGGCCACGAACGGGCCGGGCGCACGCCTCAAAGAGAATCCCGACCGGGCACCGTACGTCCACCCTTTGTCTTCGCGTAGATTCAGGTTGATCCGGGAGGTGAACAGACCACCGAGAATCGCGTTCATCACCAGCACTGGAATCTCGTCCTCGTCTCCGCGCGCCAGCCCGACGGCGCCGATCCGGATCTCCGACTGCTGGCTGCCGGGACGGTCCACGAGCGTCACGGTCCCCGCGGAGCACGCCGGGCCCGGATGACTCACCGCGGAGTTCCTGCCGCCACCAGCGGCCCATGCCCCGAAGCTCCGCTCGACTACGGCCACGAATGCCTCGGGATCGACATCGCCCGCCGCGACCAGGAACGAGGAATCTGCCTCGTAGCTGCGCTCCCAGAATTTCCTGAGCTTTCCGCCGTCCAGCGCCTCGAGCGTCTCCACCCGGCCGCGAACCGGACGGCCGTACGGATGATCTCCGAAGATCCCCACCGACAGAGCCTCCGAAGCCAGCTCCCCCGGTTCGTCCCCGGTCCTGCGGACCTCGTCCAGTCGCTCTTTCCGAACCCTGGCGACTTCATCAGGCAGGAACGAGGGCGCGAGGACGACGGCCGCCAGGTAGTCGAGCGCTTCTTCACTCGTATCCGACAGAGTATGCAGTGAGAACCGGGCGGAATCGTGTCCGACCCCGCTGCCGATGGATGCCCCCAGATGATCCAGCCACTCGGCCATCTGCATCGCGGTGCGACCGGCCGCACCCGCCGGAAGCACCTTGGCGGTCAGGGCCGCAACGCCGGCGTCTGCCGCGGGCTCCACCGCCGCGCCGCCATCCACCATGAGCCGAATCGCGACCTCCGGGAGCTTCGGAACCCGGGCAACCCGGATCCGGAATCCCCCGGAAAGTATCGTCTCGTGAAATTCCGGGGTCGCCGGCGGAGGAGTCGGCAGAGACGGAGGCGGACGCTTGCGATCCAGGGTGCTCACGTCAGCTCTCCGAGCCCGGGAGCGCAGCCGCGACGTTTTCCGACGCGCCGCGCGATCCATCGGGAACGATGTGCACGACCGACCGTCGTGCCGGGTCGAGCAGCGTCCGAGCAGATCCTGCGACTTCGTCCAGCCGCATCTCTTCGTAGCGCTCGAACACCTGGTTGATGTAGTCGGGATCTCCCCGCAGCACCGCGGCATGGGCCAGCAAATCCGCCCTGCGCGTCACGGAGTCGAGCTGGCGAACGAGCTGTCGCCGGGCGCGGTTGCGCGCTCCCTCGATCTCTCTGTCCGTCGGGCCCGACGATCGCAGCTGTTCGAGCACGTCCGTGACTGCATCCTCGAGCTCCTGAGCCTCGACTCCGGGCCGTCCGGTGGCGACGACCCACAGCATTCCCACGCTCTCCGACGGCCAGACGAACGCGCTCACATCGGCCGCGACCCGCTGCTCGTACACCAGGGCCCGGTACAGGCGCGAGCTCCTTCCCTCGGCGAGCAGAGAGCAGAGGACATCCGCTGGCTCGAAGCCGGGGTCGGGGAATGGTGGTGCATGAAACATCAGGTACACGCGTGGCACGCTGACCCGGTCTGGAACGATAGCCTCGCCCGGCGTGCCGGCCTCGATGATAGGAACGGCAGCCCGGCCCGGGGTCGGGCGCGACGGAATCTCGCCGAACCAGCGCTCCGCCCTGCGGAATGCATCTGCTGTATCGACCGCTCCCGAGATCACGAGCACGGCGTTGTTTGGGCCGTACCAGCTCTCGAACCAGCCTCTCACATCCTCGAGTGATGCCGTGTCGAGATCCTCCATGTAGCCGATGGTCGGATGCCGGTAGGGATGTCCCTGCGGGTACGCCCGTTCGAGCATCGCCTCCACGGCCATCCCATACGGGCGGTTCTCGTACGACTGACGGCGTTCGTTCTTCACGACGTCGCGCTGGTTGTCCAGCTTTCCCTGCGTGATCGCGGGAAGAAAGAAGCCCATTCGGTCCGACTCGAGCCACAACGCGAGATCGAGGTCGCCCGACGGGAGTGTCTCGTAGTAGTTGGTCCGATCGAACCAGGTCGTGCCGTTCAGGGTCCCGCCGGCTACCTGGATACGCCGGAAGTGCTCGCCTTCCGGAACGTTCTCCGATCCCTGGAACAGCAGGTGCTCGAACAGGTGCGCGAAGCCGCGACGACCGGGCGGCTCGTTCTTGCTGCCCACGTGATACATGAGATGCGTGGCAACGAGCGGGGCCGAGTCGTCAGGGTGCACGACCACCTGCATCCCGTTGTCGAGCATCTGCTGCTCGAACGGGAACCGGGCGTCGGCGGCTCGACCGTGGCTCGTCATACTTCAATCCTGGATCCGGGGAGTCAGCATTACGCTACCGGGGGACTCGGGAGCCCGAACATATCCGCGGAATCGGTACCGCTCAACCAGGAGACGTGAACGGAGCCCGCGAGTGGTTGCTGCACAATGTTCTTGCAAGACACAACGGGACGTGGAAGGTCGCCCCGCTTCAGAGCTTTGAGTGTACTCGGCCCGGCAGCACGCAGATCCATGCCAGGGGGCGTCGACATTTCCCTCTAACGCATGCATTAACAGCATGTTATGAGCGATGTCGGACAGCTGTCAGCTGCAGGTTTGTCAAGCTTCGAAGAGTGCGGGGAACACCAATTGCCCATTCGCCGACGAACACGGCCCCGCGATGGCAGACACGGCCCGTTCGCAGGGCAAGCCGGACACTCTTTGATACGGGGGAACACGAGACATGAAGAAGCTGCTTCTGCTAACGGCTGCCGTCGCGCTATTCGGCGCTACCGCCCGAACAGCCAACGCCCAGGCCACGGGTATCGGAACGACGTCGGCGACCGTTCCGGCGTCCGCACAGCTCACGATCGGGTCGATTCTGTTCATCAATATCGACATCAACAGCATCACCTTCCCGACTCCGGACGCGAATGACTTCACTGCCGGCCTCATCGACGCCAACGAGACCAGCACCCTCACGTACTTCGGCAACGTGCCGCACGACGTAGAGATCAAGGCAAACGCCGGGGCATTCACTCCGACTGGCGGCTCAACGTACAGCAAGCCGGCGTCCGATTTCGAGTACTCGGTGGACGGGGGAGCGTTTACTCCCATCTCGACGACGGCAGCCGATGTGGTGAACGGGAATCCGGCGGGTGGCGGGACCACCACAATGGATTACCAGGTTCTCCTGAATGACGCCCTCGACGTTCCGGGTACTTACACACTCGGCTTCACCTACACGGTCGTGCCGAACTGACCGTGACTGTTCTCACCTGGTAGCAAGGTGAACTGAGGTTGAGATCGTGAGAGATGGAGTGGCGGAATCAGCCCGTCGATTGGTGAGTTCGACAAGCAAGGCAGGCCGGACGCGAGTTGCGTTCGGCCTGCTTGTTTGTTTCGCTCTCCTCACACCCACACTCGGTCAAGCGCAGTTCTCAGTCAGCCCGGTGATCCTGACGCTTCCTCGGAATGGAGACGGAGGTGTGTCGGTCGGCCTGCTGTCGATCCGGAACGAGGGAGAGGAATCTCTGGAGTTTCGTCTACAGGCAGTTGACTTCGACCAGTCGTCCGAAGGCGGTCACTCCTACCTCCCCAGTGGCTCGCACCCGAGCAGTTGCGGGAAGGATGTGCGAATCACACCCGAAGCGTTGGCGGTGGATGCCGGGCAGTCCCAGCAGGTGCGATTCGAGATTCCTGGCGGCTCTCCGAATGAATCGTGCTGGTGCATGGTATTCATCGAGAGTCCCGCCACATCGGAATCCGGAGTGGTGATCAACCAACGCATCGGGGTGAAGGTGTTCGGAATCGGAAACTCGACGGCGCCGGGGGGTGAATTCCATTCCGGCTCGGTCGTCGAGGAAGATGGAGTCCGGTCGGTGGCGCTGGAATACGGAAATCCAGGCGATGCACCTGCCTGGCCGGTCGGATCGGTTGAAGTCAGGGACTTCCGGGGGACGGTGGTGGCCTCCAGCGCCGTGCGGCCGTTCACTGTGCTCCCCGGTTCGAAGCGCCAGCTGGTGGTCGAACTCCCGGGCGAACTCGAACCGGGGCGATATCTCGCTGTCCCGATGCTCGACTTCGGTGGGGGTACCTGGCCGGAACGCAGATTCCTTTCCGCGTTCCCTGAGGCGCGAG
Source organism: Gemmatimonadota bacterium (assembly GCA_039585915.1). Lineage (GTDB taxonomy): Bacteria > Gemmatimonadota > Gemmatimonadetes > Palauibacterales > Palauibacteraceae > Carthagonibacter. The sequence goes on from JBDGUZ010000002.1 coordinate 17,713, forward strand.
GTCAGTGAATGATCCGCTCGCTGGGACTCGGACTCTCTTTGGTCGTACTGATCGCGGGGAATCTCGCGGGCCAGGCCGCCTGCGAAACAGGCCCAGATAAAACGAAAGTCGACGTCGTCCCCGATCCTATCATCTTTCCCAATCCCACCGGCGCAGACTTCTATCTCGGGTGGGTGATGTCCGGAACCGTCACGGTCCGGGTGAATCCCCGGGGCGGTGGTCGCAACCGGTCCTGGGTGCTGTGTCTCGCGTCCGATGATCTGGACATGGGCGGGTACGGCAAGCCGGTTTCCGACCTCGAGTGGCAGGTTGAAGGAGGATCCGGCTGGACGCCGGTCGACCTGGCCAACCAGATAGTGCTGCAGGGAAGGGGCCGGGCGACTGTACTACTCCGATTCCGGGCCCTGCTGTTCTCCGAGCGGGACGCGCCCGGCACCTACGACGCCGTCCTGCGTTTCACGGCTACGCGGACATGAGTACCCGCCGGAGGAGCCGATCGCGTCCTGTCCGACTGGTGAAGTGGTGCCTTGCGTCACTGATTCTGTCCAGCCTGAATGCTGAAATCGCGTCGGGGCAGGAACTCGTCGAACGAGGTGCCGGCGAGATCGTCACCGTCGGAATCGAGGTTCCGACCTTCCCGTCGAACCCCGGATCCTCAGACAGCGTGTCCGTTGCATACACTGTCCTCGAAAGTGATGCCGGGCGGCTACTCGGGCCGGAGTCAGGGATGTATTCGTGGGCCGGCGACGAAGAGCGGCTGATTCCGGTCACCGTGGCTTTGACTCCCGAGCTACCCGCTGGCGAGCAAACAGTCGCCCGAGTAATCCTCGAGGGACCAGCAGGCGACCGGGACACGATCGATGCCAGGGTCTACATCAGACGACATAAGGAGTTCGAGCTTTCGGTGACCGCCACCGGGCGGGCTGCCCGTGCCAGAACGCTCGAGATCCACTTCCAGGTCACGAACGTCGGAAACTCGCCCGACACGGCGATCATCGTCCCGATACCGCTCGGGAATCTGGCGGCTGACGAACCAGCGTCGGTATTCGTTCTCGATCATGGGCAATCCGCTGAGGGCGTCGTGCGACTGGAGGTGCTTGCGGACGCGGCCGTCGGAACAGCGGCAGCGGCTCGTCTCACGGTCGAGGGGGAAACGGCCGTCCCGGTCGATGTCTCGACTGTCGTCCAGGAGCCCGGCAGCCTGTTCTCCGGACTGGTCAGGGTTCCGACTTCGGTATTCGTCGGCACCACGATTCGCCAGAGGGCGGACGCCAGCAGCGTCTCCAGTCCGGTAGTCGCCGTTCGGGGTCGCGGCGTCGTGGCGACCAACACAGAGATCGAGTACGGCTTTCGAAGCACCCCTCCCGAAGGAACGAGCTTCGCATTTCGGGGCGAGCCCTACGGTCCCCGATATTTCTTCGCTCTCCGGCGTCCGGGATTCGACGCAGCGCTTGGTGAATTGATGGTTCGCACGTCGGCGCTATCCGGAAATGTCCAGCAGGGCATAGGTGGAAACCTCCGGGCGACAACGGGCCCCTGGATGGTAGACGCTCTCATCGCCGCACCGATGACCGCAGGTTCCCGGGTGGATGGCCACGTTCGCTCGGGACGGATAGACCGCTTTCTCACCTGGTCCACCGTCGGCATTCGGGTCGACGATGTAGAGCGCAGGGGAATATTCGATCCTGGTGTGGGCAGCCGCGTGATGAGTGCACTGGCCTCCGTAGACTGGACAGGGGGATCGGCTCACCTTGCGTCTGTCGAGGCCGGCTGGATGCGAGTCCAGGACTTCGAATCCGGGGAAGAAGCGAACGGCCCGGCCGTCCAGGCGCTCTACTCCTATCGCAATGGACCGAGCGCTATTGACGTCCGCGCTCGCACCATACCCGGAATCGGCAGGGAAAGCCGTCTTCCGGGTCGTCAGTTGCGTGCGAACGGCGTTCTCGGAGTCACCTCGGAATTCGGACTTCTTGGGGGTTTTCACTTCGAGCGAGACCCGTTACTCGGGAGTGAGATCGAGCCGGAGCGCAAAGGTGCAGAGCTAGGCGGCCGCCTGTTCACCGGTCGCGCCAGCGTCGATCTCCTGGGCAGAGTACGCAACTGGGAAGACTTCGACTCCCGCACGTACAGCACAGCGGTCGCGAATGTCGCTCTCCCGTTCAGTTCCGTGTTTGTTGACGGGTCGCTGGAGCTGGGCGTCGTGAACCGTGAGGGTGTGATCAGTCCGGTCCGATACGCGCGCGTCGGGGCCCAGTGGTACCGTGGTGCCGGCTGGATTCGAACCGGCCTACGGCATGCGTACGAGCCGATGTTCGGAGCCGAGACGATGCTGGAATTCGGAGCGAGCCAGAGGCTGTTCCGTCGAGCTTCGATATTCGTGAATGCCGCGTTGCCTTTTGGCCGGTCTTTCACGTATCGAAATCCGCTCCTCCAGGTCAGCGCCGAGATCATGGCACTGCGCGGCACGGCGTTTATGATCGGCGCGGAAACCGTCCAGGAGTTCGGGCCGGGTTCGATTCGTGGGTGGAAAGTCTCATTCGGGGTCCGCCAACGCCTCGACCTCGCGATGCCGATCAAGAAGCCTGCGCCCCTCAGCGGCGTGGTGTTCATTGACGTGGATGGAAACGGAATGCGCACCGGGACCGAGCCACTCGCGGCCGGAGTCCGGGTTCGATCAGGAGTCGAAGAGGCCGTGACCGATGCACTCGGCCGGTTCCGGTTCGTCACCTCCGGCGGTCGGAGTTCCGTGACCATCGACCCGACGTCCCTGGAGTCAGGACTGCTTCCTCCGGAGTCTCCTGTGGTCCCGACCGCATCGCATATTGGTGTTCCCATCGTTCCTTCCACGTCTCTGGAGATCGAGGTATTTCTCGATGAAGATGGGGATGGGTTCCGAGATCCAGACGAAGACCCGTTGCCGGATGTCTCGCTGTCGCTCGTGAACGAACCTGGCTCCGCGTGGGCGCTGCAAACGGATCGAACGGGCACGACGACGCTTCGCTCACTCCGCCCGGGCGAATACCTGGTAGAGATCGTGCCGGAGAGCCTGCCGTGGCGGGCACAGGCTCCGGACCCGACACCGGTTCGCTTGCTCGGGGGTCAGACCGGTCGTGTCCGAATCCCGATCCGGACACGGACCGTAAAGTTCCGGGCGCTCGCTGATCCGGCAGTCGATCGGGCTTCTGAAGGTGGAAGTGAACGATGACGCGCCGCGCCGCAGAGTGCGCCCTTCCTCGGTGTGACGAGGTGCGGAGGGAGATAAGCCGGGTCCTGTAACGGGCCGTGAGACCCGCGGGGTCATCTATCTGGGACGCCGGTTACCCGACGCCTCGTGCAGCCTACCCGGAACTCGAACGCGGCGGGCAACCGCTCGCTCCTGTTTGGCCTTGCTCCCGATGGGGTTTGTCGTGCCGCTGCCGTCACCGGCGAGCGCGGTGGGCTCTTACCCCACCTTTTCACCCTTGCCTGTGCGACCGAAGCCGCCATCGGCGGTCTGATCTCTGTGACACTTTCCGTCGCCTCGCGACGCCCGGGCGTTACCCGGCATCGTGCCCTGCGGAGCCCGGACTTTCCTCGAACCGAGCCACCGAAGCGACCGGCCCGCGACCCCTTCTCCCTCCGCGCTCCGTCCTCGTGCCAGTCTACCCTGTCCGGCCGCCGCCCGTTCCGTCCGGTGCCCGGTTCGCATACTCTTGGGTCGCGCCGACCCGAGGGAAGGCGACGAGGCCGAGACCCCAGATAGAAGGACGGACCCATGAAACGGACCCGGTTCGGGCTTTCCAGCCCGCACGCCCTGGCATCCATCGCCACCCTGCTTGCGGCGCTCACCGTCACCCCGATCTTGCAGGCACAGGAGACATCCTCCTACTCGATCTCCGTGACGCCGACGAGTCTGGAAATGGCGGCCGGGGAGTCCGCGCGGCTCGAAGCGGTCGTAAGGGATGTCTCGGGTGAACCGATCGACGCCGAGGTCAGGATGTTCACGCCAGGCGCGGACGGGATCGCGGTGGACACGGATGGAACTGTAGAAGCGACGGCCGGAGGCTCCTTCCGGGTCCTGGTGTTCGCCCGCCTGCCCGAGGGGTCGTATCTGAGGTCCGAAGTCCCGGTCGAAGTCGCCTGGCCACCGGTCGAGTCGATCGAGATGGCCGTATTCCCCGAGCGCCTGTATTCCGGGAACATGTACCGGGTGCAGGCACAGGCCTGGACAGAAGAAGAACTTCTGCGGACCGACCTGGTGCCGACGCTGCGCAGCTCAAATTCCGAGGTGTTGTCGATTGGAGCGGCCGGCGGAGTAAGCGCGGTCGCCCCAGGTTCCGCCCGACTCACGGCCACCGCCGACGGGTTCGATCGCTCGTGGGACGTGGAGGTGCACGAGAGTCCCGTCCGGAGCGTGCAGGTCTCGGCCTCACGTACCACGGTCCGAACCGGAGACGTCGTCTCGATCCAGGCGACAGCACTCGATGAATCGGGGCGGCCGGTGAACGACGCACCGGTCAACTACAGTGTCGAGGCATTCCCGATCGACACGTTGATCGCACCACCGTCGGCGGCCCACGTGGCTCCCGATGGACGGTTCGTAGCGGAGAAGCCGGGTGCCTACGTGGTGCACGCGTCTTCCGGAAACGCGGGAGGATCGATCGAGTTCCGGGTCGAGGGACGTGATGTGGCGGAAAAGGTCACGCTGCTCGGACATGGTGCCGTGTCCGAAGTCCACACTTCGGACCTCTGGGTGTGGGAGGGAGTGGACGGGCGGGACTACGCCGTAACGGGCACATGGGGAGGCGAGGGAAAGGCCTACTTCTGGGATGTCACGGACCCGACCTCGGTGACGAAGATCGACAGCTTTCAGGTGGACGCCCGCACCGTAAACGATGTGAAGGTCTCCGAGGACGGCCGGGTCGCGGTGATCAGCCGCGAAGGAGCCTCGAACCGCAGGAACGGTCTCGTCATCCTCGATGTGAGCGACCCTCACGACGTCACCGAGATCTCGCGCTACGACGAAGGTCTGACGGGCGGCGTGCATAACGTGTTCATTTCCGATGGGCACGTGTTCGCCCTCAGTGCGGGCCAGCGTTACGACATTCTCGACATCCGTGATCCGACGAATCCGACGAAGGTCGGGAGCTTCGAGCTCGACACCCCCGGTCACTCGATTCACGACGTGTGGGTGGAGGATGGAATCGCCTACTCGTCCAACTGGTCTGATGGAGTGGTGATGGTGGACGTGGGGAATGGAGTGGCCGGAGGATCGGTGACGAATCCGGTGAAAATCGGGAGCTATGCGTACCCGTCAGGTGCGAATCACGCGGCATTCCCGTTCCGCAGCGAGTCCACGGGCAAGTTCTACGTGATCGCCGGAGACGAGATCATGCCGGAGTGCTCGGACCCGGACCGGCCGTGCGTGACGGAGGGCTACCTGCACTTCATCGACTTCTCCGACCCGGAGAACCCGGCCGAGGTGGCCCGATACCAGGTACCCGAGGCGGGAACGCACAACTTCTGGGTCGAGGGCGACCGGCTGTATGTGGCCTACTACAACGGAGGCTTGCGGGTGGTCGACATCTCGGGTGACCTGATGGGTGACCTGTACCGCCAGGGACGTGAGATCGCGGTCTACCGTGCCTGGGACGCGGAGGGATTCGTGGCGAACACTCCGATGACCTGGGGCCCGCAGCCGCACAAAGGCAACCTGTTCTTCAGTGAGTTCAATTCAGGCCTGTGGGCCGTCCGGATCGATCCGGTACGGGAGCTCGTTCCGTGAGATCGGCTTTCACCATCAACTCGAAGATAGGGACCCTCGTCGCGCTGGTCGCGTGGAACGTGGTCGGTCCTGGAGTGACCGGGGTTCCGGCCCAGCAGACAGGGACGAGCCAGCCGCCCGAGGCCGACTACTGGATCTACGTGGCGGCTGAATCGGAGGATGAGGTCGCGCTGATCCGATTCGGGCCGCATGGGGCGAGCGTAGAGCAGACGATCCCGGTCGGGTCGTTCCCGACGGACATCGACGGACCACATGGGATCGCCCTGCACCCGGATGGATCACGCTGGTACGTGTCGATAGCGCACGGCCTGCCGTACGGCGAGGTCGTCGCGTACTCGACCGAGACGAACGAGCGGGTCGGAAGGGTCAAGGCGGGGCTGTTTCCGGCGACGATGGCGGTCGATCCGGCGGGCCTTCTGTTCGTGGCGAACTTCAATCTGCACGGGGATCACGTGCCGAGCTCGATCTCGGTGATCGAGACCGGATCGATGCTCGAGCTGACGCAGATCGAGACCTGCACGATGCCACACGGGGCACGGCTCAGCCCGGACGGGACGATGGTCTACTCCGTTTGCATGATGGACGACCAGCTGGTCGAGATCGATGCTCGCATTCTGTCGGTGAGTCGACGATTCGGACTGGCGCCGGGCCGCGAAGCGCTGCTTGCAGGCCAGGTCACGGACGCGCCGGCGATGTCACCGATGCAGGCCGCAGGGCACGAGGCGCACGCTGACGCACGGTGTGGGCCGACGTGGGTGGAGGTTGCGCCGGGCGGGGACGTAGCCTACGTCGCGTGCAACAAGAACGCGGAGGTCCTTGAGGTAGACCTCGGGAACGGAAGCGTGCGGCGTCGATTCACGACCGGGAAAGGCCCCTACAATCTGGCGGTCAGCCCTGACGGGCGGACTCTGGTCGTCACCTTCAAGGGAGACCAGGCCGCCGGAGTCTTCGACCTGGAGACCGGAGAATCGAAGGTGGTTTCCACCACGCGGCGCGTGCCGCATGGCGTGGTCATCAGCCCGGATTCCCGCTATGCGTTCGTCTCCGTGGAGGGTGTCGGGGGTGAGCCGGGCACGGTCGATGTGATCGACGTCGCCAGCGGTGAGGGCGTCGCGCGTGTTGAATTGGGAAAGCAGGCCGGCGGCATCGGATTCTGGAAGATGACCCCATAGTCGGGCGTCGGGCTCACGGCTCGTGCGTTCGGAGGGCGGCGAGATTCTTCTCCGGGTCTTTCGCGACCGGCACTGAGGCTGAAACTTCCGCGGTGTCGCGCTCGTCGGGCAGGATGAGCCGAATGAAGAGGGGAGTGAAGGAATTGGCGCGGCACACAGCCGTAAACGCTAACACGCCGGAGCGAAGGAATACCCGATGAACACCGATCGATCGATCGCGCATCTCAGGCGTTGTATGGCTGCGGCCCTGTTCGGGCTCGGTGTCTTCTTCTTGCTGGCGGCGACACCCGGCGTCGCGCTGGCCCAGGAATCCGGGACCTGGACCGAGGATGCGAACGCGACCGATGATCTCGGCCAGCGCGGGTCCGGCTTCGAGATCACCGGCTATCTGGGAGTGCTCACACCGCTGTCCACTCTGGCCAACCAGGGTGACACTCTGAAAGCGGAACTCACGACCGCCGTCACGTTTTCGCTGGGCCTCGACTACTGGTTCTCCAGCGGCTTCGGTATCGGCGCGTTCGGCGGCTACACGCAGCCCGAAATGACGGTTTTCCAGGTGGAAGAGGTGGGGTCGTTCCCCAATGAGTTGAACCTCGGAAGTGTCGACTACTTCTACGGGGTCCTGACGGCAATGTACCGGCCGAATTTCAGTGACAACAAAGCGATTCTGCGGCCGTATTTCCTGCTTGGAGGCGGCATTAAGTCGGTGGGGTCGAGCGCCATCGATCTCGGAGACGGGGATACGTTCGCCGTAGAGAGTTCCACCAAGCCCGTGCTCGCGTTCGGGGCCGGAGCTCATCTGATCATCTCCGATTCGTGGTTCCTGCGTCTCGACGTTCGCGACCTGGTCTCACAGTTCGACCCCGAGCCGTTTGAGGACGCCAAGATCCAGAACGACCTGTTCACTTCGATCGGATTCGGATACGCGTTCCATTGAGTCCGAATCCAGTTTGCCGATGGTGATGCCGGCAGGCATTCGGGAGCTCATTCCGGAGGATCGGATCCGCTCCCGCGTCGCTGAACTGGCGCACAAGATCGACCAGGACTACGCCGACGCCGGGGAGATCCTCCTCCTCGGCGTGCTGCGTGGTTCCTACATCTTTGTCGCCGACCTCTCCCGGGCTCTGTCCATCGATCGTCGTGTAGACTTCATCGCGCTTTCCAGCTACGAACGCGATGCACGGCAAGCCGGGGTACGCCTGATCATGGATGCCCGAGTTCCGATCGAGGGTAGACATATCCTCCTGGTCGAGGACATCCTCGACACGGGCAGGACGCTGGCGTACCTGCTGAAGGTGCTCGCGGCAAGAAGACCCGCATCGATTCGGAGTTGTGTGCTGGTGCGAAAGCCTGTACAGGAAACGCAGGTAACGGCCGACTACGTCGGGTTCGACATTCCGGACGACTGGGTGGTCGGATACGGACTGGACTTCGACGACCGATTCAGGGCTCTTCCGTTCATCGGGATCCTGGATCCGGATGCGATCGACTGACGGCCTTCCGCGGGTGAAACGACCTTCCGGAGACGCGCTGGCTCGGGGATGTCCGGTCACGGACGGGACGAATGTGCCACTTTGTCCTACTGTCGGATCTAACGATTCGCCGTAATTCATGACCATCCCGTTAACATGTTGTATTTGCAGCGCTTAAGGTACGAATTTGTCTCGGGCCGTTCTGGCACAAAAGATGCACCTACCCGGGGGGTTCTTCTTGCCCCGGACCCGGAAACGGCCGTACCACCGGGACGAAGAGACACGATTGCCGACGACGATTGATGTGGAACGGAATAAGAGGAAGAGAACATGACGACGAATTCCCCTGTGACGGATACGGCGACTGAAGAGCGTCGCACGACGGACGGGGTCGAGGTGTTCCGGGATCATCAGCACACGGTCGAAATCGTGTCGGATTCCGGAGAGGGCGCCCAGAAGTGCGGACAGATCTTCGGCGCGATGAGCGCGAAGATGGGAAACGGCGTGTGGACGGTCGAGATCATCCCGGCCGAGATCCAGCCGCCTGCCCGCAGTCCGGCGGGCGCGAGCGGAATCCGCATCCGGTTCGGCACCGACGAGATCACGAACTGGGGCAACAGGACGAACGTCTGCGTGGCGTTCAACGAGCAGGTCCTGCGCGCCCGACACGTTCTCGATGCGCTCGAGGAGGACGCGATTCTCCTGGTTGAGAACATGTGGAAGGACCATCGGGACGAGGACATCAGGGCCGAGTGGGTGACCGCGATGGACGAGCTGTCCGATAGCGGTTACCGGATCATCGAGGTCCCGATGGAAGAGCAGTGCCTGACGGTCGTGGACAACGCCCGCAAGGGCAAGAACATGTTCGCGCTGGGCCTGCTGTGCCGGATTTTCGACCGGGATCTGGACCTCGCGCGGGAGCAGATCGCGCACGCCTTCCGGACGAAGTCGGAAGAGGTCTACGAAACCAACGTGAAGCTGCTCGAACTCGGGTACTCCTGGGCCGCCGAAAACCTGGACTTCAGGGTCGACGTCCCGACGCGCCGCGCCGCCGAGGACATGGTTGTGATGAACGGCAACCAGGCGCTCGCGTTCGGCGCCGTGGCCGCGGGCATGGAGCTCGCTGCCATGTACCCGATCACGCCGGCGACGTCGGTGTCACACCAGCTCGGCGAGATGTTCCACAGCTTCGGGGGGATCGTACACCAGGCGGAAGACGAGATCGCCGCGGCCGGCGTGTCAATCGGCGCCAGTTATTCCGGCAAGGTGGCTTTCACCATCACCTCCGGTCCGGGTCTCGCCCTCAAGACCGAGTTCCTGGGTCTCGCGATCATGACGGAGATTCCACTGGTCGTGATCGACGTGCAGCGGGGCGGACCCTCGACCGGACTCCCGACGAAGGTCGAGCAGTCCGATCTGATTGCCGCGATCTTCGGACAGCCGGGTGACGCGCCACATGTCGTCATGGCGCCTGCGACGATCGCGGGGTGCTTCCACTCGATGATCACGGCACGGAGGATCGCCGAGACTTTCCGCACGGTGGTGATCGTGCTGACGGACGCGAATCTCGCTACCGGGGTACAGCCGTTCCCCAGGCCGAGTCTGGACCCGGCCTGGATGGGCTCGCGCCCCGACATGAGCCCGGTGCCCGAAGGCAAGCGTCCGTACGAATGGGATCCGAAAACGGGCCTGTCGCAACGATTCGTGCCCGGACAGCCGGGAGGCATGCACACGCTCACAGGACTGGCGCACGACGAGGAGAGCCACGTCGCCTATGCGTCCGCCGTCAACCAGCGCGCCTCCGCGATGCGGAGCCGCAAGCTCGCGGTTCTGCAGAGCACGCTGCGGCCTCCGAAGGTGAACGGGCCTGATTCGGGCGACCTCCTGGTGGTCGGGTGGGGGTCTACCAAGGGCGCGATCGAGGAGGCGGTCGAGAATATGCGGGCCGAGGGCCTCGCGGTGTCCTCGCTGCATATCCGCTTTCTGTCGCCGCTCGAGCCGGGCCTGAAGGAGATCTTCCAGCGGTTCCGCAAGGTGATGACGGTGGAGATCAATTACAGCGATGATCCGGGCGACCCGTTCATTACCGATGAGAACCGCCGCCGCGGTCAGCTCGCCTGGCTTCTCCGGGCGAACACGCTGGTGGACGTGGACTGCTGGACACGTGTGCTGGGCGAGCCGCTCAGACCGGGCGTAATCGAGGACGTGATTCGAACGCATATGCCGAAGGGGGGTGCCGCGTGAGCGCCCATAGCTGCTCTCTGCTGTATCCGGTCGAGGATGACCATGAGTACACGATGTCCGACTACGAGGACGTGCAACCGCGGTGGTGTCCCGGGTGCGGCGATCTTTCCGTCCTCACCGCGGCCCAGCGCCTGCTCGCGGCCGAGCAGTTGAAGCCGGAGGAAACCGTCTTCGTGTCAGGGATCGGATGCTCCAGCCGGTTCCCTCACTACGTCAACTCATATGGGTTCCACGGACTTCACGGACGGGCGCTGCCGGTGGCGACCGGGATCAAACTGAATCGGCCGGACCTGCACGTGTTCGTGGTGATGGGAGACGGTGACTGCACCTCCATCGGCGCGGCGCACTGGTTGCACGCGACGCGGTACAACGTGGACATGGTCGCCCTGATGATGGACAACAACATCTACGGCCTGACTAAGAAACAGACGTCGCCCACCACGCCGATGGGATACAAGAGCAATACGCAGCCGCTCGGGAGTTACCTCCCGGCGTTGAATCCGATCGAAGCGACGCTCGGAGTATCGAACGCCTCGTTCGTGGCGCAGACCGCGGAATGGATGCCGGCACACCTCTACGCGACGCTCCAGGCCGCGTATCAGCACAAGGGCTTCGCGTTCGTGCGCATTCTCCAACGCTGCCCGGTGTTCACGGGAGATCTGTATAAGGATGCCGTTCGAAACCCGGACATGATCGAGATGCTCGAGCACCCGGACGGCGTCGAGGTGCCCGACTTATACCAGATCTACGACAACGTGAACCGACACGATCCCCGGAACATTGACGCGGCGCGCGAGCTTGCAGAGAAGGTCGACCGCATTCGCGTCGGCGTGTTCTTCAGGGATGAGAGCCGTCCGCGCTACGAGGAGACGAGGCACCTGCCGCTCCACACTACGGACGAGAAGATCGGAATCCTGAACCAAGAGCTCGACAAATATGCCGTCTGACGAACGGACTAGAGACGCGCTCGCCGCCGTGGCGACTGCGCGAGATGACTATCGGTCGGCCCTGGTGGGCACGGCAGACCAACTCCGCGGGCTCCTGCTGGCGCAGGCCGGCGATGCCGACACCGAACTGGACCGTGCCGCCGCGGAACTCGGAACCTTCGCTGAAGGCCGCATCGACGTGGAGCGGTTCGCGTCACTGGTCGCCTCGGACGAAGTTCTGGATGAGGCAAGTCGCGGGCACCTGCAGCGCGCTGTCGAGACGCTCGAGTCCCTGGCCGCCGCGGGCGACGACGTGTTCGTCGCGCAGGTTCCGGCTGGCGGTGACCTGAGCGAGACCGTCGCTCGCGCGCTCGGCGAGGCGGGCCGCGCCTTCGGGGCCGCGCGCACGGCTGAGCTCGCCCGCACCGGGCGATTCAAAGCCGACGAACACCGTCGGTGGATCGATCATTTCCCGCCGGTCCAATGGAGTCGGAACGAGCGAGAGATCGCTCCGCCTCTTGTCGTGCTCCTGCGCGGCGAAGAGTTCCGGGCTGGGGGACTGTCAGACTTTCTCGATGGATCGCAGAAGATCGTGCTGATCGTCGAGGGCAAGTCGCCGGCGGCGGCACTCGTCCGCTGCCTCACCCCGGGCGTGCACGTGCTACAGACCGATAATCCCGCCTCCCTGGCCGGCATCGACAGGACCGAGGGCCCGGCGATCGCCGCCCTCGTCCCCTCGGATGCGGCCCGATTCGAGCACCGGCCGGGCAGCGGTGGACCCGCCAGACTCAGGCTCACGGTCGATGCGGTTCCCGAGGAGGAACCCCGGCGAGCGATCGGCCGGATCAGCGCGTTTCAGCAGGCGGAGGAGCTTCGACAGCTTCGCGCGCTCGCCGGGGCCAGTGGCAGCATCGCCAGATCCGCCGGTGATGGGGGCGCCGCGCCGGACGGGACCCCGGCGACCGACGCGGACGTTCTGGCCGCCTGGATCCTCGGTCAGGGCGACCAGGGAGCCGCATGACCGCTCAGGCCATCCTGGGGTCGGTCGCGATTCTCGGCGGAGTCGGGTTGACGTTCGGGACACTCATCGCGCTCGCGAACCGAAAGCTCCGTGTATGGGAAGACCCGCGCATCGAGTCCGTGACCGACATCCTTCCCGGCGCGAATTGCGGGGCGTGCGGCTACGCGGGCTGCCGTGCGTTCGCCGAGGCGGCCGTAGAGGGCATCGTGGCGCCCGCCGGATGTACCGTGATGGGCGAGGGTGAGGTAGACGATGTGGCGGCAATGATCGGTGTGGACGCGGGAGAGGCGGTGAAGAGGGTCGCGCGACTTCTGTGCGCGGGCGGCTCGCAGGTTGCACCGAGGAAAGCGATCTACGACGGCCTCGAGAGTTGTGCCGCCGCTATAGCTGTGAGCGGAGGTGGGAAGGCCTGTTCGTGGGGCTGTGTCGGCCTGTCGGACTGCGCTGTGTCATGCGATTTCGATGCGATCCGCATGAATGAATTCGATCTTCCGGAAGTTGATATCGAGCTGTGTACGGCTTGCGGCGACTGCGTTGACGCGTGCCCGTTGGACCTGTTCATACTGATGCCGCTCGATCACAAGCTGATCGTTCAGTGCAAGAATCTACTCGAGGGCGATGCCGCCACCGATGTGTGCGCCGTCGCATGTGATGCCTGCGGGCGCTGCGCGGCTGACGCGCCGGATGTCGTGGAAATCCGGAACGGCCTCGCCGTCGTCGACTATGAAGCAATTGATCGCGCCACGTTAGCGGCGACCGCCCGCTGTCCCACCGGAGCGATCCAGTGGGTCGAGGGGGCGCAGGAGCTGCGGCTGGAGCCCGTAATGGCAGGGAGCGAGACGTAATGATCAAGCGCAAGGACAAGAAGACGGATACGCCGAAAGCCGAAGTCCGTTACCCGGGCATCCAGACGGCAATGGACGGCAGCGCCGCTGTTGTCGCGATGGAAACGGCTGGAAGCGAAGCCGCCGGAGCCTATCCGATCACGCCGTCGACCCAAATGGGCGAGGGGTGGGCCGCGGCGCGGGCTGCCGGGAAGATGAACGTGAACGGGCGCCCGCTCCTGTTCTTCGAGCCCGAGGGCGAGCACGCGGCGGCCGGCGTCACTGCCGGGATGAGCATGACAGGGCTCCGGGCGACGAATTTCTCGAGCGGCCAGGGCATCGCCTACATGCACGAGTCGCTGTACGCGGCGGTCGGAAAGCGCCTGACCTACGTACTCAACGTCGCCGCTCGCGCGATGACCAAGCATGCGCTGAACGTGCATGCAGGCCACGATGACTATCACGCGGTCGATGACACCGGGTTCTTCCAGCTGTTCGCCAAGGACGTGCAGGGGATCGCCGACCTCAACCTGATTGCGCACCGGATCGCCGAACTCGCGCTGAATCCGGGGCTGGTGGCGCAGGACGGGTTTCTCACGAGCCACGTGATCGAGACGCTGCGGCTGCCGGAACGGGAGCTGATCCGCGAGTATCTCGGTGACCCGGCCGATATCATCGATTCGCCGACTCCGGCCCAGGTCCTGACGTTCGGCGACACCCGGCGGCGGATTCCCGAGATGTTCGATCTCGACTATCCGGCCCTGCTCGGTTCCGTGCAGAACCAGGACAGCTACATGCAGGGCGTGGCGGCGCAGCGCCCATTTTACTTCGATCACGTCGAGGCCCTGACGGACCAGGCGATGCGGGAGTACGAGAAACTCACCGGTCGGAAATACGAACGAGCGACCGGCTACCGCCTGGATGACGCCGAGTGGGTGCTTGCCGGGCAGGGCTCGGTCGTGTCAAACGCCGAGGCAGTAGCCGACTTCCTGCGGGACGAGCGGGGACTCAAGGTCGGGGTGCTGGACGTGACGATGTTTCGTCCCTTCCCCACCGATCGGATCGCCGAACTGCTGCGCGGCAAGAAGGGCGTGACCGTGCTCGAGCGCACGGATCAGCCCCTGGCCGTTGACAATCCGCTGCTCAAGGAGGTCCGGGCGGCAATGGCGAAGGCCGTCGAGAATGGCCGGGCCAACGGCGGGCGTGCCCCGCACCCCGACATTCCTGCGATCCGCGCCAACGACGTGCCCGAGTTCTACTCGGCCGGATTTGGCTTCGGGAGCCGTGACCTCCAGCCCGCGGATCTGGTGTTGTCGATCGACAACATGCTGCCGGACGGGGAAGGCCGTCGGTTCTACTACCTCGGCATCGATTTCGTGCGCGAGGGCACGCACCTGCCGAAGCTCGAGATCTGGCAGGAGAAGCTGCTCGAAGCCTACCCTGACCTCGCCGGAGGGGCGGCCGTTCCGGAGCAGAACCTCAACCTTCTCCCGAAGAACTCCATCGCGATCCGCATCCATTCCGTCGGTGGCTGGGGCGCGATCACGATGGGCAAGAACATCGTGCTCACGTCGCACGAACTGGCCGGCTACCACGTCAAGGCCAATCCCAAGTACGGCTCCGAGAAGAAGGGACAGCCCACGACGTTCTACGGAATTCTGTCTCCCGAGCCGGTCCGTCTGAACGGCGAGTTGAAGAACGTCGACATCGTTCTGTCTCCGGATCCGAATGTGTTCCGAAATTCGAGCCCGCTCGCGGGAATGGAGCCGGGTGGCGTGTTCGTGATCCAGAGCGAGCGGAGCGCCGAGGAGCTGTGGGCTTCCTTCCCGCCGGCCGCGCGCCAGATGATCCGGGAGAACGACATCAAGGTATTTGCCCTCGACGCGTTCAAGATCGCGTCCGAGGAGGCGTCCGACGCGGAACTCAGATACCGGATGCAGGGCACGGCGTTTCTTGGCGCGTTCTTCCGGGTGTCTCCCGTGATGGAGCGCGAGGGGCTCGACGAGGAAGCGCTGTTCGCTGGAATCCGGGCACAGATCGAGAAGAAGTTCGGCCATCTCGGCGAACGGGTCGTCGAAGACAACGTCCGCGTGATCCGCCGAGGGTTCGACGAGCTGTTCGAAGTCGAGGTTCCGGATGAGGCGGTCGTCGGCAGCGAAGTGATGGCCGAAGCGGCCGTAGGTACGATTCCGACCCTGCTGGACAACCCGAACCAGATGCCCGGGATCGGGAACCAGGGCCGGTTCTGGGAGCAGGTGTGCTCGCTGTGCGGAATCGACCAGGATGTGATCGCCGATCCGTTCGCCGCGATCAGCGCGATCCCGGCCGCTACGAGCACGGTGCGAGACATGTCGGACATCCGGTTCGAAGTGCCGGATTTTGTTGCCTCGAAGTGCACGGGCTGCTCGCAGTGCTGGACGCAGTGCCCCGATGCAGCGATTCCAGGCGTCGTGAACTCGGTCGAAGACGTGATCACCACGGCTATCCGTACAGCCCAGAACGGAGAGTCGCTCGATCGCATTCAATCGGTGTCGGGCAATCTCGCCCGCGAGGCGCGAAAAGTACTGAAGGCAGTTCCCTTCACGACGTTCGGCGAGACGGTCTCCACGGCCTACAAGAACATGGCCGAGAAGCTGCCGTGGGATGCGGAACGCAAGAAGGCGCTGGACGAGGAGTTCTCGGCCGTGTACTCGGTTCTGGCCGACTTTCCGCTCGCAAAGACCGTCCCGTTCTTCGATGTACCGGAAGGCAAGGAGAAAGGCGCCGGGGGTCTGCTCTCGATTACCGTGAACCCCGAGGCCTGCAAGGGCTGCAACATCTGCGTGGACGTGTGCGCGGATGGGGCCCTGGTCACCGCCCACCAGACCGACGATCTGCTCGACCAGCTGCGCCGTAACTGGGTCACGTGGGAAAACCTGCCAGACACCGCCGACCGGTTCATCAACATTCGGAGCATCGAAGAAGGGATCGGGGTTCTCCCGTCCCTGCTGCTCAAGAAGGAAAACTACCGGACGATGGCGGGTGGCGACGGCGCCTGCATGGGGTGCGGGGAGAAGACCGCCGTGCACCTGATCGTGTCGGCCGTCGAGTCGCTCATGCAGCCGCGCGTGGAGGCGTTCGTCGGTGAGCTCGACGAGCTGATAGGCGCTCTCGACCGCAAAGCCCGAGAACTCCTGTCGGCCGATGCGGATCTCGATCTGGCCGCCGCGGCCGAGGGCGAAGCGCCCGTCCCGCTCGACCAGGCGAAGCGCGAAAAACTCGGGGGACTGGTAGCGGCGAAGAATGCGCTGGAGGACCTCCGGTGGCGCTACGTCGAAGGTCCGGGAGGCAAGGGACGAGCGAACCTCGGGATCAGCAACAGTACGGGTTGTTCTTCGGTGTGGGCCTCGACGTACCCGTATAACGCGTATCCGTATCCGTGGGTCAACCATCTGTTCCAGGACGCCCCGTCTGTGGCAGTCGGGCTCTTCGAGGGCCACATGCGGAAGATGGCGGACGGATTCCGTCACGTGCGCCGGGCCCGATTGCTGGCATCTGATGAGTACGACGCGGTCACGCACGAGCCGGAACTCGCCGTGCTGGACTGGCAGGAGTTCACCGACACCGAATTCGATCTCTGTCCGCCGATCACAGCGATCGGCGGCGATGGCGCGATGCTAGACATCGGCTTCCAGAATCTCTCCCGCCTGCTTGCGTCCGGAAAGCCGATCCGCGTCATCGTGCTCGACACCCAGGTCTACTCGAATACGGGCGGACAGGCGTGCACGAGTGGATTCACCGGCCAGGTCTCGGACATGGCCGCGTACGGAAAGGCCCAGCACGGCAAGGAGGAGGTTCGCAAAGAGCTGTCGCTGATCGCGATCGCGCACCGCGGCGCTTTCGTCCTGCAGTCGTCTCAGGCGTCGGCGTCGCACATGATCGGTGGAGTGATCCGCGGACTGCAGACGCCCCGGCCGACCGTATTCAACATCTACACGCCGTGTCCGGTGGAGCACGGGCTCGCTGACGAAATGGCCCCCAATGCCGCCCGCTTCGCGCTCGAGAGCCGGGCGTTCCCGTTCCTCATCTACGATCCGGATCAGGGCCCGACGATCGCCGACTGCCTGGACCTGTCCGGCAATCCGTCACTCGAAGACAACTGGCCGACCTACGACCTGGAGTACCTCGACGACGAGGGAGCTGAGCAGACGCTCGAACTTCCAGTCACTACGGCGGACTGGGCCGCGACGGAGGGCCGGTTCAAGAAGCACTTCCGCACGATCCGGCGGGACGACTGGGACGATGACGCGCAGGTCCTGTTCCACGAGTTCGTGGCGATGTCCGAAGAAGCGCGGGTCGGGAAGACACCGTTCGTCTGGACGATCAATGAAGGCCGGAAGCTCAACCGTCTGGCGGCCTCTCTGGAGATCGTGACCTTGGCCGAGGACCGGCTCCTGTTCTGGGCGCAGCTCAAGGAGCTGGCCGGATTGCAGGTTCCGGCATCGGTGAGAGAGTCGATCGCTTCCGAGATGGAGGAGGAATTCGAGGCGCGAGTCGCCGAGCTCCGGGCGGATTACGAGCAAACGATCAACGAGCTGAAGACGAGCGTTCCGCCTCTGGTGGCGCGGCGTCTTGCCGAGGGGCTCCTGCGCTCCGGGAACGGCAAGCTGACCGTGTCCGAGCTGCTCGGCCGGGCGCGCGTTGAGCCCGGGCTCCAACCGGTGACCGCTGATTCGATCGCCGGGGCCGCGAGCATGATCGGTGACGGCGCCGCGACAGCACCCGCTGCGACTCCGGCGCCGGTTGTGGCGCAGCCGGTTTCCGATGTGGTGGAAGCCGCGGTCGGACCCGAGACAGCCGCCGAGCCGGCCGTCGAGGAAGGTGCGGAA
Organism: Gemmatimonadota bacterium; assembly: GCA_039585915.1. GTDB lineage: Bacteria > Gemmatimonadota > Gemmatimonadetes > Palauibacterales > Palauibacteraceae > Carthagonibacter. The sequence goes on from JBDGUZ010000002.1 coordinate 36,004, forward strand.
GACGATGACGATTTCGTCATGGAGCCGTACATCGAGACCGCGCGCTGCACCTCGTGCGACGAGTGCATCAACATCAACAAGAAGATGTTCGCATACAACGACGCCAAGCAGGCGTACATCAAGGACTCGAAAGCCGGGAGTTTCGCGGAGATCGTCCAGGCCGCAGAGAAGTGCACCGCGGAGATCATTCACCCGGGCACTCCGCTCAATCCGAAGGAGAAGAACCTGGAGAAGTGGATCGAGCGCGCGGCGCCGTTCAACTGATGCCAGCGTGACTCACGGCCACCGCTGACGGGGAGACGATGCTCAGCGACCTGTTCCGCTCCGATACGTTCCGGCACGGAGTGCACCCGCCGGAACGGAAGTCATATACCGAGTCGATCAAGATCCGGCGGATGCCGTTCCCGGATGAGATCGTCCTGCCGCTGCGTCAGCACGCGGGACGTCCGGCGATTCCGCTCGTCAAACGGGGAGACCGCGTCGAGCGGGCTGACAAGGTAGGGGAAGCCGACGGCTTCATTTCGGTCCCGATTCATACGTCGGCCGCCGGAACGGTCAGGGACGTCACTTTGTGGCCGCACCCCGACGGCAGCATGGCGGAAAGCGTCGTGATCGAGGTCGACCGGTGGTCTCCCCAGGTTCCACGCCCCCGGATCGTGGCCCAATGGGAAGGCCTCGAGCCGGACCAGGTCGTGAAGGAAGTGCAGAAAGCGGGCGTCGTGGGTCTCGGCGGCGCCGCCTTCCCGACGCACGTCAAGCTCCTGCCGCCGAAGGACATGCAAGTCCATACGCTGATCGTCAACGGGGCCGAGTGCGAGCCGTACCTGACGACGGACCACCGCACGATGGTGGAGTTTTCGGAGCGGGTGCAGTTCGGAATCCGGATCATGATGAAAGCGCTCGGGGTTGAGCGGACGATCATCGGGGTCGAGAAGAACAAGCCCGACGCGATCGAGCGTCTTCGAGCCACGCTGCCCGACGACCTCGACGTCACGGTTCTCCCCCTGACGGTGAAGTACCCGCAGGGCGCTGAGAAAATGCTGATCGACGTCGTCACCGGACGCGAAGTGCCTTCGGGAAAGCTCCCGATGAACGTCGGCGTGGTAGTGCAGAACGTGGGATCGATCGCCTGCATCGCCGAGATCTTCGACACGGGGCAGCCGCTGATCGAGAGGGTCGTGACCGTCACCGGTCCGGGAGTCCGGCGACCGTCGAACCTCCTGGTTCCGGTAGGAGCGAAGCTGCGCGACGTGCTCGAGTTCTGTGACGGCCTGACGGACGACGCGTCGCAGATCATCTTCGGCGGCCCGATGATGGGGGCGGCAACGCCTGACCTCGAGACACCGTTGATCAAAGGGACCACGGGCGTCGTGGTGCTGACGGAGGCCGAGGCCCGGCCGCCGACCGTGCACCCCTGCATCCACTGCGGCCGCTGCCTCGAATCCTGCCCGGTGTTCCTCAACCCCGCGCTGCTCGGATCGCTGGCCCAGGCCGGGCGGTTCGAGGAGATGGAGGATTCGCACCTGATGGACTGCATGCTGTGCGGCTCCTGCTCCTACGTCTGCCCGTCGCACATTCCGCTGTCGCAGATGTTCGCGTTGGGCAAGAACATGCTGCGACGCCAGAAGACGAAGGAGGCGGCGGCGTGAGCGGCCCGGCCCCGGGTTCCGACTCCTCGCGGGAGGAAGAGACCCTCCTGCGGATTGCCGCTTCCCCGCACGTTCATTCGCCCCATTCCACGCCGCGCATCATGTGGACGGTGACGATCACGTTGATCCCGCTCGTGGCGGCAGCCGTGTACTGGTTCGGGCCGAGCGCGCTGCTGGTGATCGGAGCGGCGACCGCCGGTGCGGTGATTACGGAACGGATATTCGGACGCCGCGGAGCCCTCGGGGATGGATCCGCGGCGATCACGGGCATCCTCCTCGGTTTGATCCTCCCCCCTGGATTCCCGATGTGGATGGCGTTCGTCGGAGGAGCGTTCGGAATCGGATTCGGGAAGCTGATATTCGGCGGTCTCGGGCAAAACGTATTCAACCCGGCACTGCTCGGACGGGCGTTCCTGCAGGCTGCATTCCCGATCGCGATCACGACCTGGCCGGCGGAGCAGGCTTCCCGGTGGGCTCTGCGGGGCGACAATTTCGCCCTGCCCCTGATGTCGCCGAATACGGCGGACCTCGTGACAGCCGCCACCCCACTCGGGGCCTGGAAGTTCGAAGGTACCGGAACCGAAGTTCTGGACCTGCTGATCGGACGCACGGGTGGCTCTCTCGGTGAGACGTCGGCGTTGCTGATTCTCGCCCTCGGAGTTTTCCTGGCCGTGAAGAAGTACCTCGACTGGCGGATCCCGGCCTCGATCCTGCTTACTGTCGCAGCGTTCTCGGGTCTGCTGTTCCTGATCGACGGCTCGCGGTTCCCCAGTCCGATGTTCATGCTGTTCTCCGGCGGGCTGATGCTGGGCGCGGTGTACATGGCGACCGACCTGGTCACATCGCCCGTCACGCCGCGTGGGGCATGGATTTTCGGAATCGGGATCGGCCTTCTCGTCGTGCTGATCCGGGTGTGGGGAGGCCTGCCAGAGGGCGTAATGTACGCGATCCTGCTCATGAACGCGCTGGTTCCGTTCATCAATCGCGCCACTCAGCCTCGCGTGTTCGGACACGAACGGAAGAGAGAGGAGGCGGCAGCGTGAAGGAGCTTCCTCAGGTCACTGACAGCACGGGAACGGAGCAGATGCCGGACGGACCCTCGGGCGGGCCGCCGGATGGACCGCCGCAGGCTCCGGAACGACCGGCAACATCTTCCGCTCGCCTGATCACTACGCTGGCCACGGCCGGCGGCCTGGCGGGCCTGGTGATCGTGCTGGTGTTCGGCTGGGCGAACCCTCGGATCCAGGCGTACAGGGCGAAGGTCCTGCGCGAGGCGATTCAGGTAGTCCTGGACAGTCCCGAGACCGTCCGGACCTATTACGTAGTCGACGGAGCGCTGTCCGAGACTCCGGCCGCCGGGGCTGACACGATCACGGCGGAGAAGGTCCACCTCGGTCTCGACGCGGAAGGGCAGCCGATCGGCTACGCGATCACGGGCCAGGAGCCGGGCTTTCAGGACTACATACTGGTCATTTTCGGCTACGACCCCGACGCCGACCGCGTGCTCGCCATGAAAGTCCTCGAGAGTAAGGAGACACCCGGCCTGGGTGACAAGATTTTCAAGGACACGACGTTCGTGGCAGGATTCCGGCAGGCCGCCGCGCCGCTCGAGGGCGTGAAGATAGGGCGCGGAAGCGGAAGCGAGAACGAGGTGGACATGATCACCGGCGCGACGATTTCGTCACGCACGGTGATCGGGATCATCAACCACCGGATCGAGGCGCTCGATCCGGTGCTCGGAGCCGCCAACGTGGCAGCGACCGCCTCAACGGCGGCTGCCGCGAGCGAGGCGCTCGCCACGCGCAAGGACGGATCATGAAAGCGACAACGCCGCAACAGGACTTGATCCGTGGGATCTGGAAGGAAAACCCGGTGCTCGTCCAACTCCTGGGCCTGTGCCCGGCGCTGGCCGTGACGAATACCGTGGCGAACTCCCTCGCAATGGGAATCGCGACCTTCTTCGTGCTGGTCGGATCGAGCCTGCTCGTCTCAACGTTCAAGAAGGTGATCCCGCACGAAGTCCGGATTTCCGCCTACATCCTGATCATCGCCACGTTCGTGACGATCGCCGACCTCGTGCTGGCTGCCGTGGTACCGCTGATTCACAAGGAACTCGGGGCGTTCATCGCATTGATCGTCGTGAACTGCATGATCCTGGGCCGGCAGGAGGCGTTCGCCTCCAGGCGGCCAATCGGCAGGTCGCTGCTCGACGCGGTCGGCACCGGCACCGGATTCATGATCGCGTTGCTGATGATGGGCACGTTCCGGGAGATTCTCGGCAACGGCTCGATCCTCGGCGTCAGCCTGTTCGGAGATGGGTTCGAGCCCTGGGTGATCTTCATTCTTCCGCCGGGCGGATTCCTCACGCTCGGGTTCATCCTGCTCGCCTTCGGCTGGTGGGAGGAGCGGAAGTCAGAGACGATCCGGGTTCGCCAGTGGCCTCACGGCGTCGCGACTCCTTCCAGGGAGGAGGCGGCGTAATGGGCGAGTTGTTCTGGATCCTGATCTCGGCGATGCTGATCAGCAACTTCACGCTGAGCCTGTTCCTCGGTCTCTGTCCGTTCATGGGCGTGTCCGCCCGGGTCGAAACGGCGCTGCGGATGGGACTCGCCAACATCTTCGTGCTGGTGATCACATCGATATGCGCGTGGGTGCTGAATACGTATGTCCTGCCCCATGCCCCATACCTGCGAGTCATCTCGTTCATCGTCGTGATCGCCTCGCTGGTGCAGATCGTGGAGATGGCGATCAAGAAGATCAGCCCGACCCTGTTCAGGGAGCTCGGGATCTTCCTTCCACTGATCACGACGAACTGCGCGATCCTCGGATTCGCCATCTTTCAGACGAACCGCGGGTACGACTTCCTCGAGGGGCTGTCATTCGCGATCGGCGCGGGGCTCGGCCTCACGCTCGCCCTCGTGTTGATGGCTTCGATCCGAGAGACCTCGGAGCTGTCCAGCATTCCGGCGGTGGCTCGAAACATGGGCCTCGTCCTGATTATCGCCGGCAGTCTTTCCCTCGCGTTCATGGGGTTCGCGGGGTTGTTCAGTACCTGAGCCCGCAGGAGGCGACTGGACCTTGGAGACCGCCCTGGGCATACTGGGACTCGCCGCGCTGTTCGTGGCGTTCGGGATCTTCCGGCCCGGCTCGCACCGGGGGTGCGGTGGAGACTGCGGCGGATCCTGTTCGTCCGACCCGGCTTCGTGCGACGCAATGCCGCGCGCCAACGATTCGCTGCCGGGGATGTCTGCCGGGAAGGAGAGCTGATGGACAAGCACCTCGCCTACTGCTCCGCGTGCGACCGCCAGGTCGAGGTCGTCGTGAATCGGGGCGCTCGCACGAACCCCACCACCGGGGAGAAGGAAGACGAAGTCATCTGCCTGGAGATGGGTGAGTCGTGCACGGGCTCAATGTGTCCGATGTGCGACGTGCCTGCCGATGACATGAAGCAGAGCCTCGAGCGACTCCGCGAGTCGGAAGGAAGCTGATTCTCAGATGCAGGTAGAGCCGATTGATGTCATTCCGCTGGTGGGGATCGTCATGGGATCCCTTACCGTGCTCGTGCCGGTCAGCCTGATTGCGCTCAGGTTTGCGATCAAACCGATCGCGGAGGCGATCGCGATATCGCGCTCGGGCACACCGCCGGCCGAGTTAAATATCATGAAGGAGCGCATCGCCCTGCTCGAGCAGCAGGTGTCGGGCATCGATTCGGAAGTCAATCGGATCTCCGACGCCGTGGACTTCCAGGACCGTCTGCTGAAGTCTGACGGTCCATAGCCATAATCTGAGCCGCACACACGATCCGAAGAACTGACGCGGACGCCGGGGCGCGCGCGACCGCGACGACGCTCTCTCCCGTGCCCGGTTCGACTTCGACTGGGAGAGTCAATTCGGGCTGTCGATCGACCCGGCGACGGCACGGGCCTATCACGACGAGTCACTGCCGGACGAGTACTTCAAGACCGCCGAGTTCTGCGCCATGTGTGGCCCTAAATTCTGTCCGATGCATAACTTCCGAGATGTAGACTGGGACGATGTGCTCCGACTGGCACGCGAATCGGAGGCCGCCGGCTCCGGAGCTTCGTCGCCGGCCTGAGTCCCGCCCGCGGGGGGGGTTGGCCTCCCCGGGGGTCGGTGTTATTCTCCATTTAGATCGTCCCGATCGGTGCGGTCAAGGCAGGCGTTCGACGCAAGTCCGGTGTGGCTGCGCACCAGACCAGGCGTCGGCCTGGTCACTCAAGGGACCGGTTCATTACGGCTTGCCCCCGCCCGATTCTTCATGCCGTGACGCGGCTCGAATAGACCGCTCCGTGTCACGTTTCTTGCCCTCGGGAAGGACGACTGTACCAGGACCAGACCACACATCCCACCCCAATTCAGGAGGCCGCTATGAGGCGTCGGCTACACGTCCATTCGGGGTCCAGCCTGCTGGCTGTATTGGCAGCGCTTCTCCTCGCTTCCACTGGAACCCTGCAAGCGCAGGGCGTGACCTCAGGCGGTGTCAACGGTGTGGTGACAAATGCCGACGCCCTGCCACTGGTCGGTGTCACTGTCACCGCGCGGCACGATCCCAGCGGAACCACCTACCAGACGACCACGCGTTCGGGCGGGGTATTCTCAATTGGTGGCATGCGCGTCGGCGGCCCTTACACCGTAACGGCTACCATTCTCGGTCACCAGCAGGAAATCCAGCAGAACATCCAGGTCGCCCTTGGCCAGAACGCGCGGCTCAGCTTCGCACTGACGGAAACGGCCATCGTGCTGGATGCGCTCACGGTAGAGGCGACGCGGGACCTGGTTCTGAACAGCGACCGAACAGGCGCAGCGACCGTCATTCCCAACGAGGCCGTCGTGGCCCTCCCGTCGGTCCGGCGGAGCACGCGCGACCTGACTCGCACCGATCCACGCAACGACGGCAATTTCAGCTTCGGAGGCCGGAACTGGCTCTATAACAACATCACGCTGGATGGCTCCTACTTCAACAATTCGTTCGGCCTCGACGACCCGGCGCCGGGCGGTCAGACGGCGTCCGAACCGATTCCGTTCGACGCGGTGGAGCAGGTCGTAGTCTCCGTGGCACCATTCGACGTCAGGCAAAGCGGATTCACGGGAGCCAACATCAACACAGTCACGAAGAGCGGAACCAACGAGTTCAAGTTCTCTGGCTTCGCGTTCTACCGAGACCAGAACCTGGTCGGAAACAAGGTGGACGGAAACGAAGTGGTGGCGAACCCCGACCTCAGCTACGGCCAGTACGGTATCACAGTGGGCGGGCCGATTCTGCGGGACAAGTTGTTCTTCTTCTTCAGTGGCGAGTTCACGCAGCGGGATGACCCGGGCTCGGACTTCGTTCCCTCCACGGGCGGCATTCCCGGGCCCGGTGAATCGCGGCCCGATCAGGCGACTCTGGACGCGATCTCGGAGCGCCTGGCCACGGAATACAACTACGAAACGGGGCCCTACTCGGGCTTCGTCCACGAGACCAACAGCAACAAGGCGCTGTTGAAGCTGGACTGGAACCTGAACGCGAACAACAACATGATGTTCCGCTACAGCCGGCTGGACGCGGAACGCGACCTGCCACCGCACCCGTTCGCCATCAGCCTCAACAATTCGGGGCGTGGGCCGAACACCGCCAGCCTGCCGGCTCAGAACTCCGGCTACCAGATCAACAACGAACTCAACTCGTACGCGTTCGAGTGGAACGCGCGTTCCGGCGAGGGCAAGTGGGCCAACCGGTTCTTCGCGAGCTACAACCGGTTCCGTGATTTCCGCAACGCGTTCAGCGAGCCGTTCCCGACCCTCGAGATCGGCGAGGACGGCGTTACGTACACGTCGGTAGGTCACGAGGGATTTTCCATCGAGAACAACCTCGACACGGACGTGTGGCAGCTCACGAACGACTTCACATACTTCACGGGGCGGCACAGCCTGACGTTCGGCGCCAACTTCGAGCACTTCGGGTTCTTCAACTCCTTCAACCTGTTCCGGAACGGGTTGTTCGGGTTCGCCCCCCCGGGGAGGTTCGACTCCCTCGAAGAGTTCTTTGCCGCGACAGACCCCAGCAATCCGGATCAGATTGACTTCAGGAGCTACATCGGCACCGGCGATTACAAGGGCGAGAAGTTCAATCTCGGACAGCTGGGACTGTACGTGCAGGAGCAGTTCGCGATCAGCCCGACCTTCACGCTGTCGGCCGGTCTGCGCGTCGACTTCCCGATGTATTTCACCGACCCTGTGGATAACCCTTACTCCAGGAGCCTCACGGCACTCAACGGCGAGGGCGAGACGGTCGAAGTCGATCAGAGCAAGCTGGCCGGAAGCACGCCTCTGTGGTCACCGCGAATCGGGTTCAATTGGGACGTTACGGGAGATCGATCGACGCAGCTGCGGGGCGGCACCGGTATTTTCACCGGCCGCCTCCCATTCGTGTGGATCGGGAACGTGTACTCGAACCCGAGCCTGAATCCCAACATCTATCCGGACGCCGAGAAGGTAGTCACCAGCGGCCCGAGGCCCGGTAGCGGCGACGACAGCTTCATCCTGCAGCAATCCTATAACGGCGTTGCGGCCATGGACCCGGATTTCAAGTGGCCGCAGATGTGGACGACCAATATCGCGATCGACCAGCGGCTGCCCGGTGATATCCTGGGAACGCTGGAGTTCATCTATAGCAAAGACATGAACAGCATCTACATGCAGAACATGGACGTGGGCCCCGCCTACAGTTCGCTGGCCGACGGGAGACCGTTCTACGACGGACGGCGTATCAACGGGGATGCGATCTATGTC
>JBDGUZ010000003.1:0-43911 GCA_039585915.1 Gemmatimonadota bacterium
CCCGTTCGGGTGAGCCGGCGACGTACGAGAGGATGGGCTCGTTGATCGGGAACGGTGGGCGAAGATCGCCTTCGACAGTCATTCCATGGGGATCCGGGTGCATGGCTTTGAACTCCGTTTGTGCCTGGTATCGATCGCCGGAGCAACGGCGTCCGACACGGGCGGGCTGGTCGCAGCCGCCGCGCGGGAACCGGTCCTCGCTCCGCGGGGTTTCCCGTAGCCGCAGGCCCTGTAACTTCCGGCGTATCGGGTCCGCGACATGAGCCCGTAATGCTACAGGATCTGAGGCCCGGAGGCCACCATGTCTTCCATACAGTCGGTGCGCGACTCGGTTGCGAACCATGAGAGCGATTGGGCCCGCGGAATTCCGTGGGAGCGGTATCTGAATGACGAAGTCCACGAACATGTAGAGCTGTGGCAGGGCGTGTGGGAGCGCACTCGCAGCCCGGCCGAACAACTCGACCGTCTGAGTGGGATCGGGGGATCCTGGCGCATCCTCGTATTGTCCGAGGATTGGTGCGGAGACGCGTCGAACACCGTCCCGGTCCTCGCGAGGATCGCGACGGATGCCCCGCAGCTCGAGCTTCGGATTCTCAAGCGCGACGAGAACCTGGACCTAATGGACCTTTACCTGACGAACGGGAGCCGGTCGATTCCCCTCGCGATCGTACTCGACGGTAAGGGCGATTCGGTAGGCCAGTGGGGGCCGCGACCCGTAGAACTCCAGGAGATGGTGATCCGGGAGAAGTGGGCCGGGGAGCGCCCGATGAGCGAGATCTACAAGGACACCCGACGCTGGTACGCGACGGACCGGGGGGTCACGACGATCCGGGAGCTGATCGACCGGATCGAGGAGGCCGCCGCGGGCGGTTGAAAAACGGCGAACGTCGGCCGAGAGGCGAACCGATGCGTTCCGATCCCGATTCCCGTGCTGGACTGCGCCGTCGCTCGCGACGCGGCAGGCCGTCGCGACTGTTCCCCGCGGCATGCACCGCAGCCCTCACGCTGCTGTTGCTGTTCGCGCCAGCGCTGACCCTTCCGCTGCGGGCGCAGGATGCCCGGGACCGGCTGGACAGTGCGATCGAACGCCTGGAGCGCGATCGCGCCCTGCAGCTGGACTTCCTCGCGCCTCGCAGCTTCGACCAGGCCGAGCAGGCGGTCGAGCAGGGACGCACGGCGGCTGCGGAAGACGGATCTGACGGGGAGATCGAGCGGCGCGCCGAAGAGGCCCACGCAGCGCTGGCGGAGGGCGAGCTCGTGGCGGAGCGCACGAGCCGCATCCTCGAGGAACCGTTACAGGCTCGTGCGTTCGCGGCCGCGGCCAGGGCGCCCGACTTCGCTGCCGACCAGTGGGAAGAGGCGGAAAAGGAACTGCGGGAGGCCGGGCTCCGCGCCGAGCGGCAGGAAAACGACGCCCCGGACCGGGCTGTACGGGCCGCAGAGGCGTATCGACAGGCGCACCGGTCGGCGATTCACGTGGAGGTGCTGGGTCCGGCCGCGGAGCTGCGCACGGAGGCGAAGGACGCCGATGCGGAGAAGCGTGCGCCGATCACTCTCGCACTCGCGGACACGCTGTTCGCACAGGCCGAGAACGTACTCCGGGATCAACCAGAGGATCTCGAGCAGGCTCGTGTCCTCGCGACAGCCGCGGCCGAGGAGTACCGGCACGCCAATCGGCTGGCCCTGCTGGCGGACAGCATCGCGGACAGGAATGTGACCCCGGAGGAAGTCCTGCTGCGCCACGAGGCACAGTTGGCGGCGCTCGCCGCGGCGCTCGAATTCATCCCACACTTCGCGGAAGGCTCAGACGCGGTTGCCGCTCAGGCTTTGGCAGCGACGTTGAGCCTGCAGGCCGATCGTAGCAACCTCCGCTCCGATCTCGACACCCGGTCGGCCGAGGTCGATCGGCTCATTACCCAGGTGGACACGCTCGATGCCCGCCTGGCCGACGTCGAGCAGCGGGAGGCGACAGCATCTGCAGAGCTTCGAGAGCGCGAGCGGAAGCAGCAGAAGCTCCGGGAAATAAGGGCCGTGTTCGATTCCGAGGAGGCGGAGATCCTCGCGACTGACGACCGGGTCACAATTCGTCTCACGGCCCTGTCCTTCCCCTCCGGATCGGCCGAGCTCGGACCCGAGAACTTCGATGTCCTTACCAAGCTGCAGCGGGTCGTACGGGAATTCCCCGCCGCGGAGATCACGGTCGAGGGACACACTGACAACGTGGGCAACGACGCGGCCAACCAGGCCCTGAGCCAGCGCCGGGCGATCGCCGTGCGGGACTACCTGCTGTCGAACGTCGCCATGAGCGCGGATCGGATCACGGCGGTCGGGTACGGCAAGAATCGGCCGATCGCCCCGAACGACACGGCGGCGGGGAGGGCCCGTAATCGGAGGATCGACGTCACGATCGACGCGAGCGGAAGCTGAGCGCAGCTAGCAGTTGCTGACCGTCGCCAGCAGGACCTGACCGCCGCGACAGACAGCTGACCGTCGCCGCCCTGGAGGACATAGTGCACACCACCGCTCCGCTCATCATCCTGGCGCTCCTGGGAGGAAACTCGCCGACACCGGTCGCGTTTCCCGTCCCGTTCGCGGACACCATCCCACGCCGACCGATCCCGGCATCTGAAATTGAACTCGTCGGGCCCGTTCGCCCTGGCGAGTACCTGGGAGTGGTGGCCCCGCGCGCGGCCTGGCTGGGACGCGAGACCGGAGAGGCGGAGATCTGGGTCCACCCGCTCAAGGTGGCCCGGGAATTCATACTCTCGTTCAAAGTCCCCGAGTACCGTGACCCGATCCCGGGATCGAGCATCGCGAGAACCGTACGCGTGAGGCCGGAGGGCGCGACAATCGTCTATTCGCACGCCTCGTTTTCCGTCCGGCAGCACGTGATGGTGCCGCGCGACCAGCCGGGCCTGCTCGTGCTACTGGAGGTGGACTCGGCCCGGCCGCTGGAGGTGATCGTCGAATTCCAGCCTATCCTGCAGCTCGCGTGGCCGGGCGGATTCGGTGGTCAGTTCCTGGGCTGGAGCGAGCAGCGGAAGGCATTCATCCTGTCCGAGAGCCTGCGGAAGCGGAATGCGCTGATAGGATCTCCGTGGGCGGCAGAGGCCACGGCCCACCCGGCGCACCGGTTGGCCGACGCGCCGGCGACCTTCGTTATCCCCGTGGACCCGGACCGTGCCGGGCGGGAGATGATCCCGATCGTCATCGCCGGCTCCACGGCCGGCCGCGACTCCGCGACCGCCGCCTACGACCGGATTCTGTCGGACGCCGCCGCCATCCCGGGCAGGCTCCACGCGTGGGCTGAGACCACGCTCGACCGCATGGTCCAGATCGACACGCCCGACGATTCGCTCGACCTGGCTTTCACATGGACCGCAGTGAACCTGGAGGAACAGAGGGTGTGCAACCCGGACCTCGGGTGCGGCTTCGTCGCTGGCTGGGGTCCGTCGGGCTCGAGTTTGCGGCCCGGATTCGGCTGGTTCTTCGGCGGTGACGCCATGATGACCTCGACCGCGATGGTCGTAGCGGGACAGACCGACCTCGTGGCCGAGGAGCTGAAGTTTCTCGCGCGCTACCAGCGCGAGGATGGGAAGATGCCGCACGAGATCTCGCAGGCTGCGGCTTCGATCCCATGGTTCGATGAGTACCCGTACCCGTACTACCACGCGGACACCACTCCGTGGTGGATGGTCGCGGTGTGGCAGTACTGGCGGACGACCGGCGACGACCAGTTCGTCCGTGACATCTGGCCGGCCTATCAGAAGGCGTGGAGCTGGTTCCAGGCCAACGAATCGGACGGCGACGGCCTGCTGGAGAACACGACGGCCGGACTCGCGGCGGTCGAAGTGGGCGAGCTCGGTGCCGGCCTGCACCAGGGCATCTACCTGGCGGCGGTCGGTACGGCGGCGCTCGAAGGAACCGCACAGCTGGCCGGGGCGATCGGCGACGCCTCGATCGCCTCCGAGGCGGAGCGCCTCGGAAAGCGGGCGCGGCAGGCGATCGACGAGTCGTACTGGCTTCCCGAGGACGGTCACCACGCCTTCGCGCTCCTGCGGGACGGCGGGAAGAGCCGGGATCTGACCGCATGGGCGGCCGTCGGTGCGATGTTCGGGCTCTTCGCTCCCGACCGGGCGGAGGGGACGCTGCAGAAGCTGGCGGCCGGTGACCTGGCGACCGACTGGGGAGCCCGGATGCTCTCGAGTTCGAGCCCGCTGTACGATCCGCTGCATTACAATTCAGGCACGGTATGGCCGTTCGTCACCAGCTTCGTGGGCCTCGGACAGTACCGCTACCGGCGCCCGTGGTCAGGGTACCCGTTCGTCGACGCCATGCGACGGCTCACGTTCGACTGGGCGCTAGGCCGGCACCCGGAACTCCTGTCGGGCCGGTTCTACAATCCGCTCGACGAGACCGTGCCGCACCAGTTCTTCGCCTCCTCTGCCCTGCCGGCGATGTTCATCCGCGGAACGCTCGGCTGGGATCCCGACGCGTCGGCCGTACGGGCCCGGCTTTCACCGCAGCTCCCTCCGCAGTGGGAGCGGGTCGAGATTCGAAACCTGGCGGTCGGAAGCGAGTCGCTCGACGTGAAGCTGGAACGGGGCGCGGGATCGGCCCGCCTCGAGGTCGCCGGCTCCGGCTCTGTCGAGTTGGAGTGGACCTGCGCGATCCCGGCGGGAGCGCGGAATGTCAGGGCCATGTTGAACGGAACGCTCATCCAGGTCACCGCTGTCGAGGGCACGCACGACGGCATGGCGATGATCGTTCTTCCGCCAGGGGAGTCAGCGCGCGTCGCGGAGGTGACGTGGGACGGCGGCCTCGAGGTAGTCTCCCCGCTGGCGGCCCCGCAGCCCGGAGAGGAGAGTCGCGGCATGCGGGTGCTCGACTTCGGTGCCTCGGAGGACGGCTGGCGGCTTCGGCTCGAAGGTCCTGCGGGCAGCGAAGCGGAGATCGGTCTCATCGGAGAGCCTGTACGCGTGGCAAGCGTCGAGGGCCTGACGCCCTCCGGGACGGGAAACACCGGTGCCGCGACCGTGGAAGATCGTGATCCCGGGACGGGACGCACGACGCTGTCGGTGAGATTCCCCGACGGCTACGGGTGGAGCCGCCTCGAGATCCTCCTCGCCCAGGGTACCTGACGGCAGCGGGTGTCCCGTGGTTCGTTCACTCGGAGGCCGGCCGGTGGAACCTGGACCGGCGCTCGTCGTATCGCATACGCACGAAGTCCCCTGAACCATGCCATCCAGACAGGAGTTCGATATGAGCTATCCGTTCTCGCTTCCCGAGCTGGACTACGACTACGATGCGCTCGAGCCGCACATCGACGCGCAGACGATGGAGATCCACTACTCGAAGCACTTCGCCGGCTACACGAACAAGCTGAACGCCGCACTGGAAGGGCACGAGAAGCTGCAGAAATTCTCTGTCGAGCAGTTGTTGTGGCACTTCGACTCGCTTCCGACGTCGGTACAGGGCGCGGTGCGCAACAACGGCGGCGGGTACGTCAATCACAAGCTGTTTTTCAGGGTCATCGCGCCAGGTGGCCCGGATGCGCCCGACGGAATGCTGGCCGATCTGATCGATGACACGTTCGGTTCGCTGGATGCATTCAAGGAGAAGTTGACTGCAGCGGCAGGCACCCGGTTCGGCTCGGGCTGGGGCTGGCTGGCCCTCAACTCGTTCGGTGAGCTCGAGGTGTTCTCGACTGCCAACCAGGACAGCCCCATGATGGATGGCTACGTGCCGGTCCTCGGGGTCGACGTGTGGGAGCACGCCTACTATCTCAAGTACCAGAACCGGCGCCCGGACTACCTGGCTGCGTTCTGGAACGTCGTGAACTGGGATGTCGTGGCAGGCAATCTCGCGCGTGCGATCGGCGGCCCGGCACCGATGCTCAAGGCGCTCGACGACTTCGGCAAGGAGATTCGCAAGTGGGCGGACAAGTTCTGATCGCCACACCGATCCAGGCCTGCGCTTCCCGGCGCCGGCCATCCCGATTCGTAACGGAGGGCCCGCGTCGGCGGGCCCTTCGTGCATCCATCACTGCCATCCTCCTCTCCTCGGCCATCCTGACCGCCGGCTGCGCCAGCGGCGGGAGCGGAGCGGGCGACGTCGCGGAGAATGGGCTGGTCCCGCTCGCCGTTCCGGATTCCTGGCTCACACCCCGCGTCGAGCTCCAGCACAGCGGAGTCGACGTCCTGCTCCAGGCCGTGAGCCCGGTGAACGAGAGCGTCGTGTGGGTGAGCGGCCACGGCGGAACTTGGCTGCGCACGCTCGACGGCGGGGCAAGCTGGTCGGGCGGAACGGTCCCGGACGCGGACACGCTCCAGTTCCGGGACGTGCATGCGATCTCAGCGGACGTCGCGTGGCTCCTCGCGGCAGGGCCGGCGGACATGTCGCGAATCTATCGTACGGATGACGGCGGAGAGAACTGGCAGATCCAGTGGGTGAACGAAGAGCCCGACGGGTTCTACGACTGCCTGTCGTTTTTCGACTCGCAGCGGGGGCTCGTCTACGGGGACGCGGTAGACGGAGAGCTGCGGATTCTCCGTACGACAGACGGCGGAGACCACTGGTCCCTGGTAGGCGCCGGGCGACTCCCCGCCGCGCAGGAAGGCGAAGGAGGGTTCGCGGCGAGCGGCACCTGCCTCGCCGTCGGAGCACAGAACGTCGCGTGGATCGGCACCGGAAACTCCGATCCGGCGCGAGTCCTCCGCTCGAACGACCGGGGGTGGACCTGGGTCGCCTCGGAGACTCCGCTGATCGCGGGCGAGGCAGCCGGGATCACCTCGATCGCGTTCCGCGACGAGAGGTACGGTCTGGTCATCGGAGGAAACCTCGCACTGCCGGATGAGCATACCGCGAACGTGGCCGTGTCTTCCGACGGCGGCGTCAACTGGACCGCGGGCGGAACGCTGCGCATGGCCGGTGCGGCTTACGGCGGAGCCTGGGTTCCGGAGATAGGCGCACCGATCGCGGTCGCCGTGGGGCCCGGCGGGGCGGACTGGAGTGCCGACGGTGGCGCCACGTGGTCCGGTTTCGACGATCGAGACTGGTGGGGCCTCGCCTTCGTGTCGCCGGACGCGGGCTGGATCGTCGGGCCGGAGGGCAGGATCGGGAAGGTTTCCTTCCGCTGATCCCGGGCTGAGTCCGGGCCTCTCCCGGATGGAATCCGAAACTCCCGTCGGTGGTCTCTCGTAGTGTGAGCCAACGGTTCGGGGCCGAATGATGTCCAACCGAATGAGAGGGTGGAACCCGCACCTTCACGAACCCGGACGACGATGGGAGGGCAGGACGATGATTGGGCGGATGGAGATCCGGGAAGTACTTGGGATGCTGGGGACGCTCGCGGCCCTGTCGGTCGTGGGAAGCGCGGTACAGATGGTGGACGCGGAGATCGTGGAGGTGCGGGACACGCCCACTGTCGAGCAGCCGGTGTCGGTGGATCTGCCGGAAGTCTCAGCGGATGTTAGAGTCGCGCCGCCGGCGGTGGCCCCGTTGCGCGACATGGAGGAGGTACGACTGAATCGGCCGGACGTCGTCGCCCCCCCTCTTAGATGCCCCCCTCTCGGTGAGGGCAGAGTGCGGGGGCACATGAGGAACTGCCACCAAGTCCTGGTCTGACTCGAACCCGGTCGGGACTTTTTCGACCGCCCGGGAAGCGCCGCCCGGCGCTTATTCCCCGGCTCTCCGACTTCCCGTCGGATCTCCTTCCAGCACCATCTCTCGCAACGGCGCGTACGCATCCGGCCTGCGATCGGCCACATAATCGAATTCATAGCTCCCCGGGGCCTTGATGACCCGGTTCGCATCCGCCGAGGCAAGGTCCATCTCGACCATGAAGCTCATCGACTCCGCGCCGAGCTCGGCCAGCAGTTCTCCACCCGGACCAGCGGAAACGCTGCCCCCGGGAAACGTGACGCCCCGCTCGGTTCCTACCCGGTTGACCGCCAGGTAGTACACGTGGTTCTCGAGGGCCCGCAGCCGGGTCTGCTCAGTCTTCAGGAACAGGTTGGGCCAGTTCGTGGGAAGCACGATCAACTGCGCGCCCAGCAGCTTCAGGGCCCGCGCGCTTTCGGGAAACGAACCGTCGTAGCAGATGTTGAGCCCGATGCGGCCGAACGGAAGCTCCCACACCCGGAATCCCTCGTCTCCGGGGGTAGTGAATCGATCGACGCCGAGGCAGAGCGTGTGGACCTTCCGATACCGGTGGAACTCTCCGGTCGGAGAGGAGAGGAATGCGGTGTTGTAAAGGCGATCGGGCCCTGAGGGGTCAGGCGTCCGTTCGATGGCGCCGAACACGGTCCATACGCCCAGGTCCCGGCAGGCATCCCGAACGCGCTGCACCGGAGGCGATCCCGCCTCGACCGCTCCTCCCAAGGCCTCCTCCCGCGTGTCGAATACGTAGCCGGTCAGGCTCGCCTCGGGAAACACGACCAGCTCGGCACCCTCGGACACCGCGGCCGACATCCGACCGCAGATCGAATCGGCGTTGAATTCGTGGTCACCGAGTCGAGGATCGGTCTGAACCCCGCATACGCTGACCGTCTCGGACCGGGTCATGCGATCAGGGCTTCAGTCTTCGGTAAGGGCGAGGTAGAGAGCGAGACCGATACCGAAAACGAGCACGCCGGCGGTCAGGGCGAGACCGAATCTCCGACCGAGCTCCGCCTCGGGGCTCAGGTCGGTTTCGGGCAGGAGACCCCTGACGACATCGTCGATTCCGCGGCGCGCGGCTCGGCGCGCCGCCAGCGAAATCACCTTGTTCATGCCGGAATCGAGACGACGAAGTCCTCGCCGCCATCGACTCTGATCGTGTTCCCGGTCATCCAGTACGTCCGCTCATCGGCCAGAGCGACGATGCAGCGGGCGACGTCTTCGGGCGTGGTGAGCCGGTGATAGGGATTCAGTCGTTCGGCCTCTGCGATCATGCTCTCGGCGCCGGGAATCTTCCGCAGCGCCGGCGTGTCGGTAACGCCCGCGCGAATCGCGTTTGCCGTGATGCCCCGGGGCGCCATCTCCAGCGCGAGCTGCCTGCAATGTGACTCGAGCGATGCCTTCGCGGCGGACACGGCCCCGTAGGATGGGATCGCGCGGTCGCCTCCCGAACTCGTCATCGCATACACCCGACCGCCCTTCCCCATCAGGCCGCGGGAGACCAGGCCCTGGGTCCAGTAGACGAGACTGTGCGCCATCACGGTGAGGGTCATGTCCATCTGTTCCGGGCCCATCTGATTGGACGGACTCGCGGCGATGAACGGCCTGAGGGTTCCGAACGCGAGCGAGTGCATGAGCACGCGGACGGAATCCTCCGGAGCCTCTGCGGCGATCTCGTCCAGCACC
The DNA here is from genome assembly GCA_039585915.1 of Gemmatimonadota bacterium. GTDB lineage: Bacteria > Gemmatimonadota > Gemmatimonadetes > Palauibacterales > Palauibacteraceae > Carthagonibacter. The sequence continues at coordinate 9,346 of JBDGUZ010000003.1, forward strand.
TGGCTGCGCTTATCTGGGCTCGCCGCGTTGATGTTGAAGAAACGGGATGTCTGGCCGACTTTTTCGATCTCGACCTGGATCTCTTCGACTCGCTTCAGGCCCGCCCGCCGATCGAGGTGCACGCCGTACACGTCGTAACCTGCGCGAGCGAATTCCAGTGACGCCGCTCCGCCGAAACCACTCGAGGCGCCCAGAATGAGTACTGACTTCGTCTGTTTGTCGCTCAAGAACCGTTCTCCGCGATGGGTCCCATCCTGCGCTCGCACGAGCCCCACAAATCCCCTCGAGACCGGCGCCCGTGACCGCCCCGATTGTACCACGAATCAGCGGTCCTGTCACGGCACGGAGAACGGGAGGGCCGAGTCAGGACGCCGTCGCCACGGTGTGCAGTTTGGGCGTTCACAGGTCCCTGCTAAGAGCATGACAGGCCCTCAGAGCATGCCTGCGGCCAGGAGCGTGTACAACGCAGCAGCGATTCCCGCAGCTCCAAGCGCCATTGGAAGCTGCGTCAGCACGTGGTCCATCAGGTCACAGCCGGTAGCGAGAGATGACAGGATCGTCGTGTCCGAGATCGGAGAGCACTGGTCACCGAACACGCTCCCGCCAGTCACCGCGGCGAAACACAGGGTCAGGAACCCCGGGTCCGAATGGACGCTCCAGGCAAGCGGGATCGCGACCGGAAACAGGACCGCGTACGTGCCCCACGAGGTGCCGGTAGAGAACGCGACGAACATCGTTACGCCGAGCAGCGCGGCCGGGAGTGCCAGCGGCGGGATCCACGCCCCGACGGTCTCCACAACGTAGGCGGCGGTTCCTACCGCATCGGCGACCGACTTCAGGGTGACAGCGAGCGCGAGAACGATCGCGCCGATCGTCACACCCTTGCAGCCCGAGACGAATCCCTCGATCACATCCCGCCAGTTCATGCCGCGCACGAGCGCCGTCAGAATCCCGGCCAGCACAGCGAGGACGAACGCTTCGGCGATCGGCAGCGACGGCGAGCTGCGGTTTCCCTGGATGAAGAACGTCCACAGGAACGGCAGCACCGCAACTCCAAGCAGGGTACCGATCGGGACGAAGAAATCCCAAAGCGACGGATCGTAGTCATCAGGCAGGCGCAGCTCGGTCAGCTCGACCGAGGTGAGTGGGCTCGAGCCGGGACGATCAAGCTCGCCCGTTTCCCGGGCCCGGCGCACAGCAGCAAGCATCCGGCGTCCCGGCAGCCACGGAAGGCGGTCCCAGGCGAACAGGAGGGTAAACAGCACCGCGAAGATCGCATAAAAGTTGAACGGAATCGCCCGGAAGAAGAACGCGATCCCGGCCTGCTCGTCTGGAATCAGCGGGATCGTGCCGGCCACCAGGCCACCCACGTAAATCGGCCACACGTTGAACGGGATGACCGTCGCCGCCGGCGATGCCGTCGAGTCGACCATGTACGCCAGCTCTTCGTGCGCCACGCGGTAGCGGTCGGAAATCGGCCGGACGGTCGCGCCGGTGAGGACGGTGCTGATCGTCCCTCCCTGGTGGAACACCAGCCCCATCACCCAGGCAAAGAACTTGGCGGAGCGGGGCCCGTGGACTACCCGGGCGGCAGCCCACTCGGCGAAACGGAGCGCTCCCCCGGTCCGGGTCCACAAGCCGATGAGTCCGCCCAACGACCACAGGTACACGAGCAGGATGAGCGCGTAGGAAGAGCTGCCGATCGAGGGGATGAGGAATTCCTGCACGATGTTCGGACGACCGCTGATCACGCCGCCGATCACGATCCCGATGAACAGAGCCGCGATCACTTCACGCAGCGCGAACGCCAGGACCAGGGCGACGACCGGCGGGACGATCGACCAGATTCCGTAGTGATCTCCGTGCGACGGGAAGCGCCCGGTAAACGCGACCGCGAGCCCGATCAGGATCGCGGCGATCGCAATTACCTTCCAGGGCTGCTTCGACCCTCCCGGCATCCGGTCTCCTCTCGTGAGTGCAACGGCAGGCGGAGCACCTTACGGGACCGGGGCGCGCAGCGGCAATCCGGCGGCCACGCCGACACTTGATGCACTGATGTAAGAGACGTCTATTGCGATCGTACATTCCGCGGGCCGGCATTCCCGGCCCGATCGGCTCGTCGATGCCGACGGACCCCCGGGAGGACCCGATGCTTAGGACCGCGTCCCCACTTCTAGTCGCACTGATCGCCGGCCTTCCGTCCAGCGGGGTCGCCCAGCAGACCGCCGCCAGAGCCGACCCGCCGCAGACGACCGGCTGGACAGAGGACTCGCCCTTCCGGCCACTCGATCTTCCCGCCGCTAATCGGTTGCGGACGGGCTCCGGCGCGCCGGGCCCGGACTACTGGCAGCAGAAAGTCGACTACCGGATGCGGGCGACCGTGGACACGGCCGGACCGACGCTCGAGGGCTCGGGAACGATCACCTATCACAATCGCTCTCCGGAGACGCTGAACTACCTGTGGCTCAAGATCGACGCGAACCTGTGCGATCCGGAGGGGATAGCGGTCAAATTGAACCAGCCGCCGCTCCAGTTCGGGGACGCGGAGTTCGATTTTTCCTGCTACGGTGGAGCCGGGATGACCGTGTCCCGGGTCGCCGCCGACGGCCGGGATCTGGCAAAGACGGAGAACGGCACCCTGCTGAGGGTCGAGCTGCCCGAGCCACTCCGGCCGGATGACCAGATCGAGATCGAGACCGCGTGGACCTGGCCCCTGCCGGACGACGGCTACGGCCGCATGGGCAGGGACGGAACGCTGTACCAGGTCGCGCAGTGGTATCCGCGCGTAGCCGTGTTCGACGACTTGAACGGCTGGAACGTCGAGCCATTTCTCGGAGCCGGAGAGTTTTACCAGGAATACGGCGACTTCGAGGTCGAGTTGACGGTGCCCGCGGGCTATGTGGTCACGGCCACCGGATCCCTCGACAATGAACGTGACGTCCTCACCTCCGACCAGCGCGAGCGCCTGGCCAGTTCCGACGAATCATCCGACGCGGTGGCCGTGATCAACAAGCAGGAGGCCCTCGAGAACCGGGAGCGGGTCACGCCGGGCACGAAGACCTGGCAGTTCTCGGCGGAGAATGTGAGGGACTTCGCCTTCGCCATGGCCCCGGATTTCAGGTGGGATGCGAGCGACTGGAACGGGATCCGGATCCAGACCTTCTATCGGCCCGAGGCCGAGTCGTGGGAAGAAGCGAACCGCATGTCGTGGGTCACGATCAAGCACTTCTCCGAGCGCCTCGCGATGTATCCGTGGCCGCACGCCACGACGGTCGAGGGCCCGAACGAGGGGATGGAGTACCCGATGCTCACCTTCGTTCCCGACCCGGGGGACCGAGAGGCGCTGTACTGGGTGCTGACCCACGAATTCGGACACGAGTGGTACCCGATGCTGGTCGGTTCCAACGAGCGCCTCCACCCGTGGATGGACGAGGGATTCAACACGTTCATCGACATCGGCTCAGTGGAGGAGTACTTCGAGGGAGAAACATACGCCGACTGGATCTCGAAGCAGCCGCTGGAGGAGTGGGCGGCACACTCCGAGCCGGGCCGGGAGCTGCCGATGGCCCTCCCACCGACTCAGCAGCAGGACCTGTACTGGGCCGCGTACTTCAAACCAACCCTGATGCTCCACCTGCTCCGTACCGAAGTGCTGGGACCGGAGGTGTTCGATCGCGCCTTCGCGGAGTACACCGAGGCCTGGAGCTTCAAGCACCCGGGTCCCGCCGACTTCTTCCGAGCGATGGAAGATGCAGCGGGCACACCGCTCGACTGGTTCTGGCGCGGTTGGATTCACACGGCGTCGAGACTCGACAATTCCATCGTATCCGTGTGGCCGGGAGATTCGAACACTCAGCCATGGATCCATATCCGGAGCGGCGGAAAGATGATCATGCCGGTCGAGCTCGAACTCACCTGGGCGGACGGCCGGACGGAAACGGTCCGGCTGCCGGTCGACATGTGGAATCTGGGCCCGGACTTCGTGTACAGACTGCCTGCCGGAGAGGGTCTGACTGGCGCAAAGCTCGATCCGCGACAGGTGTACCCGGAAGACGACCGATCGAACGACGGGTGGAGCCGCTGAACAATCGTACGGCGGTACGGGCAGCGCTCCAGTTCCTCACGCACCGGGGTGCCCGGCGGCCGAAGCCGGCGCGGCAGGGCATGATGCAACGGAGTTCGTTTTTTTGAAAAAATCAATTCCGTTGCCTGAGGTCGGCCGCTCGGCCAGAGATTCGTTTCTGTTCGATCTGTCGCGGTATTCCTCGGGGGACAGCGATATCCACGCGCATATGTTCACAGGGAATCCACAGTCAGGAGAGAGTTTTCCACAAGAAGTTATAGTCTCTATTTACAGTGAGTTACGAGACTGTCAACAGGATCGTCCTCCGTTTGCTGACTTGCAGCCGAGCAGACTCCAGCGTAGTGTGGGAACCGTCGGCCCGGGGGAGCGGAGATCACGTCTCCAGGACTGTCCCCACCGACCATTCTCAACTCCGCCTTGCGGCAATTAGCGACTTTTGGGGGAAGGTCCGTCAGTCATGCACGATTCCCGGCCTGTCGAGCTCGTGCTCGAGCTTCCGACAGATGTTGCCGACAACGTCGAGGACGTCAAACGCCGAGACCCCGAGTATCTCAGTCGGGTAATTCGGCACGGTCTCGCGAGACGTGCCGTGTTCCAGGAACTCCGCCGGTCCGCCACCTCCCCTGGCTTCTTCGGTGACGTTTCAACCGACCGGAGCGCTTGACGCCTCTTCCGCCGCTCGCTACATCCGCAGGTGTGTCGGCCCCATGATGGTCGTTCCACGAACTCGCGGCTTCGGCAGGCGGAATCCAAGTTGAGAGAAGAGCCCGAAGGGCTGCAGCGGGACGAATCTGACACCGAGCCCCCGTCCGAGTCAGAACTCAGGGCCAAGTATCTGGAGTACTGCTCGGCCCGGATTTCAGAAGTATTCCTGTCGCTTTCCGACGAACGCACCTATCAGTTTCTCGAGGAAGCCGCGAGCGAGGCGGGCCTAGATCTCGCTTCACTTGGTTTTCAGGAGAAGATGCGGATCGTCTCCGCGAAACTCCGTGACAGCATCCCGCTACCCGCGTTCGCCGATTGGGCTGCGGAGTACCTTGAGCACCCGGAACGGTTCGAGCCGATTCTCATCGGGTTGTGGAAGGATGCGGTAGACGATCCCACGGAACCGGCACCGGAGGACACGTGACCGATAACGGATCCGACCACGAAAAGGACCCGCCGCAGCTTCACATCTGGGATGCGTCCGCCAGGGAATTCGAACTCGGGACGCTCATCGACGGTGAGGACACCTGGGCACTGTTCGTCGTGGTCGAGCGAACGTCCCGCGAGCTATGCCGCGGGCGTCTTTCATTCCGGGCAGACGAACTACGCTACGACACCGAGGCAATCCTGGTCGAGGATTCCGAGGAAGAGGTTCTCAGCAGGGCCGGCAAGCTTCCGGCGACCGTGCTGCGGCAGCTTCTCGACTCAATCAAGGAGTAGTCGAGTGACAGATGCCCGTGTTCTCGTCGTAGACGATGAGCCGGACATACTGAACATTCTCGCCTATCAGCTCAGCCAAACCGCATGTGACACCCGGAGCCAACACGACAATGAGACACATCTCATTCGTATTGATAGCGTTGTTTGTCATCCTGCCGACCGCGGCCGCCGCACAGGAAATCTCGACGGGAGCCGTCAAACTGAAGGTCGGTGGCCGGGTGCAGCTGCAGGGCGCCACCAGCAGCTGTACTGATTTCCCCGTAGCCGATGACTCGAAGTGCGTGGAGCAGGTTCCAGGGTCAGACCTGTACCTGCGCAGAGTGCGGATATCGGTGTCGGGTGAGATCGGCGACAACATCGATTTCAAGATCGAGCCCGATTACAACAAGATCGACAAGCTGGGCCTGAGAGACGCCTGGGGCCGGTTCACTTTCGACAACCTGGCGAAGCTCAAAGCAGGTCACTTCAAGCGGCCGTTCGACGGTTTTCAGCTCATCTCTTCCACACAGTTTCCGACCGTCGAACGGGCGATCCTGATTCGTGGCCTCGAGAGCTATATTTCGCCGTCGCTCACGGCGGGTACGGTGCTATTCAATCTCAGCGACCGGGACATCGGGCTCGAGCTGAGCGGTCAGACGGACAATAAGCTGTTCTCCTACTGGGTGGGCATGTTCACCGGGGATTCGGACCTGAAATTCCAAGACACGAACAGCACCAAGCAGTACATGGGACGAGCCCAGTTTCAGTTCGAGGTCGCCAACCTGCGGCTGAAGTTCGCGGGCGCGGCAGCGGCGACGGACGAAGGCTTCGAGACCGAGGCGCAGGGACTGCAGTCGAAGTACTACTACGATTATGAGCTGTTCACCGAGCTGGGTGATTTCTCCGGAGGTCCCCACGTCCTGGCTGGATTCGTGTTTGGGGATAACCCGAAGCAGAACGTCCTGGGCGGACCTATCGACCTGGAACTGGGAGACAACTTTGCCAGCTTTCAGACCTGGCAGGCAATCGGAACCTGGAGATTCAACACAAGTTTCCTCGGCCTCGAGGCGATCGAGCCGGTGTTCCGCATAACCTACGGCGATCCCAACACGGACATCAGCGACGACGGCGGCTGGGGATATACGCCCGGCCTGCAGCTGTACTTCTATAAGCGCAACCGACTGTCTCTGAGTTGGGATTTCGCGAGCTGGGAAGAAAGCGGGATCCGTGGAGAAGACTCGTTCAAGGCCCAGCTGCAGTTCCACTTCTGATATAGACCGGGAACTGAAACCGCGCGAGGTTCGATCCGGATAGTCAGAACGCGGTTCAGCGTCGTCTCAGAACGCCACCTGGAGATTTACCAGGAATTGCCCGTCCGCCAGGCGCGGACCCGTGTTCGTCCGATCCAGCGCCATTTCCTGCCCCGCTAGCGTTCCGTCCATTCCGAACGCGTACTGGACCCCAAGCTTTCCGACCAGGCCCGGCAAGATGTTCACGCCGAGCACGAGGAACTTCGTGGTCTGCGCAGCGTCCCGTCCGCCGATCCCTCCCGCCGTGCGGAAGCTATCGTACCGGGCGAGGAGTTCCGCGGCGGCCCACAATGTAAACGACCCCTGCGCGTACCAGCCTTCCGAGCTCGAGTCTTCGCCATCGGAATGGCTGAAGTCGGTGCGCAAGTACTCGCCGGCCACGGCGAACTCGCGGTAGGCCACGCGCGCATTGCCGCCCCAGCTCACTCGGTCTCCCGTGAACTCGGTCAGGACCGGGACAGGATTCGCGACTCCTTCCTCGGGAAGAGACAGAGGAAGCGCGACCAGTGCGCTGTCTTTGGAGAAGGCAAAGCTGGCGCCGGCCTCCCACACGAAGTCCTCGAAGAACTCGAAATCGCCGACCGAGTTCCAGCCGGCCCGGGCGGTCCACAGGAACCCGTCGCCGTCATTCCCCCACGCCGCGCCGTTTCCGTTGTACACGCCGCCCGCATAGTTCAGGCGCCCTTCCAGCGCCGCGCCGTGCAGACCCAGGCCAATCTGCCGGCCCGGGGCGAGCGCGAGCGATCCCTGAAACCGCTCGACGAGCGGAATGTCGGACTTGTTCGTGATCGCCTCATCGCCGAACCGGGATCGTTCCAGCCCGATTCCAAGCTGGAGAAGGTCGTCCTTGATCGGAAAGCCGAGCGCGGCATCCAGCAGGCGGATCGACTCCTCTCGCCTGTCCACCTCGATGCCCGCGATGTAGTCGAAAACGATCCCGACCTTGCCCGTGGCCCCGATCCGCGCGTCGTACAGGGCGAACCCGTCACGCCCGCCGGTGGCGGATGACTCCAGCCGGAACCCCGTGCGCAGCATTCCCGTCACATCCAGAGACGGGCCGTCCTGTGCCCGGGCCATCGGGGGCCCGCCGATCGACAGGACCAGCGCGACGATAGCTGATACGTAGAGTCTTCGGCTCATGGCTCTCTATTCGTTCCGATCGCGCCGGTCTCGGGAAGCGCCTCGGGATAGAGGTACTTCCAGCCGCCGACGCCGATGACGGCATTGATCCAGAAGTGAGCGACGATAGCCGGGAACAGGCTCCCGGTCCACACGACCGGGAGCGCCAGAAGCGCCCCAAGCAGAGTTGCCCGCACGATCCCGATCAGGCGCTGGTACCCGTGCGAGATCCCGAACGACACGGAGGCCAGCCCCACCGCCGGCCACGGCGAGCCGAGCGCCTGGCCCATCACACCCTGGGCGAACCCCCGGAACAGGTACTCCTCGCACACCGCAGCGGCGGCGGCCAGCAGCAGGAACCCCCCGATCTCCCGTCCGTTTCGCGGCATCAGGGCGAGAGCCATTCCGCTCTCCGGCAGCCCGATTCTGACACCGATCCGGACCACCAGCCACACGACGAAGAGCCCGGCGATCGCGGTCCCGGTGGCCCAGCCGAAGGCGGGGGCGGGGGCACCGACCTGCCAGCCGACGAGCTCGGGAGGCAGGTCTCGCCACAGGGCGATCAGGAAGAACACCGCGGCGAGAAACATGAGCGAGAGCGAGGCCGACACGTAGACCGACGAGCGGGCGTCCCGGACGTCCTCCAGCTGCTCGTCGGACAGCCCCCCCCGCGCGGTGAGCACGGGGATCCCGACGAGCAGAAGGACAGCAGCTCCGATCGCGACTACATCGCCCGGCAACCAGCACCTCCGATTCCCGATCCAGACCGTTGTGCCACCGGCACCCGTCCGGTGCCGCAGTCACCGGTTCAATATCCTCGCACCAGAGTATGGAGTTGGCCACCCGGTTGACACCCGGGGCGCGGAGACGGACGTTCCGAACGGTCAAACCGGCTCACTTCTTTCCCGGAAGCCCATGCTCCTCCGTATCGCGATCTCCCAGTTTCGCCCCTGCAAGGGGAACCTCGAAGAGACGCTGTCGCGGGTCGAGTATTTCCTCTCTCGCGTGAAGGCGCTGGAAACGGCCCCGGATGTGGTCGTGTTTCCCGAGACGGCTCTCACGGGATACTTCCTCGAGGGAGGCGTTCGAGAGCACGCGGTCGGCGCACACGAGTTGCTCGAGCAGCTCGCCGAGCGGTACGCCCGGGCCCCGGGCCCGGACCGCCCCGTCGACGTGGTGATCGGGTTCTTTGAGGAATTCGAGCACCGGATCTACAACTCCTCCCTGTACGCGGAACTCGGGCCCGAGCCCCGGCTCGTGCACGTGCACCGCAAGGTGTTTCTCCCCACTTATGGGGTATTCCAGGAGGAACGGTTCGTCGAAGCGGGTCACACGATTCGCGCGTTCGACACCCGCTGGGGTCGTACGGCGATGCTAATCTGCGAGGACATGTTCCACTCGGTGTCCCCGATGCTCGCCGCCCTCGACGGGGCCCAGACGCTGATCGTGTGCAGCGCCTCGCCGGCGCGCGGCGTGGAGCCCGGAAAAGGTCGCCCTGGAAACGTGGAACGGTGGGAACGGCTGGCCCGGGCCGCGGCGGAAGAGCACGGAGTGGCCGTGGTCGTGTCACAGCTGCTGGGGTTCGAGGGCGGAAAGGGATTTGCCGGCGGATCCGTGGCGTGCGGGCCCCGCGGCGACGTGCTGTGGCGCGGGTCTCTGTGGGAGGAAGCGCTCGAGCTGGTGGAGCTCGACCTGGGCGAGATCACCGCCGCCCGGGTGGATCTGCCGATGCTGTCCGACCTGGAGCAGGCGCTACCCCGGCTGCTCGATTCGCGCAGTGCTGGGTCGGAACCGGATGATTGCCCCGACAGCGATCGCGGGGCGGGCGAAACAACCCTCCAAGCACCGGATCGCGCGGTGGCGACTGCCCGCGCCCGAGATCTGGATCTTCTGGCAATCGACGCGCAGCTCGTGGAGGAGTGGCTCGTCCGGTTCCTGCGGGAAGAGATGGTCGAGCGCAGGGGATTCCGTAACGCGGTGGTCGGACTGTCAGGCGGTGTCGATTCGGCCGTAACCGCAGCGCTGTGCGCCCGGGCTCTCGGGCCCGAGAACGTTCACGCCTTCCTCATGCCCTACCGGACGTCGAGCCCACAGAGCGCGCAGCACGCCGCTCTGGTCACCGAGCAACTCGGGATTCACACCCGCACGATAGACATCACCGCGGCGGCCGACGGTTACCTGGCAGAGCACGAGCCCGAGGCGGACGCGACGCGGCGGGGGAACGTGATGGCCCGCCAGAGGATGATCGTGCTGTTCGACCAGGCGGCGAAGCTGTCCGCGCTGCCGGTGGGCACCGGCAACAAATCCGAGCGTCTGCTCGGCTACTTCACCTGGCACGCCGACGACTCGCCCCCGATCAACCCGCTCGGGGACCTGTTCAAGACCCAGGTGTGGGCTCTGGCGAGGCATCTCGGGCTGCCGGAGGAGATCGTCGAGAAGCCAGCGAGCGCGGACCTGGTGACCGGACAGACTGACGAAGCCGACCTCGGTGTGTCGTACACGGTCGCGGATCTGATCCTGTACCATCTGGTGACCGGCCGCACCGCCGAGTGGATCGTCGCAGCCGGATTCGACGTCTCGGCCGTCGCGAACGTGCAGCGTCGCCTGGACGGCACCCACTGGAAGCGGAACATGCCCACGGTGGCAATGCTCTCAGCAACAACGATCGGGGAGTGGTACCTGCGGCCGGTGGATTACTGAGTAATCAGGCTGCCGGGCGCCGGTCCGGCCACGGGGCCTGGATGAACGAGCGGCGTCTCGATCGAGACGCCGCCGTTCATACCCCCTAGGGGAATCGAACCCCTGTCTCCTGGCTGAGAACCAGGTATCCTGGGCCACTAGACGAAGGGGGCCCGTGTCGGTTCCCCGCTCTCACGGGGACGCCTATTCTACTGGCTCGGGCCGAACTGTCAAGGAGGAATTGTGAACTGGGAGTACATCCACCTCATCAGCCACCCGTTCCCGATCGTTCTGTCGATCGTCGGTGCCGGAGTCGGACTCGTGGGCTGGGCGACGGGTCGTGAGAGCCTCGAGCGATACGGACTCGTTTCGCTGCTTATCGCAGCGGTATTTGCGGTTCCGTCGTACATAAGCGGTATCACTGCGGGAGACATCGTCATGGACCGGACGTTTGTCAGGCCCGGAATCATCCAGAATCATCGTACCTGGGCCACGTGGGCGTCGATCGTTCTCGTCACATCCGGGATCTTCGCGGTATTCTCGATGACCCAGCCGAACGACGGCCGTCTGCGTCGCTTCGTGCTGCTGCTCGGACTGGGCGCCGCAGCGCTCGTCGGGTTCACATCCTTCCGCGGCGGTAAGATCGTGCACGGCGAGGACGCGCCGGCGGTCGAACAGGTCGCGCCGTGAGTGAGTCCGTCGAGCGTCCCGTCGTGGGACGCGGCAATGACGAGATCCGCCGTGTGAGCGACTCGCAGGTGACGATGACCCAGCTGATGTCGCCACAGGACACCAACCTGTTCGGCAACGTGTTCGGAGGGGTGATTCTCGCGGCCGTGGACCGGATCGCCTACGTGTGCGCTTCCAGGCATGCCGGAGGTCCCAGCGTCACCGCCAGCTTCGACCAGGTCGACTTTCGCTCCCCGATTCAGATCGGGGAAATCGTCACCCTCAACGCATCGATCAACACGGTCGGGCGAACATCGGTCGAAGTGGGAGTACGAGTGACGGCGGAGGACGTACAGGGCGGCGATCTACGCCACACCAATTCCTGCTACGTGACGATGGTGGCGATCGACGGAGAGGGACATCCGGTCGAGGTTCCGCGGCTGGTGCTTGAGACCGATGACGAACTTCGGCGTTACCAGGACGCCGAGGAACGGAGGAAGGCGAGGTTGCTTCTGGCCAGGTCCCGCGCGGCACGCCAGGCCTGACCCCACGCCGAACCTGACCCGGCGCCCGGCCTCGACAGGACCACCGCTCGCCCGGCTCGTCAGAGAACCAGGAGAGACAGCCCCCAGAACACGAACGCGGCGGCACACATGGCGGCGGACTGCGCGATGATCTGCTTCGGTGGCATCTTCGCCAGGACTCCCAGGAATACGCCGACCACCAGCGCTGCACCGAGCAGGATCAGTAGAATCGTCATCGCGTCACACTTCTCCGTTGTGCCGGCCGCGCGGCCGGTGATTCAGGGCAGTTCGATGTGATTCATGACGGTCCGATACGCGCCGATGACTCACCGTCCGTACGTCCCTTCCGCTGAAGCTGCACCAGCCGGTCCATGCCGGCGGCGGCGGCAATCTTCTGTCCCGTCGGCGTCGTGGCCAGTCCCCCGAGCGCCGTCTCGCGAAACCGGACGTCCATCTTTCGTCCTACCTCGCCCATCACATCGATGACTTCGTCCACCGGAATCGGGAAGTCCATCCCGGCCAGGGCCATCTCGGCGGCGGCCAGCGCCTGCACCGCTCCGGTGGCATTCCGGTACACGCACGGGATCTCCACCAGGCCCGCCACGGGATCGCAGATCAGGCCGAGCATTCCCTGCAGGGTGAGGCCGATCGCGTGCGCCACCTGCTCCTGCGTGCCGCCCTCGAGCCAGGTCACGGCGGCTGCAGCCATCGCGGCCGCCGACCCCGTCTCCGCCTGGCAGCCGCCTCCCGCCCCCGAAATCGAGGCGCGCTCTGCAATCACCACGCCCACTCCGCCTGCCACCAGCATCGCGTCGATCAACTGATCGTCCGACCACCCCCGGGATTCCTGCAGGGTGAGCAGCACGGCCGGCACCACTCCGGCGGCTCCCGCCGTGGGAGTGGCCATGATCAGGCCCATGCGAGCGTTGACCTCGAGCGTCGCGATCGCCCGCGCCAGCACAGCCGTAAAGGTCGGGCCCAGCAGTTCAGGCCCATTCGCATTCAACCGTCGTGCGCGCCCGCCGGTAAGCCCGGACGGGCTCGGTTCGTCAAGCACCATGCCTTCATCTACGGCCGACCGCATCACCGAAAGAGCTTCGGACACCCGGCGGCGGATCATCTCCTCGTCCGCTTCCGTCTCCTTCGACTCCCGGCGCAGTACCACTTCGGCGAGACTGACATCCGCCTCCCCGGCCAGCTCGAACCACTCGGCGATCGATTCAAACATGACGACCTCAGGCGTTCAGCCGGTGAACGTTGCGGATCCAGTGCACCCAGGACCGATCGTGCAGATTGGCAAACAGATCGTCGGGCAGCTCACCGTCGGTCTCGATCGTCATCAACGCTCGCTCGCCACGTCCCTCCCGGTCCACCCTGACCGTCGCCAGGTTGAGACCCCGCTCCGCGATGATTCCGGTGATCCTGGACACCGTGCCGGGCACGTCGTCCGCGAGGACCACGATCGTCGGCTGCGTTCCCTTGAGATCGACCGGAAAGCCGTCGATCTCGCGTACCCGGATCCTGCCGCCACCTATCGAGCACCCTTTCACGCGCATCGTGTCGTCACCCAGCGTGACTTCGAACAGGGACCCGTTCGGATGAGCATCCTCTCCGAGGTCCACCTCGTAGAATTCGAACGCGAGCCCGGCTTCGACCGCATGTGCGAAGCTGTCGCGAATCCGAATATCATCGGGCTGGTATCCGAGCAGCCCGCCGACGATCGCCTTCCTGGTGCCGTGCCCCTCGCCGGTCATGGCGAAGCTGCCGTGCAGGCCGATCCGGGCCCGGTCCGGGGTGCCGCCGATGATCGCCTGCACCACGTAGCCCAGGCGGCAGGCACCCGCGGTGTGCGAGCTCGAGGGGCCGACCATGCGGGGACCGAGGATGTCGAACAGGCCGGTCATCGGGCAGCTCCGGTCGAGACGCTGGTTCGGTGTGAGAGATCAGCCAGGTCCGACAGGTCTGCTCCCGGCTCGACTTCGGGAGTCAGCTCGACCCTGGAATCGAACGCCGACTCGAAGCCGTCGCGGATCGCCTCGTGCACCGTAACCAGGTCATAGGACGCCTGTTCCTGCTCGAGGCAGGTCATGCGGACTTCCTGAATTCCGCAGGGAACGATCAGACCGAACTTCTCCAGCGGCTCGCGGGTGATGTTCAGCGCGAACCCGTGCCAGGTCACCCAGCGACTCACGTGCACCCCGATCGAGCCTATCTTCCGCGCCCGTCCCGCCGCCCGGTCGGCCGCCGACTCCGCACCGGCCGGGTCGCCGACCCATACGCCCGTGTAGCCGGGGACACGGAACCCCTCCACCCCCAGATTCGCCAGGGTCTGGATCAGGGCCTCCTCCACCCGCCTCAGGTACCAGTGCAGGTCTTTCCGCCAGCGTGCGAGATCGAGGATCGGGTAGCCGACGAGCTGGCCGGGACCGTGGTAGGTAACGTCTCCACCCCGCTCGACCTCCGCCATCGCGATACCGGCCGCCGCGAGCAGTTCGGGAGCCGCGACGAGGTTCCCTTCCTTGGCGCCACGTCCGAAGGTGACTACCGGCTCGTGCTCGAGCAGCAGCAGTAGATCCTCGTTACGCTGGCCGTCGATCCGCTGACGAGCGAGCCGTCGCTGCCAGGCGAGTCCTTCGTCGTACGGAACGAGCTTGGTGACGGGGACTACGTGGATCGTGTTCTTCATCAGGTGCTTGACTGGCGGATGTTAGGGTATGTACGCCGACTGCCATCGCTGACGCGATGAAGGTCGGCTCCGACACCCGAACATCCGTCCGATCTCACTGATGAAGGCACAGGGCAGAAGGCTCCGATCCCATGATGTGGCCGATGATTCACGATAACGGCTCGCGGGTGTGAGTGCTGCATGTTCTGGAGCGAACCTTCATCGCGCAGCGATGGCAGTTCGCGCAGGAATGTGCAGCACTCGCATCACCCGACTCGACTACATGTGAATCGCGCGATCCATTGCTGCGAGCGCCGCCTCCATCACCGCCTCCGCCATCGACGGATGCGCATGGGCATGGGCCGCGATCTCCTCGACCGTGGACTCAAGCGCCCTGGCCATTCCCGCCTCTCAGATCAGCTTACTCCCGTTGTAGCCGCTCATGTGCACGCCCAGGATCTCGCCGTACTTCGCGTCGGTGACGATCTTGATGAAGCCCTCGGGGTGTCCGGCCGTGAGCGCCCGGCCGTGGGCCGTGAGCGGGTACTTTCCGACCTTCACCTCGTGTCCCGCCTCGTTCGCTTCATCCTCGGTCATGCCGATCGTGGCGATCTCGGGATGGCAGTAACCGACACTCGGGATGGTGTCGTAGCGCATCGGATGGTGAGCGACGTCGGCGATCTTCTCCGCGGCGACGATCCCCTCGTGCGACCCCTTGTGTGCCAGCATCGGCTCGCCGGCCACGTCACCGATCGCGTACACGCCGGGCACGCTGGTCTCGCACCACTCGTTGATCTTCACCCACGGGCCGTTCAGTTCGACGCCCAGCTCCTCCAGCCCGAGGCCCGCCGTGACGGGTGCGCGGCCGACCGCCATCAGAACGACGTCGGTCTCGATCGTCTCCTCGCCCTTGGCGGTCTCGACGGTGAGGATCATCGGGATCGATTCGCGATCCACGGACTTGACCTTCGTTCCAGTGCGGATGGTCATGCCGCGCTTCTTGTACGAGCGGGCGAGAGTCTTACCGATCTCCGCGTCCGCGATCGGAACCAGGGTGTCGAGCGCTTCGACCAGCGTCACATCCACGCCGAACGCGTTGAACACGTCCGCGAATTCGACACCGACGTACCCGGCCCCGACGATGACCATCCTGTCCGGCGGGGCACGCAGGGCGAGCGCCTCACGGCTCCCGATCACCTTCTCGCCGTCGATCTCGAACCCGGGAAACGACTTCATCACGGCGCCTGTGGCGATAACGATATTCTTCCCTTCGACCGTGTACGGATCCCCTTCGGCCGGCGACACCTCGACCTTGTCGGTGCCGGAGATCCGCGCGATCCCTTCCAGGTGCTCGACGCCGTTCTTCTTGAACAGGAATCCGATGCCCTTGGTGAGGCGATCGCTGATGAACCGGCTGCGGTCCACCGCGGCGCCCATGTCGTACTCGACTTCGATCGGCCGCACGCCCATTTCTTCGCCGTGTGCTTTCAGGTTCTGGGCGAGGGCTCCGCTCTCGAGCAGCGCCTTGGCCGGAATGCATCCCCAGTTGAGACACGTGCCTCCGAGTCCGCCTTCGTATGAGCCGCTTTCCACGCACGCGGTCTTCAGACCGAGTTGCGCGGCGCGAATTGCACACACATAGCCGGCCGGGCCGGCACCTATCACTACGACGTCGAACGCGTCAGCCATCCTGAAACCTCTCTAGGGTGATCAGAGCATCATCAGTGATCAGAGCATCATCTCCAGCGGGTTCTCGAGCATCGCCCGGAAAGTGCGGAGGAACCGCGCTCCGGTCGCGCCATCGATCACCCGGTGATCGCAGGACATGGTCACCCGCATGCGGCGACGGACCACCACTTCTCCGTCTTCCACGACGGGTTTTTGGATCGTGCTGCCCACGGCGAGGATCCCCGCTTCCGGTGGATTGATGATCGCCGTGAACTGATCGATGTCGAACATCCCGAGGTTGCTTACGGAGAACGTGGCGCCCTGGTATTCCTCGGGCATCAGCTTCCGCCCGCGGGCGCGTGCCACCAGGTCCACTGATTCACGGGCGATCTGGAGCAGTCCCTTTCGATCGGCATCGTGCAGGACGGGGGTGATCAGACCGTCTTCCACCGCGACCGCGATTCCGATATCGGCGCTCGCGTGATACCGGATCCGGTCACCTTCCCAGGAAGCGTTGATTTCAGGGTGCCGCGCCAGGGCCTCGGCCGTGGCCTTCACCAGCAGGTCGTTCACGCCGACTTTCTCGGGCGCGATCCGCTGGTTCATCTCCTTCCGCATGTCGAGCGCTCGACCCATGTCGATCTCGGACGTGAGGTAGAAGTGCGGAATCGGTCCTATCGACTGCGAGAGCCGCGTGGCGATCGCCTTCCGCATCATGCTCAGCTCGATGTCCTTCGCCACGAGCCGGGCGCGTCCAGTTGCCGGCGCAACACTCGGAGTGGCGGGAGCTGCCGGTGACGCGAACGGAAGAGCGGCGGCGGCAGGTCGGGCCGATCCCGTAGCGATCGCCTGCTCCACGTCATCCTTCAAGATCCGTCCGCCGGGCCCACTTCCCTCTATCAACCCGAGGTCGAGGCCTGCCTGCTCGGCCATACGCCGCGCCACCGGAGACACGCGGAGTCGACCCGTGACCGAGGACTCGGCGACATGGCTATGCGCAGTTTCCGCCACGGGTGAGCTCGGCGCAGGGGCTTGCGTTTCGGGCTCGACGGCGGGCTCGGAACCGCTCACCGGCTCCGCGATCGGAGCTTCCGGAGTGTGCGCGGCTGGTCCGACCGGCGGTGGCGGCTCCTCGGCCGAGTCTTCCGCCTCGCCCGAATCCGGCGCTTCCTCCGCGACCTCCACCGGCGGCGTGCCCGCCATGGATGCCTCTGCTTCGGCCAGCAGCGCCGAGATGTCCTCGTCCGGCTCGCCGATGATGCCGATGATCGCCCCGACCGGCACCGTGGCCCCTGCCTCGACGACGATCTTGCGAATCACACCACCCTTCAGGGCCTCGATTTCCATGTTGGCCTTGTCGGTCTCGATCTCGGCCAGAATGTCGCTGGGCTCGACCCGATCGCCCTCCTGTACCATCCACTCCAACAGTCGGCCCTCCTCCATCGTCGGACTGAGCTGTGCCATCACGATTTTCGTTGCCATGCGTTTCCCGCTCTCCAGGGCTTTCTTCTCGACCGGGTCAGTCGAGGTAGCAGACGTGCTTGACGGCTCTGATCACCGTCTCGGGACTCGGAACGATCAGCTTTTCGAGAGATCGGGCGTAGTGCATCGGCACGTCGAGTCCCGACACCCGAGCGATGGGAGCGTCCAGCGCATCGAACGCCTCGCGCTGAATGTCATCCACCAGCTGCGCGCCGATCCCGGCGATCGGCCATCCTTCCTCGAGCACCACGGCGCGGTTGGTCTTCCGCACCGACTCGATCGCCAACCCCGTGTCCAGCGGCCTGACGCAGCGCAGATCGATGACCTCCGCCTCGACCTCGAACTCCTTCGCCAGCTGGTCGGCCGCCTGCAACGCTACGTGCACCATCTTCGCGTGCGTTACGATCGTCACATCGGCGCCGGCCCGCTTCACATCCGCCACGCCGATCGGGACCAGGTGCTCCCCGTCCGGCACCTCGCCCTTCACGTTGTACAGCAGTTCGCCTTCGATGAACACGACCGGATCGTTGTCACGGATCGCCGACTTCAGCAGGCCGAGCGCGTCCGCCGGCGTGGCCGGAGTACACACCTTGAGCCCGGGGATGTTGGCGTACCACGGGTCTGGAACCTGGGAGTGCTGCGCCGAGAGCTGCAGCGCCGACCCGCCCGGTCCGCGGAACACGATCGGTACGTTGTACTGCCCGCCGGACATCGCGTACATCTTGGCCGCCGAGTTGACGATCGCGTCGAACGCCAGGAGCGCGAAGTTCCAGGTCATGAACTCGACGACAGGACGGAGGCCGACCATCGCGGCACCGACCCCGAGTCCGGCGAAGCCGTTCTCCGCGATCGGCGTGTCACGAACGCGCCACTCGCCGAACTCGTCGAGCAGCCCCTTCGACACCTTGTAGGCCCCGTCGTACTCGCCGACCTCCTCCCCGAGCAGGAACACGTTCTCATCCCGCTCCATCTCTTCGCGCAGCGCCCGGTTCAGCGCTTCCCGGTAGGTGATTAGCGCCAAGCGTCCCTCCCATCGGCCCCGCCGCGGTACTCATCGGAATAGACGTTCCGATAGATCTCCTCCGGGCCGGGCACCGCACTGTTCTCCGCGAATTCGGCCGCGTCCTCGACCTCCGCGATCACCTGCTGGTCTATCTCCTCGACCTGCTCGTCTGTGATCACCCCTGCGTCCGTGAGCTGATCGACGAAGGTGTTGATCGGATCCCGCTCCCGCTCCTGCGCCACTTCCTCGCGGGTGCGGTAGACACCGTGCGCCGGATCGGACATCGAATGGCCGAGATACCTGTACGTCTGCGCCTCGATGAAAGTGGGACGTTTCTCCTCGCGCGCCCGGACGACCGCCCGCTTGACCGCGGCGTGCACAGCGAGCACGTCCTGCCCATCCACCTGTTCGGCCCGCTTGCCCTGGTAGGCGCAGGCGCGCAAGAACAACTCATCGACCGCCGCCACCCGGTCGATGTCCGTGCCCATCCCGTAGGAGTTGTTCTCGACGATGTAGACGACCGGCAGCTCCCACTTGGCCGTCATGTTGAACGCCTCGTGGAACGGGCCGCCGTTCACCACGGAGTCTCCGAAGAAGCACAGACACACCTGGTCGGTCTGCCGGTAGCGAATCGCGTATCCGACTCCGGTGGCAATCGGGAGGTGGGTGCCGACGATCCCGTGCCCGCCCATGAAGTTTATGTCCTTGTCGAACATGTGCATCGATCCGCCGGCCCCTCCCGAGCAGCCGTCGATCCGGCCGTACAGCTCAGCCATCACCTTCCGGGGACTCATGCCGCGCACCAGCGCCTGCGCATGGTCCCGGTAGGCCGTAATCACGTAGTCGTCCTCGCGGAGCGCGCTGATCGCGCCCGTGGCTACCGCTTCCTGCCCGATGTACAGGTGGCAGAACCCGCCGATCTTCCCCACCTGGTACGACTCGGCGGTCTTTTCTTCGAACCGGCGGGACATCAGCATCGAGCGAAGAATTTCGAGGAGTTTCTCCTTCGGAATCCCGTCGAACTGGTCCTGGTTCACGACGTCTTCAGTGCTGGCCAACGCTGCTCCTCCTCACGCGATCCCGGCGCGCGCCCGAAGCTCTTCGATCTGCTCCCGGGCGTGATAGCTGCTGCGGACCAGGGGTCCGCTCTCTACGTGCAGGAAGCCGAGCTCCTCTCCGAGCCTCTTCCACTCGCCGAACTCCTCCGGACCGACATAGCGGTCGATCGGGAGGTGGTTCTCTGTCGGTCGCAGATACTGGCCGAGCGTGAGAATCTGGACGCCGGCCTCGAGCGCGTCGTGCATGAATCCACGCACGTCGTCCGAGTTCTCTCCGAGGCCGAGCATGATACCCGTCTTGATCAGCACGTCCGGGTCCAGCCCGCGTGCCGTGCTCAGAACATCCAGCGACCGCCGGTAGCGGCCGCCGGGCCGGGCCGTCCTATGCAGCCGGACGACTGTTTCCATGTTGTGATTGAAGATGTCGGGACGGGCCTCGATCACTCTCGCTATGGCCTCCACGTCACCACGGAAATCCGGCGTGAGCACCTCGACCGAGCACTCGGGAAGCCGAGTCCGGATTTCCTCGATCGTCCAGGCGAAGATCCGCGCTCCCCCGTCTGGCAGATCGTCCCGGTCCACCGAGGTGATCACCACGTGCCGCAGTGCGAGCTGTTCGATCATCTCGGCCACGCGGCGGGGCTCGTCCTCGTCGAGTTCCTCCGGGCGGCCGTGGGCGATCGCGCAATACGGGCAGTTGCGAGTGCACATGTCACCCATGATGAGGAACGTGGCCGTGCCGGAATCCCAGCACTCGCCGATGTTCGGACAGTGGGCTTCCTCGCACACGGAGTTGAGTCCCAGGCTGCGCATCATCTGCTTCAGCGCCCGGTAGTTTTCTCCGCCCGGGGCCCGGACCTTCAGCCAGCGCGGTTTTCGTTCCGGCCACGACGGCGCCGGACCACCGCATCCGCCGGCGACCGTGGCAGGTGAATTCGAGTCCGTATCGGTTTGTATGACCGTCAACTGTCGCATCTCATGCTCGGTTCGAGTTCAGCGGGTACTGCCGGATGCGGAACGGGCAAAACTACCCTTTACCGGCGGGCGCGTCTACCGGAATGCGCCACACTCCGCGCGTTTCGGCGAGCCCCGTGTACCCCGACCCGGAGAGCATGTTGCCGGGTGTCGTGCGGCTGGATATTCTGCTTCGCGCACACGGCAACACCGCGGAACGTCCGTTCCCCGTGGCGTTTCGATAGAGTGACCGTACCGGTAGGGAGACCATGACCTATATCATCGCACAGCCGTGCATCGGAACCAAGGACGCCTCGTGCGTAGACGTATGCCCGGTGGACTGCATCTACGAGGCCGATGACCAGTACTACATTCACCCCGAGGAGTGCATTGACTGCGGCGCCTGCGTGCCGGAATGCCCGGTCGAGGCGATCTTCCCGGATGATGAGGTGCCTGAGCAGTGGACCGAGTTCATTGCCAAGAACTATGTCCACTTCGACGTTCCGCCGCCGGCCTGACGCACTCGCCGTTCAGGCCCGGAAGTGGGCGAATGACGCCCGGCTCCCGATGTCTCGCGGGGCCGGGCGCTCGCATTGAAGGCAAAGACTGGCTGGAACAGGACCTGGAGCTCGTGACGGGGATGCACACGAAGGTGATCGGGAGAATCGTCGGACTCGCTTGGCTCGGCGGGATGGTCGTCATCGGACTCACCCTCCCGGGTCTCGCTCTGGGGCAGACAGCTCCGTCAGCCGAAGCGGTGGAACCACCTGCCCTGCCCACCGATCGGGACGAGCTCGTACGAGTCGTGGACCGGCCCGACGAACGCATCATCGAGTACGTTATCGGGCCAGTGGAGCTCGATTCAGGAATGCCCTACCTGCGCACGCCGATCCAGATGGCGGGAATGCCGATCGACGGCTGGCTGCAGGGGTTCGACGTGTCGATGAGAGATGCGGACGGCAATCGGATCCCGATGGAGACGCTGCAGCACGTGAACTTCATCGACCCCGACCAGCGTGAACTGTTCTCGCCGATCGCGAGGCGCGTGATGGCGGCCGGCCTGGAGACCGCCCGTCAGAGGTTGCCGGGCCTGTTCGGATACCCGGTACAGCCAGGTGACAGGCTCCTGATCGCAGCCATGTTCGCCAACCCGACCGACACCGACTATCCCGAGGCCTACCTGCACGTCGGGTTCGATTACAGTCTCGAGGGCGAGAAGTTGATCGAGCCCCGGAACGTATACCCGTTCTACCTCGACGTGATGGGCCACATGGGCGTGAAGCAGTTCGTCGTTCCTCCCGGCCGCAGCAAACGCGCGTGGCAGGGGAGCCCGGCGGTGGCGGGTCGGATCCTCGCCCTCGGCGGGAACGTGAGCGACTTCGCGACGAGGCTGCGACTGGTGGATGTCACGGACGGGGCCGTGCTGTGGGACGTCGAGCCGGCCCTGGACCGGGCCGGGCGCCTGGAAGAAGTCCCCCGCAGCGAGATGTGGTGGTGGCTCGGAAAGCACGTATATCCCGATCGCGTTTACCGGATCGAAGTCGAGTACGACAATCCCCTGGACATTCCGGCTCCGAGAGGGGGAATGGGAAAGATCGGGGGAATAATTCTGGTCGAGAAAGGGATCGCGTGGCCCCGGCTCGAGTCGACCGACCCGCTGTACGCCGCCGACCTCGAGAACAAGCTCGCCGCGCCGGAGCGGACGGACGCCGGGCGGCAGGCTCCCTGACGCAACCCGCATTCCCCACGTGATCAAGTACCACTTCCACCTCGCGCCGCGCGACGTCCCTCCCCTCGGAACCCACAAGGGCGACCGGCTGTGCCACGTGTACAGCGACACCTCGCTGGACGAATTGTGGGCATGGGGCCTGGAGAATGGCCTGAAGCGCGCGTGGGTCGACCGAAAGCACGTGCTGCCGCACTATGACGTCCGCTCGGAGTTCGTGGCCGAGCACGAACCCGGAGTCGGACGCGCGGAACTCGTGGCGGATATCCGGGCCTGGCGGGCCCGGGACCGGGAGAAGCAGCAGGGCTAGCTAATCCGGCATTACCCCGACCGTGACCGCCTCGCGGAATTCCACCCACACCGCGGCGACGGACTCCAGGACTGTGGTCACGGCGTCGGTAGCGGTGAATACCGTGGTTCTTCTCATGCCTGCACGGCCGTCTCGAATGCTCTCGCCGTCGCGGCTGCAGGGCGCCGCGCCAGGGTCTCATTGACCTTCAGGCTGAACCCGCGGAAGTCGGACGCCGGCCGGGGAACGACGACATCCTGTCCGGCGAGCCGCTCGCGGACGGCGTCCAGGTTCTCGGCGTCGACGTACAGCTTGAATACGTTCGACCCGTTCGGAATTCGCTCTACCCGGAGCGGCCCGATCGCGTCGAGCATGGGCAGAAGCGCTTCCGACACCCTGACTCCCGCGGCAAAGCGCTCCTCGAACCCCTCGATGAAGTGCAGGGCGACGGCGGCGAGGGGCCATGCCCCCGGAAGCGCGCCACCGAACATGCGGCGCGGGTGGTACAGATCGTCGAGCAGATCGGCGGGCCCGGCGAGAATCGCCCCCGAGGGCGCATTGAAGTACTTCCACATCGACACATAAACCGTGTCGAACAGCGCGGCGAACTCGGCCGGCGCGATACCCGTGTACGCCGAAGCCATGAATAGCCGAGCCCCATCCAGGTGGGTGGCGATCCCCTGTTCGCGGGCAAAATCACAGATGCGCCGCATTTCGGCGTGATCGAACAGCTCGCCGAACCGGCGCCGGATCGGCGACTCGATCGAGACCACTCCCACTCCCGTCCGGACACGCCCACCGGAGGCCCGTTCAATCACACTCTGCACATCCTCGAGCGTGAATGTGCCCACACCGCGCGCCAGCGTTACCAGGTTGAGGTTGCTCAGCACCTCGGCGCAGTCGCCCGAGTCGCAGTACAGGTGACTGTCCTCCTGGACGATCACCCGACTGTTGCCTCGGGCCTGGATGCGGACCGCGAGATGGTTGGCCAGGGTGCCTGTGCCGAGGAAGACCGCGCGCTCCTTGCCGAGGATTCCGGCCATCCGTTCCTCGAGCTCTCGCACCACTCCACCCCGGGAGTAATAGTCGGGAGCGACACCCGTCTCATCGATGATGGAGGCAAGAACCCGCGAGTATTCGAGCGGCGTCAGAGACTGGCCATCGCCCGTGAGCTTCACCGTGGTCTGCGTGAGCTCCAACGGCTGCCGGGAGGACCGTTCCGATGGGACCACCGGCATGGCGCTGATGCCGGCGGCAGAGGCGAGGGACGCCGCTGCGCCGGTGCTTACGAACGCACGTCGGGATATCTGGGTCATGATTACAAGATGTCGGAAGGATCAGGTCCCGGGAAGGAGGGGTCGGGATCCGGATGATACCGGATCCCGACCCCCACCTGTTCCCTCTCAGCCTGCAGTACCCGGGGGGTTAGTTCCCACCCCGGTAGGACAGGTCGGCACGCACCCAGCCGGTCGAATTCTCGACGCTTCGCAACGTCGGGCCGGTCTTCGCTCGAAGCTCCGCGATCCTATCGCCCATGCTCGCATCGAGCTCTGCCTGGCGGGCGTGATACTCCGCCTCGTTGTTCGCGGCCGCCACGACTAGATACGCGGGCAGGTCCGTTCCCGTCATGTACTGGTATACGCGCCAGCCATGCACTGCTCCGGCATCCGCGTACGCGGCCTTCCACTCCGGCAGCGTGGCTTCGAATTCGGCGACTCTGTGGGGATGTACGAACAGCTGCGTGTAGTAGCGGAACGGCTGGTCCGCCGTGATTTGAACTGTCTCAGGCAGGTACGACAGCTCCGGGCGCAACGCGATGTAGTACATGTCGCGGCTCGCGACAAGTTTGTCTCCCTTCGCCATCGCGTCGGCACCTCGATCGCCGATCGTGGCCAGCGCGGCTCCCCACGTGGCGTTGAGGTCGGCGAGGTCTCCGGGGCCGCCCGGGATCACGTAGGCGTAGCCGAACGTCTGGCTCTGGACCGTGACCCAGGAAACGTCCGAGACCCCTGCGTCGGACAGCAGGGACAGGAAGTTCCGGCTGTTGTCCTCGAACGCGGCCTGATCGGAGATCTGGACGTGCTCGGCGAAGATCGTGAGCCACTGGAGCTCCGGCTGCTGCGCCGGCGCCGGTAGCACGAACATCAACAGCAACGGCAGGAAAAGGAACGGATTGCGCTTCACGATTGCCTCCTTGCGGACGGGACGGGATGTGACGGGACGATCCAGCATCACTCGAACCACTCAGGGGGTCAAGGTCCGGAGCCAGCGGCCTCCTTGCCGGCAGGTGGGCTGTATGGGGGGAATTGAAATTTCGCCCGCGACTGTCGCCCCGGCAAGCAGAGAGCGGTCAGGTGATCAGTACGCCTTCAGCTCCTCCATCGCAGCAGCGATGTCGCCCACTTGCGGCAGGATCGCTTCTTCCAGCTGTGGAGCGTATCCGACGAAGGTGTCGGTCGAGGCGAGCCGGCGGATCGGCGCATCCAGCCACTCGAACAGGTCTTCGGCCAGCCGGGCGGAGATCTCTGCCCCCCAGCCCCACGACTTCGAATCCTCGTGTGCCACCAGCACCCGGTTCGTCTTCTTCACCGAGCGCTCGATCGCGTCCATGTCGAGCGGCGTGAGCGAGCGCAGGTCCAGCACGTCCGCCGAGATCGGCCGGCCGTCGCGCTCGAGCTGTCGCAGTGCCTTGCGGGTGCGCTCGACCAGGGCGCCGTAGGTCAGGACCGTGAGCTCCGTGCCCTCCTCCACCACCGCCGCCCTGCCGAACGGGATCATGTAGTCGGGCCCGGGATAGCGGCCCTTGTTGTAGGTCTGCCGGTACAGGTGCTTGTGCTCTAGGAACAGGACCGGATCCTCGCAGCGGATGGCCGTGCGCAAAAGGCCGTTCGCATCCTCGGCGTTCGACGGGCAGATCACGTGCATGCCCGGCGTGTGCGTGAACAGCGACGCGCCCGTCTGCGAGTGATACGTGGCCCCGCCGGACAGGTATCCCCCGTACGTGGTCCGGACCACGACCGGGCAGGTGAACGCCCCGTTCGACCGCCACCGCATGGTGGTCAACTCGTTCCGCATCTGGTGGAACGCCGGCCAGATGTAGTCGAAAAACTGGATCTCGACCACCGGCTTGAGGCCGCGCAGGGCCATGCCGATCGCCCGTCCCACGATGTTCGCCTCGGCCAGCGGCGAGTTGAACACCCGTTCCGAACCGAACTCGCGCTGCAGGCCAGAGGTGACCTTGAAGACGCCACCCTTGCCCTTCAATTCGTCCATGTAGCGTTCGCGCGATACGTCCGCCACGTCTTCACCGAACACGACGATCCGCGGGTCCCGCCGCATTTCGTCCCTCATGCACGCGTTAACCAGGTCCACCACAGTCGTTTCTGTCGCCTCGGGCTCGTACACCGGCTTGGTGGCGAATTCGTCCGAGGTAGGATCCACGTCGTGTGAATACACGTTCACATAGACCGTCTCGGCGCCCGGCTGGGGCCGCTCGCCGGCCCGCTCGGAGGCATCCGCGATCTCGGCGTCTATCTCCTCCCGGATCCGGGTCAGTTCGTCCTCGGTGGCGATCCCTTCCTGCACCAGGAACGTCCCGAAGTTGATGATCGGGTCGCGCTCGGTCTCGGCCTCCCGCTCCACCTCCGGCTTGTACATTCGCTCGTCGTCCGACATCGAGTGGCTGTACGGCCGGGTCACGTGCGCGTGCACGAGCGCGGGCCCGCGCCGCTGGCGGCAGTGCTGGATCACCTCCTGAAACACGCCGTAGCTGGCGATCGGGTCCGTGCCGTCCACCTCGCGGATCATCAGATCCGGGAAGCTCGATACCACGCGGGAGATGCTGCCGCCCGCCGTATTCACCTCGACCGGGACGGAGATCGCGTAGCCGTTGTCTTCCACCAGGTAGATCACGGGTAGCTTGAGGTTGCTGGCCGTGTTGATGGACTCCCAGAACTCGCCCTCGGAGGTCGTGCCGTCGCCCGTCGTCACCAGAACGACCTCGTCCGCATCGAACTTCACCGAGTCTTCGAGGCCGAGCTTCGCGGCCCGCACGCCGGCTTCGGCGCAGCCCACCGCCTGGAGGAACTGGGTTCCCGTCGGGCTCGACACCGAGACGAGATTCCAGTCCTTGTGCCCCCAGTGCGAGGGCTGCAGAAACATCTCGTATGGCGTCACACCGAGTTGCAGCGCGAGCGCCCTGTCCCGGTAATACCCGAAGAACCAGTCCTGCCCGGGGCGAAGAGCCATGCCGGCGGCCGTCTGCACCGCCTCGTGACCGGCGCCACTGATCTGGAAGAAGATCTTCTGCTGACGCTTCATCAGCAGCTCTCGATCGTCGATCCGCCGCGAGGTGACCATCGTCCGGTACATGGCGAGGAGGTCCGCAGTCTCCAGCCCGAATCGCTCAGCCGCCGCACGGTCCATCATTCGATCAGGTGTCGTCGCCATCCGCTGTACATCCTCGATGCTTTTGGGCCTGACTTCCGGGCCATTTGTACTTTTTTTGAATTCATTTCAGCATTTTAACATAATCGCTGTGTGCACGTGTGACCACAAACGGCTGACTGCCCGGTGATCTCCGATTCCACTCCCGCTTCCCGGGCCCGGGCCCTCCTTCTAGGTTGGCAGCATGGACAGGTTCGATCGACCTCCCCGCCTCGCAGCTATCGACATCGGCACCAATTCCATGCGTCTCATCGTCGCGGAAGTGGAGAGCCCTGCCACCTACGCCACCCTCGACGACGAGCGGGCCCAGACCCGGCTCGGCAAAGATCTGTACGAGACCGGACGGATCGGCGACGAGTCATTCGAGCGCTCGCTCGAGGCGCTGGGGACGATGAAGGCGATCGCCGACGGTAACGAGGTCGACGAATTGCGGGTGATCGCCACGAGTGCGATCCGCGAGGCCGAGAACGGAGACGAGTTCGTGCGGGCCGCGGGCGACAGGTATGACATCGAGGTGGAAGTCATTTCCGCCGAGGAAGAAGCCGGCCTCGCGTTCCGCAGTGTCCAGCAGCACTTCCCGCTGGACGAGGGCCTGACGGCGGTAGTGGACATCGGGGGCGGCAGCATGGAGATCGTGCTCGTCGCGGGAACCGTGATCGACGAGGTCCATTCGTTGCCGCTCGGCGCGGTTCGATTAACCGAACAGTACGTACACTCGGACCCGATCCAGCCAGACGAGTGGAAGGCGCTGCGCAGAGGGATCAGGCGCGAGATTCGAATTCGTTTCGGCAAGCCGAGCTTCACGACCCCGACGATGATCGGAAGTGGCGGGACGTTCTCGGCGCTGGCCTCGATGGCACAGTACGAACGGGACGGCGAGGTCGGGACGACGCACGGATACGTCCTCAGCCGTGCGGACCTGGTGCACCTGCTCGACCGGCTGAAGGAGACACCGCTCAAGCAGCGGAAGCAGATCGGCGGACTCAACCCCGAGCGTGCAGACATTATCCTCGCCGGTGCGGCCTCGATCGAGCGGTTGGCCAAGGCGCTGGGGGTGCAGCGGATCATCGTGAACGAGCGAGGGATCAGGCACGGTGTGCTGCTCGAGATGATCGGGCGGCGGTACCCCGAAGAGCTGGACTTGCCGTTACATGAGAACCGGCTAGAGTGGGTACGAGCGTTCGGCAGGAAATGCCACACGAACGAGCCTCACAGCGAACAGGTCGCCATGCTGGCCGGTCAGCTGTTCGATTCCCTCGAGGAGCCTTTCGACCTCGACCCGGCAGACCGCGAGCTTCTGGTCGCTGCCGCTCTGCTGCACGACGTCGGCTATCTGATCAGCCACCCGAAGCACCACAAGCATTCGTACCACATCATCAGTCACAGCGGACTGCCCGGCTTCACGGGGCGCGAGATCGAACTGATCGCGCTCGTGGCCAGGTATCATCGCCGGGCGCATCCGAAGAAATCGCACCCCGAATTCGCCCGTCTGGGCCCGGAGGACCGACGCCGGGTCCGTCAGCTGGCCGGGATTCTGCGGATCGTCGATGGGCTCGACCGGACACACGGACAGTCGGTGAAGAAACTGGATGTGGAGGCAGCGGACGACCAGATCCGCATCGGAGTCGTGGCGGAGTCAAGCCCCGAAGTCGACCTGTGGGATGCGAGCCGGAAGGCCGACCTGTTCGAGACCGCGTTCGACAGGGAAGCGGAAGTCGCCTGGCAGCCGGCGGACGACGACTAAATCCAGTCACGACCGGGCGTAAGGGGTTTCCTGCGTCTCAGGCGCGTCGCCTCGAAGTTTCTCGCGTGCGCTGCCTGGATGAACCGCTCGTGGCAGCCGACTTTCTCCTCCGCGGTCCGGGGCAGAAGCTGCTCGTAACTCCCGTCCGATCTCATCTCCCATGTAAGCCGGCGGTCCGCGAGTTGAGTGTCCAGTATCGAGCGCAGTGTCTGCTGCAGCGCCGGATCTTCTACCGGCGCGAGCAGCTCGACCCGGTTCTTGAGATTCCGCCGCATCGCATCCGCCGAGCCGATCCAGTACTCCTCGTCCCCCGCGTTGCGGAAGAAGTAGATCCGGGCGTGCTCGAGGAACTGCCCGAGCACGCTGATCACGCGGATATTCTCCGACAGGCCCTCGATCCCCGGCCGGATTCGGCAGGTGTCCCTCACGATCAGATCGATCCGGACTCCGGCGCGTGAAGCCTGGTACAGGGCCGCGGTTACGTCCGGGTCCTCGAGCGCGTTGAGCTTGAACTGGATAAGCCCGGGCTCGCCGGCCCGGGCATGCTCGATCTCGCGCTCGATCTTCTCGAGGATCGCCGGCTTCATGATCTTGGGCGCCGGAAGCAGCTTTCCGTACTCCCGTTTCGGCCGGTAACCGGTCGTCAGGTAGTTGAACAGCTCCGTCAGGTCCCTTCCGATCTGCTCGTCGCACGTGAACAGGCCGAGATCGGAATACCCCCGGGCCGTTCCGGCATGGTAGTTCCCGGTCCCGACGTGGCAGTAGCATCGCAGCCCATCGTAATCCTGCCGCACGACGAGGATCGTCTTGCAGTGCGTCTTCAGCCCCAGCACACCGTATGTGACGTGGATGCCTGTCGAGCTGAGCTTGCTGGCCCAGCGGATATTGGCCGCCTCGTCGAACCGCGCCTTCAGCTCCATCACCACGGCCACCTGCTTTCCGTTGCGGGCGGCTTCCATCAGGTACTCGATCGCCTTCGACTCGGACGAGGTTCGATAGAACGTCATCTTGATCGCCCGCACCTTGGGATCCTCGGCTGCTTCCTTGAGTAGCCTCTCGACCGAGGTATGGAACGAGTCGTAGGGATGGTGAACCAGGACGGATCCAGCTTCCCGGAGCGTATGGAAGATGCTGCGATCGTCCGTGAACGCCGGATGATCGACAGGCCGGTGCGGCTCGTAGCGCAACTCGGGGGCGTCGATCCGGGCGAGCTCCGCCAGGTCGCGCAGCGCCAGCATCCCGTCCGCCTCGAACACGTCCTGCGCTTCGTCCAGGTTCAGCTCGGCCGCAATCATTCCACGGTGGAGCCCTGCCATCCCGGCCGCCACCTCGAGTCGGACGATCGGTGAAAACTTCCGATCCCGCAGCTCGGTCTCTATCATCGCAAGGAGGTCGTCTGCCGTCTCCTCGTCCTGCTCCGTATCCGCGTTGCGCGTAACACGGAACTGCTCGCAGCTCTCGATGATCATGCCGGGAAACAGGAGGTCCAGGTTCCCGGTCATCACGCCTTCCAGCGGCACGTATGTGTGCTCCTCCCGGAGACGGACGAACCGCGGCACCCCGGCTCCGAGTGGTACCTTGACGCGCGCGAGCGACGCCATGTCATCGTCGGGATAGTGAAGCGTGACGAGCAGATTCAGCGACAGGTTGGACACGAACGGGAACGGGTGAGCCGGATCCGTCGCCTGCGGCGTTACGAGTGGGAATACGTTCCGCACGTAAAACTCGCGCAACCATTCGCGGTCCTCGTCGGAGACGTCATCCCAACCACGAACCCGGATTCCGTGCTGTTCGAGTTCCTCATACACAGCGAGGGCTATGGTCCGCTGCTTGGCCACCTGAACCCGGACCCGCTCGTAGGCAGCCTCGATCTGTTCCTGGGGGGTCCGTCCGTCCGGACTGAGTCCCGTCACTCCGGCTTCGAGTTGCTGCTTCAGGCCCCCGATCCGTTTCATGAAGAACTCGTCGAGGTTCGAGCTCACGATCGACAGGAAGAACAGGCGTTCGAGGAGAGGAGTGCGGTCATCCTCGGCCAGGCCGAGCACCCTGCAGTTGAAGCCGAGCCAGGTCAGTTCGCGGTTGAGATAAAGCTCGGGGCGGTCGAGGTCCCACTCCCCATCCGGACCCGGTTCCGGTATGGGCCGATCGTCTCCGGGCGACACGAACGAGATCAAGCCAGAGTCTGCGTCGGAGGAAGCAGTCTCGGAATCGAGATCCTCCCCGCCGGTCTTCACAGACTCCGCTGCATCGACACTCTCCACGGCAGGAGGAGCGCCGTTCGTCTCCGAGCTCCGGGCTGACGAGACGGCCTCGCCGTCCTCGATCTCGATCCTGTTCACACCACGCATCCTGGTCATGCAGCCCCTGGCCCTACCGGGCGAGATTGATGTTCAAGTACTCAGGCTCGTTCGTTACCTCGCGGACGATGTGCTGAGCCAGCCAGTCCGGCGGCTTTGCCTCGTGGTCCGCGGACGGCAACTCAACCTCCGCCAGCCACAGGTCGCGGTCAGTGAACTCGTCCACCTCCCACACGAGTCCCCCGTAGGCGAACCGATAGCGTTTCTTCGTCAGCCTGCGACCCTCCGTAAGCGGCCACAGCCGGTCGAACAACTCCGGCTCGATCTCCTCCTGCACCTCTATCCGGACCAGTCCCGAGCCTAGCTTTATGCTTCGCACGTGCAGGATTCGGTCCGCATCCACGATCCGCCTCAGCCGTTCCTGAATGCGGGAGCCGGGAAGGTAGCCCTGCTCGATTTCCCGGGCCGAACGTCCTTCGGCCTCCTTGGGAGCTCCCGAGAGAAGGTATTTTCGCTCGATCTCCAGTGAGTCTGGTGTGGCGTCCGTGATACGGTGACGAATTCGCTCGACTTCGGCGAGAAACTCGGTCCTCGCAGCCCCTCGCCAACCAGCCTCGAAGTCCGAAAATCGGGCGTCCTGTTCCTGCGTCAGCAGCGCTCCCAGTTCGGCCTCACCCGGACTGATTGCGTCGGACGATCTTCCGACGACGACGTCGGAAGCCCGCACACGCCGCTCCAGCAACTGGGCGTCCCTGAGATCGCCCAGGGCGTCCTGCAGACCCTTCAGGCGAACCACCAGCTCCTTTACGCCCTCCACGGCGTCTGCCACCGGCTCGACCAGGTATCGCAGGTGCTTGCCCCGGATTCGCGCGGCGTGGACTGCGTCGTGATCCTCGGGCGTGTGGATGGCGTCAACGGCAGCAGCAAGCTCCCCGGCATACGCCGGCACGAGGCGCTCCAGCGCGGCCGCGTAGCTACGCTCCGAGGCGGGATTCGAGGGCTCCGGAGGGAGTCCGAGCGAGCTCAATCGTCGGCGTAGCTTTCGTTCCAGCTTCCAGAAGCGTGGTCCTACCATTGCGAGGACGGCCGCATACGAGCTGTCTCGATCGGCTCGTAGCTCTGATGCGAGGCGATCGGCCATCGGCCCCTCGGACGGAGCGAGATCGGGACGAACCGAATCCAGCCACGCGAGGAGTACCTCCGAGTCCCGTCCGGCGCCGGTAGAGCGGGCTAGCTTCCGGACCGCCCGACGATCTTTCCTCCGAACATCCGAGTCGAGAACCGACTGGTGGGCACGCAGGATCGTCCGCAGGCGACGCAAGCTGACCCGGAAGTCGTGCAGTGCTTCGACATCGTCGGAATCGTCCAACCGAATGAGCGCCTCAGCCGCGTGATCGAGGTGGTGCAGCGCGACCCGCCGTGCGCTCTCCGCGGCGGGAGCCGCGAGAAGACCGGGCTGAGTCACGCGCCACCTCCAAGAACCCGAAGGTGAGCCGGTGCGACGTGCCAGTTGAGGACCGCGCGCCCTGGCTCGATCTCGTCTGGGAATTCGAGCAGACAAGCCCCACCCTTCTTGAAGACGATGAAGTCTGCCGATGGACCGGCCGCGAGCCAGCTTGCCCACTCCCCGAGGTGGGGCTCGTGACCGACGGCCGCCACGAGACCAATGTCGGACACGCCGCGATACCATGCGAGGAATGCGGAATCCGGACCCGTCGCGAGCACGTCCGTCTCGACGATGGGGATTCCGCCGAACGCCTCAGCCATGATCTCCGCTGTCTGGACGGCACGGACCAGGGGGCTCGTGGCAAGCAGGTCGATCTGGTCGACCAGCTCCCACAGGCCCCGGGCCGCGAGCTGCATGCGGCGAGTGCCCTTCTCGGTCAGCGGCCTGTAACTGTCCGATTGACCCGTCCGCGCGAACACACCCCGCTCCTCCGCGATCGCGTGACGGACAAGGAGCAATCGGGTGGGGTGACGAGGGTCCACGGGTTTCTCCGAAGATCTATCGTGCACGTTCAGGGATGCGGTGCCGGCATCGTTCGAACTGATCAAGATACAGGATTTCGAGTTCGGGTGCGGACGGCGGTGGAAGATAAGTTGTTCAACTGACCTTCAGACGACTCAGGACGGCGGTCGACCGATCCGGACGACCGCCGCACCCGGTGCGTTCAGCGGTTGGGCTGCGGAGTCGTTCGGAGATATGGTTTGATCACCTCGTACCCCTGCGGGAACTTCTCCCGCAATTCTTCATCCGGGATCGCATTGGAAATGATGCAGTCGTCACCGTCCCGCCAGTTCGCAGGCGTTGCGACCTGGAAATTCGTGGTGAGCTGGAGCGAGTCGACCGCCCGGAGAATCTCGTCGAAGTTTCGGCCCGTCGCGGCCGGGTACGTAAGGGTCAACCTCACCTTCTTCGCCGGATCGATCACGAACACCGAGCGCACGGTCAGCGTGTTGTCCGCGTTCGGGTGAATCATGTCGTACGCGTCGGCCACGACCCGATCGGGGTCCGCGATGATCGGGTAGTTCATCACCGTGTTCTGCGTCTCGTTGATGTCCGCGATCCAATCGTTATGCGACTGGATCGGGTCAACGCTGACCGCGATGACTTTGACATTCCGGGCTGCGAACTCGTCCTTCAGCCTGGCGACGGTACCAAGCTCCGTCGTACACACCGGAGTGAAGTCGGCGGGGTGGGAAAACAGAATGCCCCAGCTGTCACCGAGCCAGTCGTGGAAGGATATCTCACCCTCCGTCGTGTCGGCCTCGAAGTCAGGCGCGGTGTCGCCCAGTCGAATCGCCATGAGTTGCTCCTGCGTTGGGAAGAGTATCTGGCTAGTGGACTAGAATACACAAAGCTGGAAATAGGTTGAAGGCGGACAGTTGTTCCTGGTTGTTTTCATTTCGTCGGGACTGCCAGCCGGTGTCGCACTTGACCGCTGACTTACCCAGCAGACACAGTGTGCGGCCGGTTCCGGGCGTGCTGGCTCAGGAACTTGTCACATCCCGGGTCGTATCAGTCACGCCGATGGTACAGTAGCAGCATCTTATTGGGGCCGTAGCTCAGTCGGGAGAGCGCCTGCTTTGCAAGCAGGAGGTCACCGGTTCGATCCCGGTCGGCTCCACTACCACACCTTGGCATTCTCCACCTGTTGGGCGATGTACCGGGCCGTGGCCTTCCGGTGTCCTTCAGGCCGCAGATCCCCTGGCCGGGGCGTTCGAGCTCGCCCCGGAGGGCGCGCGAAAAGCGGAATCCGCGTCGCCGGGCATTCGAAGAGCGGGCCGCGCGGAACGCGGAGTCAGACCGGCCCTGGCTGCCGTGAGATCCGGCTCCGCGGCCGCCTCGGCAAGAACGCACTCGTCCGCGCCACGTATTCGGCATAGCCCGGCTTGCTATCCCGCAGGCCCTTTTCCAGCAGCGTTACCCCGGACACGCGCATCA
>JBDGUZ010000004.1:0-31016 GCA_039585915.1 Gemmatimonadota bacterium
TGGAACACGAACTTGACCGTGCCCGCCAGCTCGTCTCGCATTCCCGCCAGCACCTCGGCGACGCCCATCAGAATGGCGGTATGAGCGTCGTGGCCGCAGGCGTGCATCACGCCGACCTCTTCACCTTCGTACTCGGTGGTGACGGTCGAGGCGAACGGAAGGTCCACCCGCTCGGTGACGGGAAGCGCATCCATATCCGCCCGGAGCAGGACGACGTGGCCGGGGCGGGCACCCTCGAGGACCCCCACGACGCCCGTGTGCGCAATTTCCGTCTGCACTTCGATTCCGAGGTCCACCAGGTGGTCGGTCACCAGCGCTGCAGTGCGGAACTCACGGTTTCCGAGTTCGGGGTGCTGATGGATGTCGCGCCGCCACCTGATCACCTTCGGTCCAACGGACGTGATACGCGCTTCCGCGGCGCCGTCCAGGACCGGGGACTGAGCAGGCGCTGGAGCGGGTGCCAGGGTCGATGAGACGGCCATGACCAGCGCTATCGCCAGCACCGAGGACGGCCGCGAAGCAGAAGTCGAGCAGGTCATCTGACGAGCTGACCCAACGGTCATGTGAGACTCCGGGTGGAAGTGGTCAGGCAGCCTGTCGCAGACTGGAGACGTGTCCTGAATAGCTGGCCCGGCGGGATCTGTCCACCTGTATCCCGCTCCTCGAATCAAAGCCCGCAGCGCCTCCGAGTTGCTGCGAATCCCGATCCTGAGCCAGATTGGTGCGCCCGAGGTCCGACCCGAATCGATGGAAAACTATGCGTCACTGGTACCAGGAGATTCACCGCCGAGGCCTGTGGCAGGCCGCCGCCGGCTTTCTCGCCGCGGCCTGGATCGTCATCGAGGTGGTCGATCTTCTGACCTCGCGGGGGATCCTCCCGGACTGGACGTTCAATGGCGCTCTGATCGTCCTCGTGATCGGCTTTCCGGTTATCCTGGCGACCGCGTACGTGCAGACGCCGCCGTTGGAAGACGACCTGAATGACGCTGAAGGGTCCGGTCCAACCGTAGACGGCGAGGCGGGATCCGAATCGGCCACAGCTTCTTCCGGTGTCGCCGGCTTTCTGACCTGGCGAAACGCGCTCATCGGAGGCGTGGTGGCGTTCGCCCTGCTCGGCCTGGCGACCGCGGGTTCGACGCTGCTCCAGGTTACGGGTCTGGGTTCCGACGCGGAGGCGGACGAGCTCGTCGCCGACCGCATCGCGGTGCTCCCGTTTGGTGTCCGGGGCTCGTCCGATCTCGAGTACCTCGGCGAGGGCATCGTGGACCTGTTGAGCGCCAAGCTCGACGGAGCAGGGTCGCTCACGACTGCCGATCCGCGAGCGGTGATAGCCCTCGCCGGCGCGGAGGGAGTGGATGTCACGGACCCCGAAGATGCGCGGCTGCTCGCATCGGAGCTGCGAGCCGGTCAGTACGTGACCGGGGAACTGCTGGAAATGGCCGGCCGGGTCCAGCTGACGGCTTCCCTGCACGACACCGGTCAGCCCGGCGGAGCGTTCCAGCAGGCGACCGCCGAGGGCCGGGCGGACGAAGTGTTCGAAGTCCTGGACGGTCTCGTGATCAGCCTGCTGTCGGGTTCGATGTCCGCCGACGCGGACCGGCTGCAGGCGCTCGCGACGACGACGAGCAGGTCGCTGGAGGCGACGAAGGAATACCTGCGCGGAGAGCAGGCAATACGAGCCGGCCGTTACAGGGAGGCGGCCGAAGCTTATGACCAGGCCATCACCCTCGACAGCACGTTCGCCCTGGCATACTACCGGAAGAGCATCGCAGCCGACTGGACCGATGCGTACGACATTCGATCGTCTGCCGACCTCGCGTTCGAGTTTTCCGACAATCTCCCGGAGCGCGCCCGGGACCTGCTGAACGCACTCAGGCTCCGGCGCAACGGCCGGGTGGTCCAGGCAGAGCAGGAGTTCCTCTCACACCTGCACTTCTACACGGATGACGTCGAGGCCCTCGTGCAACTGGGAGAGTCGCAGTTTCATGACTTCCCGCGCAGGGGACGATCGATCGTGGGATCGATGGTGCCGTTTCGCAGGGCACTGGAATTGGAGCCGGGGAATCTGATCGCTCACCTCCACCTCGCCCGACTCTACGCTCTGGCTGACTCGACGGCGCGGCTGGCGGAGACTGCCGAGTACCTGGCCGAGTTTGCGCCCGAGAGCGAACGAGTGCTGGAGGTCGACGCCATGATTGCTTACGCCAGCGGCGACACGACCCTGCAACGGTCCGTGAAAGACAGGCTGATTGGAAAGCCCTGGTACTACCGGTTCTACGCCGCGAACAGCACGGACCGGTTCGTTCGGGACGCGAGCGGCGCTGAGGGTATATTGGACGAACGGGAGTCCGATCACCCGCTTCTCCTCCTGCTCGTTCCCGTCATGATGGCCCAACAGGGAAGATACGAGGAGACTCGAGCATTCCTCGCTCAGGGTTCCCTGCAGGACAACCTCTCCTGGAACCTGTACGAAGCGTTCGTCCTCACGTCCGGGCTCATGCCCCCGGACGAGGAGCGGATGACCGAGCTCGCGGCGAAGCTCGAGACGCTCGACGAAAACGAGATCCTGCAGTCGTTCTGGCTGCAGCCCTACGAGGACATGACTCCGAGATTCGCCGGCTTTGAGAGAGATTACTTCCGGGCTCTGATCCTGATCCAGCTCGGGCGTGTGTCCGAGGCACGGCAAGTCCTGAATCGCATGTCGATGGAGGAGGAGTTCTTGGGCCTGGGCAGCGTGAGACAGGATGCGCTCAGTGAGCTCGAGGCCGAGATGCTCCTGCATTCGGGAGACCGCGCCGGGGCGCTCGAAGTACTCCGATCAATGGACTATGAAGTCCCTCATGCTGTCAGCGTAACGATGATGCCCGACCAGTCACGCTCCCGGTATCTGCGCGGAGAGCTCGAAATGGAACTCGGCGATGTCGAAACGGGGAAGGCTTTCTTCGTCGGCCTGGACGAGCCGTGGGGCGCGTGGGACAGTTTCCAGCGACCACTGGTCTATCAGCGGATGGGGCAGATCGCGGAAGATGAAGGGCGGATCGACGAGGCGATCATCTACTACACGCGTCTTCTGGACCTGTGGCAGGACTGCGACCCGGAACTCGTTCCGATTCGTGACGTGATAGAAGTGCGACGGAACGCGCTCGTGCGAGCGTCCGGCTGAGCAGTCAGGCGGGGTCCAGCAGACCGATGGACTCCGGCAGGGCCGCCCCGAGTTCCGCATACTCTTCATCGCTTAGCCGGAAGTCGAGTGCACCTACGAACCCGTCGATCTGACCCGGATTGCGGCCACCCACGATCGCTCCTGTCACCGCCGGGTGATGGAGCGTCCAGGCGATCGCCAGCTCGGCCGGGGAGCGCCCGTGCCGATCCCCGATTTCCCGCAGGAGCTCGACTACCTCGAGACACCGCGCCAGGTGGGGGTCCTTGAACGCCGGATTGAGCTGCACCCGCCAGTCGGATTCGGGCAGCGACGCGATACGCTCGCGGGTCATGCTGCCGGTGAGCAGGCCGTTGTGCATCGGCGAATAGACGATCACACCGATCCCATGCTCGTAGCAATATGGAAGGATCCTATCCTCGATCTGCCGCATCAGCATCGAATAGGGCGGTTGCAGTGAGGTGACGGGAGCGATCGCCTGCACCCTCGCCAACTGCGCGACGTCGAAGTTCGAGACGCCGATTTCCCTTATCTTCCCCTCGCCTTTGAGTTCGGCGAGCGTCGTCCACGCTTCCTCGATGTCCGTATCTGGGCCACCCGGCGGGAACGCGGGCCAGTGAATCTGGCACAGGTCGAGCACGTCCATGTCGAGACGGCGGCGGCACTCATCGACCTCGGCCCGGATCGAGTCCCCCTTGAGGACGTGGCTGATGTTTCCCTCGTCGTCCCACCGGAACGAGACCTTCGTGAACACGAGCGGCCGATCGGCGTCGGAGAATCCGTCCAGCGCACGCGCCACGATCCTCTCGGAACGACCCCGGCCATAGATGGGAGCAGTGTCGAGCCAGTTGATTCCGCGTTCCACGGCGCGTCTGATCGCGGCGATCGAGTCGTCATCATCCTGCGGTCCCCAGCCGAACACGCCGTCGCCACCGATCGCCCAGGTACCGAGGCCGACTGGTGTGATCTCCAGGGACGAGGAGCCGAGCTGGCGAAGTGTCATCAAAGTCTCCTGTGGTGTCTTCGGCTGACAGGGCCGCGACAGCGAGAGGTGTTCTCAAGACCGGGATCAAACCAGGACATCGTTCTCGCCACGCGCAGATTTCGCAGCCTCCGGGGGAAGGTGGAGGTCCCACCACGCCCGCGACCGTTCGGAGTCCCACTCCCGGTCGAGTGGTACGGACTCGAGCAGTCGGGCGAGGGCATCGGCCGTCTGCGGCCGATCTCCCGGAGACTTGGCCAGGCAGGAGAGAATAATCGAGTCGAGCGCCGAAGGCACGGGGATTTCTGAACGCCCGGAGGGTGGTGCCGGTGCCGATTTCACATGCTGCACGATCGTGTCGATCGGAGTGTGACCTGAGAAAACCGGCTCTCCGGTCAGCAACCAGTAGGCGACACAGCCAAGCGAGTACAGGTCCGAGCGTCCGTCGACGATTCCACTGATCGCCTGCTCCGGGGCCATGAATGCCGGGGTCCCGCCGGCTACGTTCTCTCCGGTGAGCATCGCATCGCCGCCGTCGTCGGGAAGTTTGACCATTCCGAAGTCCAGCACCTTGATCCAGTCGGTGGCACGACCAAATCGGCATACGAAGATGTTGGCGGGCTTGATATCGCGATGGATCAATCCCGTCTCATGAGCCTCGGCAAGTGAGTCGCAGACCTGGCGAAGCAGATGCACCACGCGCTCGGCTGGCAACGGGCCGAACTTCCGGACTAGGGTGTCCAGGTCGAATCCGTCCAGCAGTTCGATCACAGCGTAGAAAGCCCCGTCGTCCGACACGCCGAAGTCGTACAGGTCCACAGTGTGGGGCGAACAGAGAGCGGCCGTGGCCTGCGCCTCGCGTTCGAACCGTTTCAGAGTCACCCGGCGATGCTCTCCGTCCACCGTCCCGAGCACCTCGGGTTTAATCAGCTTGACCGCTGCCGGTCGCGCCAGGAGCCGATGCTTTCCACGCCAGACTTCTCCCATTCCTCCCTCGCCCAACCGCTCGACCAGTCGATAGCTGCCCAACTCGCGCGCGCGCCGGACTTCTGTTCCGAGGTGGTACACGACCCGTGCCGATACCCAGGCCATTCCCACGATGAGGATGTATGGAAAAACGAGCGCGAAGAAAAAGGCCATCGGTCCCAGGCGGACCGTGTTTATCCCAAGCGCCGAATACAGCGCAAATGCAATGGGTACCGAACAGACGGAAAGAGCCGCCGTGAGGAGGGCCCGCCTGGGTGGACTCGGCACGACGACGGTGAACATCAACACCCAGGCCGAAACCCACGAAAGTCCGAAGCGACCGGCGTCGGCGATGTTCTCCATTCCCACATACTTCATGGGTGCGATGACCCCCTGGTACTCGGAGAGTGCGATTCCGAAGCTCCCCAGCACCTGGAACGCGAGGCCCACACGCAGCTTCGTCGTCGCCGAAGGTCGATCAGACCTCACGAACCAGAACGCGGCCAGGCCACCGAGGATCGACAACACCGGTAGTCCGATCGAGCGCAGCGATGTGAAGAAGACCGTTCTGCACATCGCCGTTGGATCGAACAGCGCGATCAGCTGGCAGAGAAGATTGGGGAAAATCGCGGCAAGGAAGAAAACCGCCGAGTACAGCAGGGAGATCACGCGCAGCCGCCGGACGGATGCGTCCAGCAGATCAGCCGGAAGCTGAAGGCTGGAAAGCGATGCGATCTCGCGCTCAGCCGTGTCGTGGCGACGCGGGACCAGCTCAGGTGGGTCGGTCGGCCGTGCCTCGGACATGCTTTACACTAGCTGATTCGGGAGTCCGGGGGGAGAAGCTGCTGTCAGCGTTGCCTCTCCTTTCGATCGTGCTTCTGACGACGTGTACGCCTACCCGAACCACAACTTGATCAAGGCCTTTCTGCACTATTCGAAGGCCTTCATCCACGTCACCGGCGGCTGGGATGACGACCCCATGACCAATTCGTTCGAGGCCAGGCCGATCGGCGGAAATCCCTGAGCCCGTCGGGCGGCCGCACCGGCCGGATGATTCAGCGACCCCCGCTCCCGGTGACCCGCTCGAGATAGCCGCTGCGCTCGAGGAACCCGGGATAGTCGGTGACCGCCATGATCTCCATCGCTGCAGCACCGGGGTCGGCGGAGTTCTCGTAGTACGTCTCAACGATTCTCGCCCCGATCGCGTATCCCAGGTCCTGTGGCTGTTCGGGGTCCGCGGGTGTTTCCCATAGCCAGTCGCCCATCTCCGTCCCATACATGTTCCGGCTGAACTCCTCCCACAGCTCTTCTTCGTGGGCCAGGTAAAAGTCGCGAGCCATATTCTTGTGACGGCTTCCTCCCGTGATGAGCTCCGCGAACCAGGTCGCCCCTCCCTCCCGGATTGAATGCGCCAGCAGCGTCCGCCCCGGCCCGGAGAAGATGTCGAAGTAGGCTTCGCCCGTCGCCGCGAGCTGCTCCATGTGGATCATCTCATGCACCAGGGTGGGCTCGATGTCACCGTTCCGGATGGACTCGGGGGTGTCCTTCTCGATCGAGATCAGCGGGCCCTCAATCGAACCCGATCCGATCCCGCGATGACCGGCCACCACGAACCATGTGGGAGGAAACACTGCCTCCGGGATACGGTGCCGGATCGCCTCGTAGACGCCAGCGAACGACGGCTCACACTCGAGCAGGGCCACGAGCGTTTCATCGATCCTCGCGTATGCTTGCGGGTACTTCCCCATCGCGGCCTGCAGTCGCTCGACGGTCAGGTCGTACTTCTCGATGAACATCAGGAGGCCAGGGGAGGCGCTGTCGAAGTAAAGAGTACGCAGGGCCACAGTCGAGTCCATGCCGCCAGTGATCGCGTCCCGGGCCGACAAGAAGTTTTCGATGTCGTCGTAGATGAATTCCGCCTCGGCGGGGTCGTGCGCGACGTTGGAAGTGAGCCGCTGCTGCGCCGTTGCCTGATTCACACCCGACACCAGCAATACGAGTCCGAAGAGCATCATCTTCATTCGTGCCCCCGATCCGAGCATATCCATGACGGTTTCGGTTAGTCCCAACCGCGTTAGACGGAAGAGGAGGAAGTTTCGTTGAACCGCTATACACTGCGGGTAAGGAGATTCAGCGCTCCCAGCGTACCTCGTACCCCGGACGTCCGCCGAGACCTTTCGCGAGCATCGCGACCAGCTCTTCATCCGCGCCCTCGGACCGGAGCATGGCCAGCGTCGGCACGTCGATCCAGTAATCCTGGTCGTCGGTCGTGGTCTCCTCGAGATGATCGACGAGGAACTGCAACTGCCCCTCGGTGATCTCTCCTACCGGCACAGAGGTCTTCGCGTCATACAGCTTGACCATTCTGACGATCTCCGTTTCAATCGGTTCATCGGTTCTGACGGCGCGTCCGCGTCCGCATGACGAGCAGATAGAATACCTGTTTGAGAGGCACCGGGGCTATTCTGGAGTGATGAGGAACGGATGGTCCCGTCGGAGCACCTGCCCGAGAGCAGGACTGCGCAGGCCCGAAGCGAAACCCGCATGTGCACGGGCGGGAGCTTCCGGGTGTCAGACTACACGCAATTGGTGGACAGGAACGTCACGATGCAGGGGCACGCGGTGAACGTGTGGAATCCGGACGAGAACTGCTACGTCATGTACTGGCTCGATGCCGGGGGCTCCCCGATCTTCGAGGGCACATAATCGCGGGAGGGCTCGTAGCCCCCGGACGACCACCACCAGAGGTGGACCCGATCGGCGGGTTACGCTTCTTCCAGTGAGCACGAACCAGGAGACTTACATGCGCTTCGTATTGACCTCAGTCCGAGCCGCGGCCGTTCTGGGATTCTTGAGTGTTCTGTCCTCTGTCCCGGCGACAGCACAGGACAGGGCGCTCCTGTCGGCCGAAATCAGCACTGCGCTCGATGAGAAAGGGCTCAAGGCCGCACAACAGAAGTTCGATGAGCTGTATCCCGCACAACAGGACCAGTACGAGCCGGACGTCACCGGCCTGTACGAAGTCGCAGCCGGGTACATGCAGGCGGGGGACTCGGAGACGGCCCAGGTACTGATGGAAATGGCAGCCACGGTCGCCTCGGGCGCCGCAGCCGCCTACACCGAGTCGACATACGGGGGCATGGCAGCCATGGAAGCCGAGACCGCCTCGAACGCGGCTACTGAACTGCAGGCCGAAGCGGCCACCAGCGAATCGATCGATGCCTGGGATCCAGGTCTGTCCCGCACCGACCTCGACAGGTTCGCCGGCCTGTACGCCGATCCCGCCGCGCCCGACGAGCGAAAGAGCTTCTGGGCAGCCGTCGGGTGTGACGGACGCCTGGTCACCGGGGCCACGTGGGGAGACGCGTCGCCGTGGTGGATGACTTCGGTCTCTGACCGGGTGTTCGAGTACGAAGATTCGTGGACGAAGATCCGGATGGAGTTTGAGGCCGGGTCTGGAGGATCGGCGTCCGGAATGACGCACGACCGGCCGGACATTCTTCCGAGTTCCCTGACGCGGATCGGTCCCCTGCCCTCGGAGTGGGGAGGAGACAGGTGCATCCAGCCCCCGGAGGTCTGCCGGACCTGCTGACTCAGGGACGCTTCCGCTTCATGTCGTAGGAGCGCTCGACGCGCGACACTCGGACCTCGTAGCTGGCGTACCAGACACGACGTCCGCGCTCCTGTGCTATCAGGTGCTCGGCGTGGCTCTTCCAAGCCCCGATCGCCGCCTCGTCCGTCCAGTACGAGACCGTGATTCCGAATCCGCCGGCGTCACGCGCGCTCTCGACGCCCAGAAACCCTGGCTGATCGCGGGCCAGCTCGACCATCCGCTCGGCCATATCCGCGTAACCTCCTTCGCCCGCTGTTCGCTGAGAAGTGAAGATCACGGCGTAGTACGAG
The DNA here is from genome assembly GCA_039585915.1 of Gemmatimonadota bacterium. GTDB lineage: Bacteria > Gemmatimonadota > Gemmatimonadetes > Palauibacterales > Palauibacteraceae > Carthagonibacter. Next base: position 9,012 of record JBDGUZ010000004.1, read on the forward strand.
GACTCTTTCATCGCGGCGCTCCGAGTTCGATCCGGCATGCCATTTGTCCAAAGGCGAAATTCATCGTTCGCGAACAAGATTACGAAAGATGGTCAAACACGCATTGGCAGAGTACGGGGGGAAAGGGACGGCATCCGACAGCGGAGGAAAACCATGATCAGGTCACGTCCGGCTCACGGCAGTCAGCGGATGCGAGCCCTGCTTTCCTTGATTGTAGCGTTGCTCGCCCTGTCGGCGTGCATGAGCACGAAGGCACCCGAGAACACGGCTACGATGGAGGCTTTCGGGATCCGGCAGAGTTCACATGTCGTGCGGCTCTCCGCGCAGAATCTCGCGAACCTCTATATGTCGACGGTGGAGCTGGCGGCCGACAGCATCATCAGGATCTCAGGTGATCCGGCAGTCCGGTACGCGGCGCTCGATTGAAAAGCAAATGCGATCCAGGCGTTTCAACGAGCTATGTATCAGACGGATACCTTCGTCAGCTATGTGGATGGATGGACCCTGACTGCTCGAGCGGACGCCGGGGCTGATAGCCGATGAACGTGCGGCCCTGTTTCGCGAAATCTCCCGTGAGCGTCTCGCCATCCTTGAAAATCTCGAAGACCAGCGAATCGCGACACTCGAGGCCGCGGTGGTGTTGATCAACCGGAGCGCGAGGGAACGATGCGTGAAGTCGCGGCGATGGTAGCCTCCGAACGCCGCGCGATCACCGACGCGATCGACGGAACCCGGGCTGCGCTCATGACCGAGACCCGGGGGGTGATCGATCATATCGTGTGGCGCGTGATCCAGGTCGGGTTCGTGATTCTGCTGATCGCCGGCGCGTTCACGCTGTTCGTGCTGCGGAGAATGCGGAAGATCCGAGCGGGCGGGATGAAAAAGAGGCGACCGGCGTGATGCCGGCCGCCTCTCTTCTTTCAGAACCGTCGAAACGGCTTCCTGCTTAGTTGTCGATTGCTCCGTCGTCGATCCACTGCGCGAGGAAATCGTCAACAAACGCTTGATCGTCGGCGCCGTTGTTGTGATCAGCCTCCAGCTTCGGAATCAGGATGGCCGTCAAATCGGCGGCATCGCCCGCAACGATCAGCGGACCATTTGCGTTGCTACCGGTCGAAATCTCGGTGTAGCTGTCGAGCCTGATATCGCCCAACTGCAAAGCGTCGCCGTGGCAGCCCGTGCAGCCGCTGTCCACGAAGTACGGCTGGATGTCGTCCGCGAACGAAACCACGATGGGCTCGAGAATCACGATTGTGATGTCAGCGGTGCCCTCGAGGCCGTCGGCATCGATCCCCGTCAGGGTAATCAAATGGGGGCCGGCCGCCATCGTGCCGGGGTCGACTTCCAGCGTGTTGCCTGTCCCGAGCACACCGTCCACATCGGAAGTCCACTCGAGGTCCTCAGGCGGAACCTCGACGCCGTTCGCGTCGACTGCATTGCCCTCGAAGATGATGTTGGTTCCATCCGTAACGAACTCATCCCCATCGGCTGGATTCGTGATCGTCACGTCCGGAAGGATGACGACGGGGCCGAATTCCTCGACCGTAATCGTCACCGTGTCAGTGTCCGTGCAGCCACTCACGGTCGTGACCGTCAGCGTGACTTCGTGCACGCCTACGTCGAAGGTCGCGAGAAGCTGGCCAAGACCCTGCGAAGCGCCTTCGATGGGGACCCCGTCCTCGGTCCACGCGTAAGTGCTGATTGCGTCCCCTTCGGCAGGAATGCTGGCCGACCCGTCAAGCAGGACTGCCGCGCCTTCATCGAGGGCGTCCTCGGTAACGGTCTGGTCCGCGCCCGCATCAGCGGTCGGTGCATCACATGGGATCTCGAACAGCGGATCGTCGTTACACGCCGAAACCGTCGTAACGAGCAGTGCGGCGAGCAACAGGTGCAGCGACTTCTTCATACCGGGTTCCCCCCCATTGTGTTGGGACACACGTGCCTCGTCTCCGACGCGCGAATTAGCGTCCAGGATGTGCCCTCTATTCAATTCGATCGACTGGTAGACGCACTGACAGCGCGGACGGTCACTTCGCCCAACGCTCCACACCAAATCGAAACCAGCCTCCAGCAGCCGGGAGCTTCGTGACCCAGACTGCCGGCGAGTCTAGCAGGTTCGGCACTTTCTCGCAATGAGACCGGGCCACAAGGCGCTTGCCACGATACTCCGCGGATGACCGTGGATTGCTTGACAGTTCGTCGACCGTGTTGCTTGAGAGGTCCTCGGCCTGCCTACGGAATCCGGTCCTCCGACAAAGCCCGGAGAAAGGCCTCGCCGTACCGCTCGAGTTTCGCGGGACCGACGCCCGGCACGTCGAGCATCTGACCGAGCGTGGAGGGTCGGATCTCGATCATGTCCCACAACACCTTGTCACTGAACACGATATAGGCGGGCACCCCCTGGTCGTCCGCGAGGCGCTTCCGCAGCATCCGGAGTTGTTGGAACAGCGGGTGCGACGGGGAGCGATCCACCCGCGCGCCCGCCGCGGGGCCCGCGGTAGTTCGGTCACCCCGGCCACGGCGTGAGCGTCCGCGAGCCGCCACCCCGGTTACCCGCTCGGTCTCCTCCACCAGGTCCGTCACGCTCACCCCCGCGCATACGTCGCACGAGGCGCCGCACGGCTCTATTTCCTCGCCGAAGTGCGCCACGATCGCGCGGTGGCGGCAGACGCCGGCGTCTGCGACCCGGAACAGCCGGACCGTCGCCTCGTGCTTCTCCTCTCTGAGCTCCAGGTTGTCGATCTGAGAAAGAAAACGCTCTCGCGCCTTCACGTCGGCCCACGAATAGAACAGGATACACTCGCTGGGCAGCCCATCCCGTCCGGCGCGTCCCATCTCCTGGTACCACGACTCGATGTCGGTCGGCATGTCGCGGTGGATGACGAACCGGACGTTGGATTTGTCTATCCCCATCCCGAAGGCGATCGTCGCGACCACCACGTCGGCGTCATCGCGCGCGAACGCCTCCTGCGCGGCCGTGCGCTCTCCGTCAGAGAGACCTGCGTGGTAAGCGGCAGCGCGTATTCCCCGCTGTCGGAGGAATTCGGCCGTCGACTCGACGGACCGGCGAGACAGGCAGTAGATGATCCCACTCTCGCCCTCGTGGCGGCGGACCAGGGCGAGGATCTCGAGCCGCGTGTTCCCCTCGCCCTTCTTCCGGCAGCGTACCACGAGGTTCGGTCGGAAGAACGATCCCTTGTAACCGGCCGGCTTTCGCATTCCCAACTGCCGCAGAATGTCACGCGCCACCCGACGAGTGGCAGTGGCGGTCAGGGCCAGCACCGGAATTTCCCCCAGCTCTTCCCGCAGCCCGCGCAGCCGCCGGTAGGAGGGCCGGAAATCGTGTCCCCACTGCGAAATGCAGTGCGCTTCGTCCACCACGACCAGCGACAGGGGCGCTTCGCGGAGGCGGTCGCGCAGTTGCCCGGACAGGGCCTCCGGCGCGAGGTACGCCAGTTCGTAGTCGCCCCGAACGAGTCCGTCTACCCGTTCAAGCCAGTCCGTCCGGGGGAGCGAGGAATTGATCGCTGTCGCCCGGAAGCCAGTTGCCTGCAGCGCGTCCACCTGGTCCTTCATCAGACTGATCAGCGGAGACAGGACGAGCACCGTTCCGGACATCAGCCGGGCCGGGATCTGGAATGTGAGGGACTTTCCCGCGCCCGTAGGCATCACGGCGATGCAATCGCGGCCGGCGAGGACCGCCTCGATCACCTCGAGCTGGCCGGGGCGGAAGCTTTCGTATCCGAATGTGTCGCGGAGAACCGCGTCGGGAGTCTCCGTCACCCCGCGCCGCGCGGCAGCGTCCGCGCGTCCTTCCCGGGCTCGATCTCAACACCGGCCGACCGCTCTGAGGTCGCGATCGCCGCTGCCGCGTGCGCCGCCAATTGGTCCAGCAGCACCTGGAGCTTGCCACGCTCCTTCTTCAAATAGGCGGAATAGACCGCACGCGACAAGTAGTACGAGCCCCCGAGCATCAAAAGCGGAAAGCCGATTCCGAAAGCCGTGGACCCGATCACCGCGCCCACGCTGGCTCCGATACCGACACCGGCACCGGCGCCGACCCCGCCGATGATGCCTCCGAACAGCGCTCCGACCAGCCCTCCGAGCCGCTCTTCGACTCGGATCAACGTCTTGCCGTCGCCGGCTACGACGAGGACCTGCAGCGAGGATGTGTTCGAGTCCGCCCGGGCGCTCCAGGTAAATGACTTGCCGACCACGCCGGCGTGACCCTGCCATGGAGAAGCGCTCTGGATATACGGCACCAGCGAGTCGAAGCGGTCTGCCGGATACTCGCCCGGCACCTCGAGCTCGAGTCGAATACCCATGGGTGCCCCGACGAGAGCGGCTCCGAAGCTCTCCCCCGCCGAAACATCCAGCTCGGCGGCCGCACTCCGCACGACCGCGGGATCGATCCCGGCCTCGCGCGCCACGTCCTCGAGCTCGGCGAGAGAAAATCCCGACGGATCGGCAGCGGACGGCTCCGCGCGCTGCCTTTCAGCGGCCTTGCGGAGGATCACGCCGGCTTCCTTCTCGGAGTACCTGCGGGGGACCAGGTCGTTGCTCACAGGTTGGATGCTCGTTCTCGCAACTCGCGCTCATCCTCCACGAGCGCAGACCGATTCCTCGTATGCGAATTCACTCCGATGACCATCACGAAGGCCCCGGCGGCAATGGACGCGCCCCCCAGTGTCGAACTGATCGTAGAGTCGAACACCGCAATCAGGGCGATGCCCAGCCCGAGGAAACCCATGAACGTCCTAACGTAGGCGAGGAGCGTGCGCTCGTTCGCGAGGCGGGTCCGCTGGAGAGCGAGGTCCTGCTGGACGGTCATTCGGCGCTCATGATTTCGTGCACTCGGCCCACAGGTTCCGATCCTCTCTCACCCTCACCATGACCAGTTCGATGCTCCCCGGGAGTCGGTGGTCGAGCCGATTCCAGATCACGTGGGACAGATTCTCGGTAGTGGGTATCAACCCACCGGCAAATTCCGGCAGCTCGTTGAGGAATGCGTGATCCATCGGTTCGACCACTTCCCGCTGAAGAATCCCGTCCAGTTCGCCGAGATCCACAATCATCCCGGTCTCGGGGTTCGGCTCCCCGCACACCGTTACCTCGACCCGGTAGTTGTGGCCGTGGCCGGGGGGCCGGTAGCATCTTCCAAACCGGGCTTCGTTCTCCGACTTTGTCCAGTCGGAACGCTCGTAACGGTGGCCCGCCGGAAACTCGATTGCACGCGTCAGAGAGGTCCTGATCATGCCGGAACATACATCGGATGCCGCAGGAATGTCAGCGCGCCGTTCACTCGATCCGATCCTTCGTCCCCGTTCGATCGCCGTCGTGGGCGCCAGCCGCCGGAAGAACAGTATCGGCAACGCGATTCTTCGCCACCTGATCGAGGGCGGGTTCACGGGCCCCGTGTTTCCGATTAACCCGTCCGCCGACTCGGTCGCTGCCGTGCCGGCGTTCCCTTCGGTGAAGGACCTGCCGATCGCGCCCGATCTCGCATTCATCGTCGTGCCCAAGGAGAGAGCCCTGGACGCGGTTCGGGAGTGCGGAGAGAAAGGCGTGAAGGGGCTCGTGGTGATCACGGCGGGCTTTCGCGAGGTGGGGGGCGAAGGGATCGAGCTGGAGAAGGAGTTGGTGGAGACGATTCGGCGGTACGGGATGAGTATGGTCGGGCCGAACTGCATGGGGGTCCTGAACACGTCCAGTTCGGTGTCGATGAACGGCACGTTCGCCCCGTACATGCCTCCGGCCGGACCGATCGCGTTCATGAGCCAGTCGGGCGCGATGGGGATGACGATTCTCGATTACGCGAGCGAGTACGGGATCGGGATCAGCCAGTTCGTGTCGGTCGGCAACAAGACAGATGTCTCGGGCAACGCCCTTACCGAATACTGGCGTGACGATGACGAGGTCGGCGTGATCCTGATGTACCTCGAGTCGTTCGGCAGCCCGAGGACCTTCGTCAGCCTGGCGCGTGAGACGACCCGGAAGAAGCCGATCCTCGTGGTGAAGTCCGGCCGGTCCGAGGCGGGTGCGAAGGCTGCTTCGAGCCACACCGGCGCTCTCGCCCAGGTCGATATCGCCACGGACGCGTTGCTCGCCCAGTGCGGGGTGCTGAGGGCCGACTCGGTCGAGGAGTTGTTCGATGCCGCGCTGGCGTTCAGCAAGGCGCCCCTGCCCCGCGGGAATCGGGTGGCGATCCTCACGAATGCCGGGGGGCCCGGGATCATCATCGCCGATGCGTGCGAGGCGTGCGGACTCGATGTGGCGACGCTGTCAGAGGAGTCTCAGGCGAAACTGCGCGAGATTCTGCCGGAGGAAGCCAGCGTCTCCAACCCCGTGGACATGATCGCCAGCGCTTCTCCGGAGCAGGTCGAGCAGGCCACCCGGATCATCGTCGCCGACGACGGAATCGATGCACTGATCGCCTCGTACGTGCCGCTGGCGCTCGAGGCACCGCTCGTCGCGCGGGCGATCCGCGACGGAGCGGAAGGGGTGGACAAGCCGGTACTGGCGGTGCTGATGAGCAAGCGCGGACTGCCGCAGGGGATGGCGGAGCTCCAGGAATCCTCGATTCCCGCCTACCGGTTCCCGGAATCGGCGGCCCGAGCGCTCGGCGCGATGTGGAAGCACAGCCGGTGGCAGGAGCGTCCGCCCGAGACCGTGCGGCGATTTGAAGTGGAGGCCGAGCGGGTAGGGGAGGTGATCGCGGTCGCGCTCGCCGAGGGCCGTGACCAGCTGACCCTGATGGAAGGGCTCGAGGTGCTGGACGCGTACGGGATCCCGGTGGCGTCGTGGGCGGTGGTCCACTCGGTGGACGAGGCCGTGGCCGCGGCCGGACAGATGGGCTATCCCGTGGTGCTCAAGCCCGTCAGCGCGGAGATCCTCCACAAGACCGAGGCGGGCGCCGTTCGGGTGGATCTCGAGACGGCGGAAGATGTGGTCGGGGCTTACGGATTCCTCGACGACCTCCTCATCGAGACGGGCCCCGAAGCGCGGCAGGAAGGAGTCCTCGTCCAGCGGATGCTGAAGGGTGGCCGGGAGACAATCGTCGGAATGACCTGGGCGCCCCGGTTCGGTCCGATCGTGATGGTCGGGCTCGGCGGAGTGTACGTGGAAGTGCTGAAAGACGTCGCCTTCCGCGTACAGCCCGTGAGCAACGAGGATGCCAGTGAGATGATCCGTTCGCTTCGCGGCTATCGGATCCTGGAAGGGGTCCGGGGCGAGCCTGGAGTGGATCTCGATCTGCTGGCCGAAGTGGTCGAGCGCACGAGCCAGCTGGTGGGAGAGCACCCGGAGATCCGGGAGATGGACATCAACCCGTTCCTGGCGTTTCCCGAGGCGGACAGGTGCGCGGCAGTTGACGCCCGGTTCCGGATCGGTGCCGGCGAGCAGGAGGGGGATGAGGACGGATGAACGGAGTCCCGTGGGAAGATCCCGAAGTCGGTTTCCCGGCGGACCTGGGCAGGACGTGGATCGAGAGCCTTACCTCTCCCGTCTCGTTCTTCCGGCGCATGGAGCCGGAGGCGCCCCTGGCCCGCGCCGTTCTCTTCTTCCTGATCATGGCTGTGGGGGCGGCGCTGTTCTCGCTGCTGTGGGGCCTGGCCGGTTCGGCGCCTGAGCTTCCGCCCCAGGCAGCGGACGTAATAGACATCGATCCACGCGGGATACAACTGTTCGGGTTCTTCCTCAGTCCGTTCGCGAACCTCATCCTGCTGGGCCTGGCCGCCGTTTCCGTTCACCTGTTCGTCCGCCTGCTGACGAACAGCAGCCACCCGCTGCTCGCCACGACACGCGTGATCTGCTACGCCTCCGGACCTGCCCTTTTCACCATCATTCCCTGGGTAGGTGAGATTGCCGGCTGGATCGGATCGGCCATCCTGCTCGTGATCGGGATCCGGGAAGTGCACGGCACCACCACGGGTCGCGCCACGTTGACGGTGCTGTTTCCAGTCCTGCTCGTCGTCCTGCTGACCGGACTCGCCTGGCTGTTCGTACTGGCCGTATTCACCTCGCTCGGCGACCTTCCGTTGGCCTGATCGGGAGCGGATCCGATTGCGGGGGCGAGAGCGCCCGAAGGAACATTCACGGCAGAAGCGAATGGCCGACAGAGAGCTGAGCGTGACCGAACGGATCGAGCGGGAAGAACTGGCGCGAGGACATATCGCGGCCGGCGAGCAGCCGGTGCCTCCGCGCCCGGCGTCCACGGTCGTCCTCGCACGCGATTCGGAGACGGCTCCATTCGAGGTATTGCTCCTCCGTCGTCCGGCCGAAGCTCGCTTCGCTGCCGGCGCGTACGTGTTTCCTGGCGGAATGATCGATGCGGCGGACCATGATCCGGAGCTCCGCGATCGCCTGGGGGCCGATGCCGGCGGTGGTGAACCGGCGGCGCTGGCGGCGGCGTTGCGCGAACTGCTCGAGGAGACCGGTCTGCTGTTGGCCGATTTCAGGCCGTCGCCCGAGTCCGTGGCAGCAGCCCGTCACGCCCTGCTGACGGGCGACAAGGACTTCCTCTCGGTCGCGCATGAGCTCGATCTCACGTTCCATACCGTGCGAAGCGCGTACTTCGGCCGCTGGATCACCCCGAGCCGCTTCTCGCGGCGCTACGACACCCGGTTCTTCCTCACCCGGCTACCCGATGACCAGCCGGACTTCGAACCGGAGCTCACGGAAGAGCTCGCGGGGTTTACCTGGCTGTCGCCGTCCGAAGCCGTGGAACGCTTCCGCGAGGGCCGGTTGCCGATGCTGTTTCCGACCCGGACGACGCTCGGATCGCTGGCGGAGTATGACAGTCTTGCCGCGTTGTTCGAGGCCTGTCGTGCCACGACCGTCGAGCCGATCACGCCGCGGCTCCTGATCCGGGGTGACTCTGTCCGCCCGGTTCTCCCCGGCGATCCGGATTGGGATGCAGCCGACTGACGGGCCGGTGGACACCCGCGCCGGTTCGACCGTGATCGAGGCCGTCACGGCCCCGAATCCGGGTCCCCTGACCCTGGACGGGACGCGAACCTGGCTGGTCGGAACTGAGCGTCTCGTGCTCATCGATCCGGGACCGGCGCTGCCCGAGCACCTCGCCCGGGTGGAGGCCGTGGTCGATGGTCGCGCCGTGGACGCGATCCTGCTCACGCACGCACACTCCGATCACGCTGGTGGTGCGTCGGCCGCGGCTGCCGCATTCGGAGCTCCAGTGATGGCGGCTGCAGATACTCTCGGGCGAACCGGTCTGACCGGGCTGGTGCTTCGCGACGGCGATACAGTTCCCATGGGCGGACCCGATTGGGACGAATCCGACCGCGAAGAATCTCCCACTGGAGCCGTTTCCTTACACGTGATCGAGACTCCCGGGCACTCCGCGGACCACATCTCCTTCCTGCTGCTCCCGGACCGGTGGCTGTTCACCGGAGACCTGGTGCTCGGAGAAGGATCGAGCGCGGTCCTTCACCCGGACGGCAGGATGAGCGAATACCTCGCCAGCATCAGGAAGCTCGAGGCACTCAGGCTCGTGCGTCTGCTCCCCGGCCACGGCCCCCAGGTGGAGGAAGCTGCGGCGTGGCTGGGTAAGTATCGCCGCCACCGCCTCGACCGCGAACAGCAGATCCAGCTGGCGATCGAGAGCGGGTCGAGCACGGTGGGGGAGATCCGTGAAGCGGTCTACGGTCCGCTCGATCCAGGACTGCAGGCGGCGGCGGAAGCGTCCGTGTCCGCCCACCTCGTACACCTGCGTGAGCGGGGAGTGGACACCCCCGAGCCCGGACCGGGGATGTTCGAGACTCTCGGCTCGCTGTCCGATATTGAAGGTCAGCCCGACGGAGAAGTCTCGTGAAGGCCCCGAACAGCAAGGCCGTACTCGGGATCATCTTTCTGACAGTATTCCTGGACCTCGTCGGGTTCGGGATCGTCCTCCCGCTGCTCCCGTTCTACGCGACGGATATGGGCGCCACTCCGCTCGTGGTCGGGCTGATCATCAGCAGCTACTCGGCGATGCAGTTTCTGCTTGCCCCGGTCTGGGGGGCGCTGTCCGATCGACTCGGCCGCCGCCCCCTGCTGATCCTCGGTCTGTTCGGGTCGGCGGTCTCCTACATCGTATTCGGACTGGCGAACACGATCGGCGTGCTGTTGCTGTCACGCGTGATCGCGGGGATCATGGGCGCCAACATCGCTGTGGCCCAGGCCTACATCGCCGACACCACGACGGTGCAGCAGCGGGCCCGCGGGATGGGGCTCATCGGGGCTGCCTTCGGTCTCGGATTCATCTTCGGCCCGGCGATCGGGGGATTCCTCAGCCGCTGGGGCTATGGTGTCCCGGGCTTCGCGGCCGCCGGTCTGAGCTTCCTGGCAGCCGGATCCGCCGTGTTCCTTCTGCCCGAGTCACTGCCGCCCGAGCGCCGAACGAAGACCACGGGACACGGGGGGCTCGACGCCATCGGGGCACGGTTCCGGGCCGGGAAACGGGTGTTCAGCAGTGCCAGCCTGCGTGACCCGATCATCGGCTTCTTCCTCGGCACAATGGGATTCGCCGGATTTACCACCACGTTCCCACTGTTCCTGGACGATCCGCTCGGCCTGGACGCTATGCACGCGGGAGCGATGTTCGCGCTCGTCGGGACGATCTCGGCGATCGCGCAGGGTGGGGCGATCGGTCCGCTCGTCGAGCGGTATGGAGAGAAGCTGATCGGCACGGTCGGAGGGCTGTTGCTCGGCGCCGCTCTCGCGGTGATGGGGTGGTCTCGCACGATACCGGTCACGGTGGCAATGCTCGTGCCGGTTGGTCTCGGCTGGGGAATGATGGCGCCGTCGATCCAGAGCCTCATATCGAGGCGGGCTGACGCCCGCGAGCAGGGAGAGGTGCTCGGGGTGAACCAGTCGGCCAGCGCCTTTGCCCGGATGATCGGTCCCGTGGCGGCCGGAGCGGCGTACGGAGTATTCGGACCCGGGCTCGGATTCCTCGCGGGAGGGCTCCTGGTCCTGGCGGCAGCAGCCTGGGTCTGGTTGATGCCGCCACGCGGAGCCGCCATCGGAGATCTGGAATCTGAGGCGCCGGACGGCCCGCCCGCGGGTGACGCTACCTGATCTGCTCGAGTATCGGCCGGTTGGCAGCCGGAAACGCATAGACCCGCAGCTCGTCAGGCCTCACCCATTTCAACTCGCTGACCGCACGGCCGCACGGCTCGCCCGCGGTCCACTCAGCCTCGAAGGCGTGGAGCGTGATCCGGAAATGGCTGTACGCGTGAGGGACGACTGCGATCGGCCGACCGATCACCGCTTCGATACACATTTCTTCTCGCAGCTCTCGCGCGGCGGCGGTCTCCGGTGACTCGCCCGGCTCGATCCTACCGCCGGGAAACTCCCACAGGCCGCCGAGCAGCCCTTTCGTCGGCCGTTTTCCGATCAGGATTCGAGCACGGCGCCGAACGACGGCTACTGCGATCGGGTGATGCGGCAACTCGCGCCGAGGCTGTCGTCCCGGCCGCTCGGCCTGCGTGCCACGGGCCCGGGCCAGACAGCCGTCAGCGAGAGGACAATGTTCACAGCGCGGGTTCCTCGGTTTGCAGACTTCTCCGCCGAGATCCATCAGAGCCTGGTTCACCTCGCCCGGCGGCGCTCCGGCCGCAGCGAGCAGGAGTCTGACCTCGCAGTCGAGCATCGCCGCTGACGGTTTCTCGACATCGAGCAGACGGGACAACACGCGCCTGACGTTTCCGTCTACGGCCGGCTCGGACCGACCGAAGGCGAGACTCGCGACCGCGCCGGCGGTATACGGGCCGATCCCGGGCAGCTCGAGCAGCGCCTCCGGTTCCCGCGGGAGCCGACCGCCGTGACGCGTGACGATCGCATTTGCCGCGCGGTGGAGATTTCGGGCGCGCGCGTAGTAACCCAGGCCTTCCCAGGCCTTGAGAACCGTGTCGAGCTCGGCGGCGGCCAGGGATTCGATGTCCGGAAAGCTTGCCAGGAATTCGTCGTAGCGCTCGCGAACCACCGCGATCCGGGTCTGCTGGGCCATCACCTCGGCGATCCAGATCCGGTAGGGGTCCGTTTCCTCTCGCCACGGAACGTCGCGGTTCCGCGAGCGGAACCAGTCGACCAGCTCACCGGCCAGGTTTGAGTAGCCCTGCGCCGTCAACGGCTCAGGTCCGGCTCACGGTGTCAGGATCGTGTCGGAGAAGGCACCCTCGAACAGCTTCATGGCGGGACCTGAAAGACGGACATCGCGCACGCTTCCGTCGGGAGGACGAAGGTCGAGAATCTCGATTTCCAGCTCATCTCCGCCTTTCACGCGCAGCGAGAGCCGAGGTCCGGCCAGCCCGGCCGCCCGCAGCGCGAACACCGACGCCATCGACCCGCTCCCGCAGGCGAGAGTCTCTCCCTCGACGCCCCGCTCGAACGTGCGAACCGTTCCCATGGCGACATCGTCGAGTGACACGAGATTCACGTTGGCGCCAGCCGGTCCGAGCAAGTCCAGGCGCCTGAGTGGCCTGCATATCTCCTCGATCGGCCCCTCCGGCATCCGGTCGAGGGGCACCACGAGGTGAGGGACGCCGATTCGCACGAGCCAGCCGTCGACCGGGCCTTCGGGTCCTGAGACTTCGATCGGACCGCGCACACCCACGTCGATGTGGTAATCCAGCGATACCCGGTCGCCGTCCAACCGTGCACCGATCTCCCCGGCCGGAGTCTCGAGCACGAATCCAGCCGGATCGCCCAGGCCTTCGTCACTCGCGAACCGGGCGGCACAGCGGCTTCCGTTGCCGCAGGTCGAAAACTCCGAGCCGTCGGGGTTGAAGAACCGGACCCGGATTCCGTCCGGACGCAGATACACGAGAATCAAGCCGTCGACTCCGACCCCCGTGCGTCGAAAGCAGACCCGACGGGCGAGCTCGGCCCCGATGGAATCAGAGCGTTCGTCGGCACGAGCGATGACGAAGTCGTTTCCGGCACCGGAGTACTTCGAGAATTCGAACACGGCCGGAACATGGACGCCTTCCGTCCCGGTCGGCAAGCGGTGTGGCCCGCTCGCGGCCGCGGTTGAGAAACCGATGAGGGCTCGAGGCGAATCTGTGCCCTGACCACGCAACAAGCCGACCGTTGGCGAGCGCCCGTATCAACAGGTGACGAGGAATCGATTGATCGAGTTGAGCGAAGTTACGAAGACGTATCGTCGCCGGACCCGGCACCGGATCCGCGCTCTCGAATCGCTTAATCTTCGCATCGAGGCCGGATCGACGGTGGCCGTGGTAGGACCGAACGGATCCGGGAAGAGCACTCTGTTCGGCGTGCTCGCCGGACTCATCCGCCCTGACCGGGGACGGGCGCTCGTGCACGGACTTTCGCCGTCAGCCTACGTCCGCTCCCGAGGCATCGGCCTGCTCCCCGACCGGGTCCGACTTCCAGCCCGACTGTCCGTACGCGAGACCCTCGCACTGCTGGCGATCCTGGACGGGTGCTCCGGCACCGAAATTTCCCGAACCGTGGACCATGCCCTGGATTCAGTCGGGCTTCGTGCGCGCGGACTGGAAAGGTGCGGCGGACTGTCGCACGGTCTGCGGCAGCGGGTCGGGATCGCGCAGCTCCTGCTCCGGCCGCGCGAGGTCCTGCTGCTCGACGAACCGCTGTCCGGGCTCGATCCGGTATGGCGTGCCCACTTCCGGGAGCTGTTCGAGCAGCTACGCAGGGATTCATCCGGACGCACGGTGCTTCTGTCTTCGCACGAACTGGGAGAGACGGCCCGGCTCACGGAGCGCGTGGTCGTAATCGAAGCGGGACGCGTGGTCGACGACTTTCCTACGCGCGGCGATTCCCGGGCGCTCGAGCATCGTGTCTTGAGTGTGCTGCTTCGCGCTGGGGGAAGATGAGATCGCTGGCGATTCTGTTTCCCCGCCTGCTGCGCGATCGGCTTCTCCGGAGCGTGGTGGCCACGGCGCTCGTGCTTCTGCTCACCTCCCCCCTGCTGCGGACCGGCGATTCCGGCTTCTCGGACGGATACATGGTGGGAGGAGAGCCGGGAGCGGCTTCCACGGCGAACCTGGTCGGGCTGCTCCTTGCCCTGGCCGCGCCCTGGCTGGCCGAGGGCATCGTATCAGACCTGCGGAGGACAGGGAGCGGTCCGCTCCTGCTCACCCGTCCGATTTTCCGTCCCGGATTCTACCTCGCGCGATGGCTGGCCGGGCTTGTCTGCCTGGTCGGCGTGGCAATCGGTACCGCCGCGCTCATCAACACGGTCTGGAACGGCAGGGGTGGAAGTGGTCCGGGCCTGTCTCTGGCCGGGTCGATCGGGGCAGGACTCGTGATCTGGGTGTGGGTCGGGTCTACAGTCGTGCTGTTATCCGCCGTTCTGGATCGAGGAGAAGCCCTGGCAGGAACGCTCCTCGTAGCGATCCCCATCGCCCTCACGGCAGCACTCCCGCCGACCGATCTTCTTGTCGGTGCGGCCCGCGTGCTGCCAGTCCGCCCGATGTTGAGTGCCGCGCGAGCTCTCCTGGCAGGCGATCTGCCGGAATCGTCCGGCCTGCTGTCGGCAGGAAGCTGGGGACTCGCCATGCTCGGAATCGGACTGCTCGTGGCCAGCCGACGCGACTGGCGGGCGGGCTACTGATGACTGGATGCACGAAGGCCGCGGATTCCACTGGAAGTCCGCGGCCTTCGGTTCGACCTGACTCGACGCGGCGCCTCGAGGCTCCGCGAGTCAGACGCGCGCCTTTCGCCGGCCGGCGATCGACGCGGGAAACTCTGCTCGTTTCCTAGCGGGTACCGCCAAGGCGACCGCTTGCCCGTGTCGAGCCAGGCTCGATTCTACAGTCAGACACTGGATCACCTCCTTTTCTCGAGAACACGTCGGGCGCGAACACTGTACTCATCTTGCCTCCTCGCCCATTGGCCGCCCGGCTTGAGCGGGCGACCAGGTCTGAACTCGAAGCTAGACAGCACGGATTGGTACTGCAACGGGAGGAACCCGCGCTGGCGTCCGGTGTCTCGTTCCACGTCCCGCGCAGGCCTATCTTGCTTTCTCCGGACGTCCCGATAGGAGGCCCGGAGCCGGCGACACAACGACGAGCCAGGAGCATTTTCGTGAACGACAGCGGACTGCCCGTTCCACTTCAGCTCGAGGACCGGAGGGAACGAGCGGTGCGACGGCTGGGGACGCATTTTTCCGAAGACCACTTGAGCGTCGAGGAATTCGAGCAGCGCGTGGACCGGGTGTACTCGGCCGCGACGCCGGTCGAGATCGAGAGCGTGTTCCAGGGACTGCCGGACCTCGTGACATCGAATGTCCCCGATCGCCTTGCCGAGACAACACTGCCGGCGCGCGTTCGGGCGGAGGACGTTCCGAAGCGGGGTCTGCAGGTTGCGGTCCTATCCGGTCACGATCGGAAGGGCGCGTGGACGCCGGCCCGTCAATTCACGACGGTCGCGGTAATGGGTGGAGCCGGGCTCGACCTGCGAGAGGCACGCTTTGGCCCCGGTGTAACGGAAATCCGCGTGATTGCGATCATGGGTGGAGTAGAGGTCATTGTTCCGCCCGGCCTCGCCGTGCAGACCCGCGGGTTCGGGATCATGGGAGGCTTCGAGGGCATCGATCAGCCGTCGGCGGATCCAGATCCTGACGCACCGATCGTGATCATTAAGGGAGTCGCGATCATGGGGGGGGTGGAAGTCCTGGTCCGGATGCCGGGCGAGTCTGCCCGGGACGCGAAGCGCCGTCGCCGCGACGAGCGTAAGGCCCGTCGACTGGAGCGTTCAAGCCGGGATTAACCGGCCCAAAAAGCCGCACCTTCTTCGCCCGATCACGGGCACCGGAATCCGCTTGACACTCAGTCCCGGCGCGGGGTATCGTCCCCGTCCCGGAATGCGGCCGCCGACGATACCGGCGGACACCATAGACGATTCTGGAGGCCGGTAATGTCAGACATCCCCGAGGGGCTGAAGTACACGGAAGAGCACGAGTGGGTGCGGGAGACGGACGCGGCCGACGAGTTTCTGGTCGGAATTACGGATTACGCGCAGGGCGAGCTCGGAGATGTAGTGTTCGTCGAGCTTCCCAGCCCCGGTGATTCATTCGCGCGCATGGACGTGTTCGGGACGATCGAGGCCGTGAAGGCAGTCTCGGATCTGTACAGCCCGCTCAGCGTAGAGGTCGTCGCGGTAAACGAGGCGCTGAACGATGACCCGGCTCTCGTGAATTCGGACCCTTACGGCGAGGGCTGGATGGTCCGGATCCGCGCCGGGGACATGTCGGAGTTAGACGGGTTGCTCTCGGCCACGGACTACGCGGGCCACATCGAAGGGTGACGCGATCCAGGCGGTGCCAGACCGACGTCCGGCTGCCGCCCTTCACGAACGGCAGGTGAACATGTCATTCGTTCCGCATAGTGACGCCGATCGGCGCGAGATGTTCGCGAAGGTCGGCGTTTCGGACATAAGGGAGTTGTACTCGGACGTTCCGGACTCTCTCATCCGCGATGCGCTGCCGGCCATGCCGGATGCGCTGTCGGAGTGGGAGGCCGTGCGGGCGATCCAGGAGCTGGCCGACCAGAATCACTCGCTCGTGTGTTTCGCCGGCGCGGGACAGTACGACCACTTCGTGCCAGCGGCCGTGGATCACCTGATCCGGCGAAGCGAATTCTACACGGCCTACACGCCCTACCAGCCGGAAGTGTCCCAGGGGACGCTCCAGGTGATTTACGAATTCCAGACCATGGTCTGCGAGCTCACCGGCATGGACGTGGCCAACGCATCGATGTATGACGGGCCCTCCGCCGCCGCCGAGGCGGCCGTCATGGCGCGAGCCGTGACCCGGCGTGACCGGGTGCTGGCTGCCGGGTCACTTAATCCCCACTACCGGAAGGTGACGGATACCTACCTGCGTGGTCAGGGCTCCGAGTTGCAGGGCATCCCCACGGGCCTGGACGGCCTGGTGGATCGGGACGCGCTGGCCGGAGCGCTGGGTGACGATGTCGCCTGCCTGATCGTCCAGTATCCAAACTTTTTCGGCGTGGTCGAGGAGATCGAGCCGCTGGCCGAGATGGTTCAGCAGGCCGGCGCTCTGTTGGTAGTCGTTGCCGATCCGGTAACGCTGGCCCTGCTCCGGTCGCCCGGCGAGCTCGGAGCGGACATCGTCGTCGCGGAGGGACAGCCGTTCGGCAATCCGCTCAGTTTCGGTGGTCCGGTCGTCGGCCTGTTCGCCGCGAAGCAGAGGTACGTTCGCAAGATGCCCGGGCGGATCGTCGGCGCGACGGTAGATGTGGAAGACCGGCGCGGCTACGTCCTCACCCTGCAGACACGCGAGCAGCAGATCCGGCGCGACAAGGCGACCAGCAATATCTGCACGAATCAGGGACTGAACGCTCTCGCGGCCACGATTCACCTGGCGCTTCTCGGGCGGGAAGGGCTGCGCGAGGTGGCCGAGGTGTCTACGCGAAACGCGCACTATGCACGAGCAAAGCTCGAGGCGCTGGACGGCGTGGATCTGGTATATCCAGGTTCGCCGTTCGTGCGGGAATTTGCAGTGAAGACGAAAGAAAACTCGCGAGCGATCCTGGAGCGCGGCCTGTCCGACGGGATCCTGGCCGGCGTGAGCCTGTCGCGATTCCCGAGTCTCGGAGCGCCCGATGGCCTGCTCCTGGCGTTCACGGAGAAGCGCAATCGGGCGGAAATCGATCGTCTCGCAGACGTGATCGCCGGCTGACGCCGGAGCGCAGCTGGCGCAGGAGCCACAACGCGGTTGCACGAAGAGGATTCGACGATGGGCAAGATCGTATTTCACGGGCATGCGTGTACGGAGATCGTAGCGGGTGACGGCACCCGATTGTTGATCGATCCGTTTCTTACGGAAAACCCGGCCGCGGATGTGGGCCCGGAGCATTTCCACGACCGGCTCGACTACCTGCTGCTGACGCACGGTCACTTCGATCACGTTGCCGATGCGTGGGGCCTGCTTCGGGAGACCGGCGCGACTCTCATCGCGACATTCGAGCTGGTGAGCTACGCCGGCGAGAAGCAGGGACACGAGAACGGTCATGGGATGAACGTCGGCGGCGGGTATGGTTTTCCGTTCGGCAGGGTGAAGCTCACTCCGGCGGTTCACACGGCCACGGTCAACGCCGAAGGAGGCGAGGGCTACACGAGCACGCCGCACGGATTCGTGATCGAGGTCGACGGAACGCGGATCTACCATGCTGGTGATACGGCACTGATCAAGGACATGGAGCTGCTCGAGGGGCAGGTCGACGTGGCTCTGCTGCCGATCGGCGACAACTTCACCATGGGTCCCGGAGACGCGGCGAGGGCGGTAGACATGATCAAGCCGCGCGTCGTGATCCCGATTCACTTCGATACCTGGCCCCTGATAGCCCAGGACACAGACAACTTCCGGGCGCTCGTCGAGCCCCGGGCAGAGGTCGTGGTACTGGGCGCGGGCGAAGTTTGGGATTTCTAGACAGCGCGAGGAGCAGAGGGCGATGGCCCAGTTTCCATACACGGCCGACGTAACGCCGACGATTTTCGAGAAGTCCAGTCCCGGAAGACGCGGCACGTCGGTTCCGGTGGCGGAGGTGGATGCGCCTCCGGTCGAGCAGTTGATTCCGGCCAGACACCTTCGCGCGGACCCGCCGAGGTTGCCGGAAGTCCCGGAGAACGAAGTCGTCCGGCACTACACGGAGCTGTCCCTGAAGAATCACCACGTCGACCGCGCGCTGTATCCGCTCGGTTCGTGCACCATGAAGTACAATCCGAAGGTGAACGAAGCGACGGCGCGAGCGGCTGGATTCGTGGGACTTCACCCGTTCATGCCGCAGGCGGGAGCCCAGGGTGCGCTCAGGCTGATGTACGACCTCACGGAGTGGCTGGCGGACATCGCGGGGATGGACGCGGTGACCCTGCAGCCGGCCGCCGGCGCACAGGGTGAAATGACCGGCGTCCTTCTGATGCGGGCGTATCACGCGGCGCGTGGTGAGGGCGAGACCCGGAAGAAGGTTCTGTTTCCGGACTCGGCTCACGGGACGAACCCGGCGACAGCTGCGATGGCCGGATTCGATGCGGTCGAGCTTCCATCCAACCCCGATGGGAGAGTGGACATCGGTGCGCTGCGTGAGGCGCTCGACGACAACGTCGCCGGAATGATGCTCACGAATCCCAACACGCTCGGGAAGTTCGAGTCCGATATTCTCGAGATCTGCGACCTGGTGCACGAGGCCGGTGGGCTGATGTATATGGACGGCGCCAACCTGAACGCCCTGATGGGCGTCACGCGTCCGGGTGACATGGGATACGACATCGTGCATTTCAACCTGCACAAGACGTTCAGCACCCCGCACGGTGGCGGCGGGCCAGGCTCGGGTCCCGTAGCCGTCAAGGCGCACCTCGAACCGTTCCTTCCAGTGCCGCGCGTCGTTCGGCGGGACCACTACAGCTACGGCCTGGACTGGGACCGTCCTCAATCGTTCGGAAAGTTGCACGGTTTCTACGGAAACTTCGGAGTGCTGGTCCGCGCCTGGACGTACATGAGCATGCTCGGCCGCCAGGGGATTCGGGACACGGCCGAAGCCGCGGTGCTGAACAACGCGTACCTTACCGCCCTGCTCGAACCGTACTACGATCTCCCGTTCGGTCGCGGCATGCACGAGTCCGTTTTCTCGGGCACGGAGATCAAGAAGCGCACGGGAGTGAGGACGATGGACATCGCGAAGCGGCTACTCGACTACGGCTTCCATGCGCCGACCGTCTACTTCCCGCTGAACGTTCCCGAAGCGCTGATGACGGAGCCGACGGAGACGGAGACCAAAGACGAAATCGAGCGGTATGCGGATGCCTGCATCGCGATCCTGCGAGAGGCGGAGAATGATCCGGAGATCGTGACGACCGCGCCGCACGATACACCGCTGCGCCGTCTCGACGAGGGCCGGGCCGCCAGGCAGCTCGACCTGCGCTGGACTTTCGAACCGTCCGACTAGCAGTGGCGCGGGCCAGATGACCGCGTTTCCCGTGCGTCTACTCCTCGATGGGCCGCTGGCGGGTGCCAGGAACATGGCGCTCGACGAGGCGATCATGGAGAGTGGTCGTCGGGGCCTGGTCACGCTCCGGCTGTATCGCTGGGAGCCCGGTTGCCTGTCGTTCGGCCGCAACCAGACCGCCCGGGGCCGGTACGACGGCGACCGGGCAGCCGCTCTGGGTTACGATGTTGTTCGCCGGCCTACCGGGGGACGATCCGTCCTTCACCATCACGAGCTCACCTACTCTGTCACAGCACCGGCTTCGTGGGGTTCGCTGCGCGACGTGTATGTGCGGATAAATCGAGCGCTCGCGGCAGGCCTGCGCCTGCTCGGAGTCGATGCCGTCGTGCACGAATCCCCCGCCGGCCCGACTCCACGGCCGACCGTGCGGGCCTGCTTCCGGGACCCTCTTCCTGGAGAGGTTACTGTCACCGGGCGGAAGCTCGTGGGCAGCGCCCAGTGGCGAGACGCGAGCGCCCTGTTGCAGCATGGGTCGATCCTGATTCGGAACGAGCAGGACTTGGTCGAGGATCTGCGGATCGGGGCACTTCCGTCGATGGAGATCCCCGCCGTGGGCTTGTCTGAGCTGCTCGGCGCGGAGCCGGAGGCGGCTGAGCTGGAGAGAGCGATCGTCGCCGGTTTCGAGCAGGTGCTCGAAGCATCGCTCGAGCCTGGCGAACTGACAGCCGACGAGACGGACCGGGCCGCGATACGGCTCAAGGCGTACGAAGACCCCGCCTGGACCTGGCGACGCTGACGCGATCTCTCCTTTCAGGCCCGTGCCGTCGTCCCTAGCTTTCCCGCCGTGACTCGTCGGTAAACAACGTTCGGAGAAACGCGATGTCCCGGCTCTTCTCACTCCTGTCGGTTACGCTGTCTGTCCTGCTGCTCGCGGCTTGCGACGCTGGTCCGCCTCGCGGAGCCGAGACGAGCTCCGATGCGGGTCCAGTATCGGCCGAGGAGGCCGAGCGGATAGCCGCCGAGGCCTACGTCGAGGCCGTAGTCGCAGCCGATTCGATCGCGCATGACGTTGTTTCTGAGCCGAGCCGCTATGGCGGGACGATAGTAGTCGGCGGGCGAAATGACGTGCTCACCATGAATCCTCTGGTGGCTACCGACATCGAGAGCGTGCAGCACCAGGCGCACGTGTTGTTCACAACCCTCGTGCGCTCGGGGCCGGACTTCGAGCCCCTGCCGTACCTGGCCCGGGAGTGGTCCATTGACCCGGAGGGTGACCGGATCACCTTCCACCTGCGTGACGATGTCTACTGGCACGACGGAGTTCCGGTGACTGCTCGTGATGTCGCATTCACCTGGCAGCGGGCCGTGGATCCGGAGGTGCCATTCTTCAATCCCGCCTACTTCGACGCCTGGGAGGCTGTCGAGATCCTCGACGAGCACACGGTCCGGTTCACGGTGCGTCCCCGCAGCAACCTGCTGTATGGCTGGGCCGTGACCGCGATCCTTCCCGAGCACATACTCGGCGACGTGCCCCCCGCGGATCTCGCGGATCACCCGTTCGGAACCGTGAGCCCGGTCGGCTCAGGCCCGTTCCGCTTCGTCGAGCGGGTCCCTGGGGATCGCTGGGTATTCGAATCGAATCCGGACTTTCCGGCCGGGCTCGGTGGGCGGCCCTATGCGGACCGGCTGGTCTACAGGCAGATCCCGGACGACGCGGTGGCGGACGCGGCCCTGCGCACCGGCGAGATCGACATCATCGTCGATGCGAATCCTGCTTCGGCACAACGTCTCTCGTCGGACTCGACGCTCGTGGTCACGTCGTTTCCCGCTTCCGAGTACGCGTTGATCGCGTGGAATACCCGTCGGGACCCATTCACCGACCCGAACGTGCGACGCGCGTTGACCCTCGCCATGGACCGTGGCTCGATCGTTGATGTAGTCCGAGGCCCGTACGGGTCGGTTTCGGCGGGACCCGTCGGACCCTGGCACTGGACTTACGATCCCGAGTGGGAACCCTACCCGTTCGCTCCCGACTCTGCCCGCGCGTTGCTCGAAC
>JBDGUZ010000005.1:0-28649 GCA_039585915.1 Gemmatimonadota bacterium
CCTGCAGAGCTCGCAGATCACCCTGCTGGAGGCAGAAATCGACCAGATCCGCCGACGCTTCGACTACCAGATCGGACTCGCCCGACTCGAGGCCCTGCTCGGCGCCGACCTGCGATAGCTAATCCTCGGTTTCGAGCTGATCTCCCCAACCCTTCAGCTCGGCTCGCTCGGCGGCGCTCACCGTCGGGTAGGCGAGACCCAGACTCTCGAGCGATCGCACGATCACGTCGGCGACCGCCGTCCTCATGTAGGGCTTGTCGTCCGCGGGAATCGCGTACCACGGGGCCCAGGTGCGTGAGGTGGCGTTGAGTGCCTCCTGGTAGGCGACCATATAGTCGTCCCAATGCGCCCGCTCCGCTACGTCCGCCGGGTGGAACTTCCAGTTCTTTTCGGGCTCATCGATCCGGGCCATGAAGCGCTGTTTCTGCTCGTCCTTCGACACGTTGAGCCAGAACTTGAGCACCACGGTGCCGTTTCGGGCCAGATGCAGCTCGTGGTCCTCGATCGACTCCAGGCGCTGGTTCCACACGGCGTCTCCCTCGGGAATGAAGGGCAGACGCTGGCCCATCAGGATCTTCGGATGCACGCGAACCACCAGCACTTCCTCGTAGTAGCTTCTGTTGAAGATCCCGATTCGACCCCGTTCGGGCAGCCGGATCGAGGTTCTCCACAGGTAGTCATGATCGAGTTCCTGCTCTGACGGTTTCTTGAACGAAAAGACCTGGCAGCCGGCCGGGTTGATGCCCGACATCACGGCACGGATCGTCCCGTCTTTCCCGGCCGCATCCAACGCCTGGAATACCAGGAGAACGGACCATTCGTTCTGCGCGTACAGCATGTCCTGTAACGAGCGCATCCTTTTGATCCGCTTGCGGAGAGCATGCCTGGC
This sequence comes from Gemmatimonadota bacterium, assembly GCA_039585915.1. Lineage (GTDB taxonomy): Bacteria > Gemmatimonadota > Gemmatimonadetes > Palauibacterales > Palauibacteraceae > Carthagonibacter. The sequence continues at coordinate 890 of JBDGUZ010000005.1, forward strand.
TCTCTTCTTCTCCGGCTCGTTCTTCGGTGCGGTCGCAGCCTTCGCCACCTCGAAAGACCCATCGAACGGGACGAGATACCGGCTCTGCACGGCTTCGAACACGGATGCCTCCTGGACACTGAGATTCCTGCCGGCGCGCGGCAGGGGTGACTCGACACTGTTGATCTCCGGCCGGTGCGAGTCAAGCCGGGGGTTCACGAATCCGCTGCGGGCTGCGAGATTCCACGCACCACGGGTCCACACTCGATGGGTCACAGCACGGAGAGCGGAGATGCGACACACCGGATACAAACAGTCTCACAAGCGATGGATGGAGCCTCTGTCGATCATCCTGGCGGCGCTGATCGTCGCGACAGCGCTGGTCATCAGTCGGGCCGACGAGGAGCAGGCGCCGCCCGCGGTGGTGTCGGTGCCCGGTCTGCTTCCCGCGGGTGTCCCGTTCACGCCCGCAGTACGCGCCGGAGGTCTGATCTTCCTGTCGGGACAGGTCGGAATCAGGCCCGGAACCTTCGAACTCGTGGACGGGGGCGTCGAGGCCGAGGCCCGGCAGACGATGGAGAATATAGGCATGGTGCTCGCCGTGGCCGGTGCAGGCTACGAAGACATCGTGAAGTGTACGGTATTCCTCGCGGACATCGCCGATTGGCCGGCATTCAACGAAGTCTACGGCGAGTACTTCCCTGACGGCCCGCCGGCACGATCCGCGTTCGCGGCCTCGGGACTCGTGCTGGGAGCTGCGACCGAGGTGGATTGCATAGCGGCAGAGCCGGATGACGACTGACCTGCACGGCGCGGCCGCGCTTCCCTGAACGAGTTGCGCGGCCGCCTGGTTCAGAGAACCGGCTTCAACACATCCTCGAGTGTCGGGTCCCCGATCTCCTGCAGCTCGTAACTCACTCGAACGGATGGCTTGTCGAACTCGATGAGTCGTGACAGGTCGATCGGCGTGCCGATCACGATCACGTCGGCCTCCGTAGCCCGGATCGTAGCCGCCAGCTCCTCTACCTGCTTTTCTCCGTATCCCATGGCAGGAAGCACGTCTCCCGTCGTCGGATACTTCTCGTAGGTCGCGGCGATTGAACCCACGGCGTACGGACGCGGATCGACGATCTCCGCTGCTCCGTACCGGCGAGCCGCCACCCAGCCGGCTCCGTAGGACATTTCGCCGTGCGTCAGCGTCGGGCCGTCTTCTACCACGAGGGCCCGCTTACCACGAATCGCGTCGTCGTCTTCGACGAACAGCGGGCTCGCAGCCTCTATCACAAGGGCGTCCGGGTTCAATTCATACGCGATCCGGCGGGCAGTCTCGACGCCTTCGAGGCTCGCCGTGTCGACCTTGTTGATCAGGATAGCATCGGCCATCCGCACGTTGGTCTCGCCCGGATGGTAGCGCAGAGCATGATCCGGCCGGTGGGGGTCGACGATCGTGATAAACACGTCCGGTCGGTAAAACGGAAGGTCGTTGTTCCCGCCATCCCAGATAACGACGTCCGCCTCGGCTTCGGCCTGCCGGAGGATCGCTTCGTAGTCCACCCCCGCGTAGACGATCCGGCCTGCGTCGATGTGCGGTTCGTATTCCTCTCGCTCTTCGATAGTCACTTCGTGCTTAGCCAGGTCGTCATAAGTCTCGAATCTCTGGACTGCCTGCTTCACGAGATCGCCGTATGGCATCGGGTGCCGCACTACGACGACCTTCTTCCCGGCCGCCGTGAGCAGTTCCGCGACCTTGCGGCTCGTCTGGCTCTTTCCCGCGCCGGTCCGGGCCGCGCAGACCGCGACCACGGGTTTCGATGAAGAGACCATCGTCTGCCGGGCACCGAGCAGCAGATAGCTCGCGCCCGCCGCGATTGCCCGCGACCCCATGTGCATCACGTGCTGGTGGGTTACGTCACTGTAGGAGAACACGACAACATCGACGTCGTATTCGTCGATCAGTGACTCCATCTCGGACTCGGCATGAATCGGAATACCGTCTGGATACGCAGCGCCGGCGAGCTCCGCTGGATAGCGCCGTCCCTCGATATCCGGGATCTGCGTCGCCGTGAAGGCGACTATCTGGTAATCGTCGTTTCCGCGGAAGAACGTGTTGAAATTGTGAAAATCACGTCCGGCCGCTCCAAGGATAAGAGCGCGCTGGGCCATGGAACCTCCGTGCAGTCGAAAGCCGTTGCGAGGCGGATCTCGACGGCACTCCGGCGCGTCAGGCGAGATCCGTCCTGTCGAAGTTTTTCATGTCTGCCCGCCGGAGTTTTCCTCCGAGACCGCGAGCGACGTTGCGATACAGTACGACTCCGATCCCCGGCCGCAAGCGCACGAGTGACTCGAGGTCCTGCCGGGTGAGTACCCCGGCTTCGACTTCATCAACGGCGACCGCCGTGGCGGAGTGATCTCCGCCCATCAGGACGGCGACCTCTCCCAGGCATTCCCCGGCCTCGACCGTGCCGATCGGTGCTGACGAGCCCTGGATCCGGATCTCGACGGCCCCGGTGAGAAGCAGGTACATCTCCTCGCACCGGTCACCCTGCGAGAAGATCCCGGTGCCGGCGTCGAACGTCACGTAGCGAAACGCGGCTGCGAGCCGCTCCAGCTGCTCTTCCTCGAGCCCCTGAAACAACCCGGCGCGATCCACGAGCTCACCCAGTCGCGGCATAACCTCGCGCCGCTTGAACGCGGCCAGCACCAGCTTCGCCATGTCGCTCGTCGGCGGGATCAGCATCAAGGGCCCGACGTCCACCGGGATCAGCAGCCGGGCGAACTTCACCAGGTCCAGGCGTTCCACGTCGTGGAAGGCGAGCGCGGGAACGTACGCCACCGGCACCCAGCCGAGTTGCAACACTGTGCGTTGCATGCGAGGCGCGTGCGCGCTCACGTCAATTTCCATATAGGCGATATTCCAGTCGTCCCGGCAGCGACGCTCGAGCTCCAACAGGAGAAGCCGGATCGCGTCATCGCGCAGAGAGATCAGCTCGAACACCCGGACCACGCGGTCGATGTGCTCCAGGGTGAAGCCGATCGCGCCCACGATGTGGCCGCCTTCCCTGGCCACCAGGTACTTCGAGTGGTGAGTAATGAGCTTGAAGTAGCCGTACTGCAGCCGGAGCGGGCCGAACACTTCGCGATTGCGCACGCGTCCCCGCTCGATTCGCATCAGCCTGGAGTACCCCTCGGTAGTCAACTCACTGACCGAGAAGCCGTGCCCGAACGGATAGGCGCCGGACTCGTCATCGACGATCACGTCCGCCTCGAGACCGCAGTTCTCCATTGCGGTGCAGGCCAAGGGGTAGACTTCAGGGACGATTCTGGGGTTGTTCCGGCGCAGTTCCAGCGCCCGCCCGAAGAGCCGGACCAGGAAGCCCATGCTCTCGCGGCGCGACCCGAACACGAACTTACGCGGGAGAAACCCGACCGGGGCGAAACCCTGCTGCTGAGCGATGGCCTGCGTGAACGGGTGTGTCACCCGCCCCTCGATCACGCCCACGTGAACCCGGTCCCGGACCGTCTCGATTCTCCGGTTGAGCAGCTCGGTCCCGATGCCACGTCGGCGGAATTCAGGATGGACGGCGAGGCGCCCGAACTCGCCGACCAGGTCCGTGTACGCTCCGACCTCGAGGATCACCGAGGCCGTGCCCACGACCCGTCCTGACTCCGAGTCTTCCGCCACGAACATCAGCGTTTCGTCGCTGTACACGAGCTTCTTGATCTCGTACTCGTCGTAATACTGCGGGTATGCGTACTCCTCGCCGTATGTGGCCAGGTAGATGTCGATGATCCCGGCCGTGTCGGCGTCTCGGGCTTCACGAATCGCGATCATCAGTACCTCCTTGCCACGCCTCGCGTCCCCGCCGGGGAGACGGCAGACGGATTCGCCCCGGGGGACCGTCATCGGGCGAGGGATCGGAATATAGGCAATCCTGGCCGCGCAAGGGGGCTGGAGCGGAATCCTGTGTCGATCGTGGGGAAACCCGCTTGGCGAATGCGGGCCCGGAACCGGTTATTCGAGCGGAGCGAACCGCTCGAGAAAAGCCCGTTCTCGATCGCTGAGTGCCCCGGCGCCACCGGTGCTGAGCTTACGCATGATCTCGTCGTATGATTCGCGATTCACCGGGTGTAAAGCGTCCCGGTCGATCAGCGCCCATCTCTGCACGGCGTCGCGATCGCGCAGCCAGCCACGGTTCTCCGCAGGCTCTGCCTTCTTCTTGAACGCCGCCGCTCCGGTGTGTTTCGCCTGCCAGCGCATGTACAGCCAGCTGCCCGCAAAGCCACCCAGGTGAGCGTGGTGCGCGATGTTGTCCGTCGGTACGTGGAGCCCCTGAATTCCCAGCACAGAGGCTACCAGCGGGGCGGTTCCGATCACCGCCCACACAGCGAGGAAGATCACCATCCACCGGGCCTCGACGGGGAGGATTCCCCAGATATATATCCGATCGCGCGGCCAGATCTTCGCGTAGGCGAGCATCAGGCCATAGATCGCACCTGAGGCGCCGATGACCCGGGCGTGCGGTGTGACCCCCGAAAACAGAGCGGCCATGAGGCCGCTCACGAAGTACAGTCCGAGGAAATTGCGGCTGCCGAAGGTCGACTCCAGCCGGGGCCCGAAGAAGAACAACACGATCATGTTGAACAGGATGTGCCAGAAGTCCCCGTGCAGGAACATGTACGTAATTGGCGTCCACGGGCGCAGCAGGACATCCGCCGGGACGAGCAGCAGGTTCGCGAACAGGGCGCTCCCGCGAGGGATCATCAGATACGCCGCGAAATTCGCGAACAGGAGTCGAGCTACCCAGGGTGTCATGGCAAAAGGGTAGAGCCGCGGCTGGTGGTCCGCCAGTCGGCCCGCCGCCGGCCGCGAGCCGCCCGGCTGAACGAGATCCGAGTCAGATCGGCAGCCAGTAGGTGACCTTCAGGGCGAAGAAGCTCTGGCCTGGAGAGGTGATCGCGTCTCCCCAGTCCCCGATGCTCGCCGGATCCGGGGATGTCACATCCTCGAAGTCGCCCTGGTTCTGCTGCCAGATCAGGAACAGCGTGCTGCCCGGGCGCCACTCCCACCGCAGCACGAGATTGGTGCGGAATGAGAGCGACGAGAAATCTCCTCGCTCGAAGCTGAACGTATCATCCCCGTCGGTGACCGTGATCTCGTGCGGCGCCTCGCCCTCGCTCTCCGTGATCGTAGTGCCGTCTGTGCCGTAGTATCGCAGATCGAGGCTGCCGGCTTCGGGCAGTTCGCCATAGTCCGAGTAGGTTCCGGTGGCAGAGAACGGTTCCGCGTAGCCCTCGAGACTCAGATTCGGCGTGAAACCGTAGGACAGCCTAAACTGGGCCGACACCGTCGTTCGGTCGATCCGTCCGAACACATAGCGCTCCCCGTACGTAGCTGCCGAGCCGCCGTCGAACGTGTCCACGTACTGCCGCGCGTCTGACGCCTTGCGATACCGGGGCTCGATTGCCGCCTGCCAGTTTCCACCCGGCTTCGCCTGCAGCCCCATGCCCAATTCCCAGGTCCATCCATCGAGTTCATTCACCCGGAAGAAACCGAACAGTCCGCCCGTCGTGCGTTTGCTGTGATCACTGTTGATGTTGAGGTTCATGCCCCACTGTGCCGGCGTGCCCATCAACGGACCGCCACGCGTCTGAGTGTCGCTCAATCCACGTGGAGACAGGTCGAGTTCCGCGCCGAACCGCCAGAAGCTGCGAAGCTGGATATCGCCGCCGAATTCCAGGCTGTTTCTCAGCCTGTCGCCTCCGAAATTCCAGTTTCCGTCCAGTTCCACACGTGCCGAGTAGCTCTGGAACCTGCCCGGCGTTGTTTCGCGGTAGATGAGCGCGCCGTCTGCCTCGATCCTGTCCGCCCGCCGCAACTGTCCGGCATCGTTGATATCGAAGCCGGGCGACAGAGCTTCGAACCCGACTCGCCACAGCCAGTGCCTGGCTCGGGTCTTCTCAAAATTCAACTCGACTCCGTAGCCGGCCAGCGAAGTAGCCGTAGAGTCCACCTCGACGTGCGTCGCGTCCGGCCGCTGGAAGAAGTGTGAGCTGAACTGCTGGAGGTCAGTAATCCGTTCCCGCGTTCCTTCGACGTAACTTCCCGCCACCTGGCCTCTGAACTCGTACGTTCCGCCCTGGAATCTGAGTCGGGTCTCCACGCTTCCGGCGTAGGCCTGGCGGTTGTAGCCGGCTGCCAGAGGGTCGAGCGCCCCGATGTCCCGTCTCACTGCGGTGCCGGCGATACCCACGGTCGAGCCGGCGGCGCCGAACTGCTGCTCGAGGCTCAGGACGCCCCACACGGTGGCCGGTTCGACGCGAACCTTGTCTTCCGTGCCCGTGGTCGCGTCGTAGATCTTCGCGTTCTCCTCGGCGGTCAAGGCGGTGAGGCCCCCTACCGACAGCCCCCCCGGCGTCCGGCCGGTGAGCTTTCCCGCTCCGAGGATCGTAGTGTTCGCCGGCACGTCCACGTAGTCCGCGTCCGGGTAGCTCGAAGGAGCGGCGCCGATCCGCCGGGAGTAGAAGAGTCCTTGCGCTTCCAGCAGTTCCCTGCGCTCGATGAAGAACGGGCGGCGCTCGGGAAAGAAGACAGGGAAGGCGGACAGGTTTACGACCGCGGGGTCCGCTTCGACCTGCCCGAAGTCGGGATTGAACGTCGCGTCCACCGTCAGGCTCGGCCCGAGGCCGAACTTGAGATCAGCGCCGACTCTCGCGTCGAATTCCGTCTGACTGCGGAACGGATCGTCAGGGTCCAGGAGTTCCGAGCTCGTCCGACTGGCGGATGTCGAAACGTACGGGACAACCTCGACGGGGCGGCGTGACTTGACGTCCTCGATTCCCTGGAGGTTCCCGAACCACGATACCCAGCCCGATTCGTTTCGCGGGATCGCGATCCAGAAGATGTCCTCGTTCTTATGCGGAATGAACCGATTGATGTTCAGGCCCCACACGAGATCGTCTCCGGAGTTGAACCGCAGCTGCGACAGCGGGATACGGAATTCGGCGGTCCAGCCGAGGGAGTCGATTACGGCGGAGGCGGTCCACACCGGATTGTAGGAAAAATCCCGGGCCCGGAAGTTGTCTTCGTCGTTCTTGGAGTACCAGTCCATGCGGCCGCCCGCTGCGGTAACCGCAAAATTGTACGATGTCCGGCGGTCCAGGTATGAGTCGAGCGACACGATCAGCCGCTCGGAGTTTCCGGGGTCGTCACGGCGGGCGAGGATCGCCCGGATGTGCGACGGATCGTTGCTGAACATCCGGGCCCCGATGTAGAGCGTGTGCTCATCGTACGCGAACGCGACCTTCGTGCTGTCCGTCGGAAGGACTCCTGACACCGGTTCGCGCTGCACGAAATCCGAGATGAACGCGGCCCGGCTCCAGACGGCTTCCTCCAGCTTTCCGTCCAGCTCGAACTTGTCGTCCGGCGTGAATCGCTCTATGCGCGCGGTCTTGGTCTCGCACACCGACCCTGAGGTATGACGGCAGGGCGGCCAGTTCGGGGCCGGTATCGAGTCGCGGAACTGCTGGGCGTGGAGCGGCGCCGTGAGAACCGGGAGCGCGGCCACGATACCGAGCAACAAGACGGCGTGCCGGCCGCGCGGCAGCCGGTCTCGTGAGCCAGTCGGGGAAACTGGACGCACTCGATGGTGGAGGTGTCTCAAGCTATGCTCGCTGCCCGCGACCGTATCCCGGGCCGTGACCTATTTCGAATGGACCCGGATACAACTGGATCCGGCGCGTTCACCCCCCCACACACCACTCTCCCCGCTCCTCTCACAACAGGCGAGCGCCCTGAAGCGCTGCAGCCCCGCCAGTATCGCTCCGACTAGAGCCGGTCGGTCTCGCGGACGAAGGCCACGAGGTCGGTCCGGAACTTCTCCATCGACGGTCCATGAAGATACATCATGTGACCCGCTTCGTAGAACTCCATGTGGACTCGCTCACGCGCTTCCGGAGAAATGTCCAGGTGCCCGATATCGTGTTTCGTGGCGAGCGCGGGTGTCGCGAGGTCGTAGTAACCCTGCAGGACGAGCAGGTGCAGTCCCGGATTCATCGTGAGCGCCATCGCCAGGTCGGGCCTGAGGTCCGCCCAGGGAGTGGCCCAGCCCCGGCCGCCCGGAGCCGTGTGCTTCCAGTCCCAGTTGCTTGTTCCGCCTGACACCTGGTATTCCTCGCCTATTCCGAAGTCGAGCTCGTTGTACATGTAGTCCATGAACGCGGCCGTAAACGGAGGGCCGACAGCCGGAAAGAACGGGTCATAGTCCATCGTCTCTCCGAGCGGGTTGACGGCGGGACCGATGAACCGCGAGTCGATCCGTCCGGCGATCAGGCGATCATCGCGCTTGAGCTCCTGCAGGAACTGCGGGTGCGTGACCCTGAGATCGGCCTTCATCCAGTAGTCCACCCCCGTCCCGGTGTAGGCGGCCAGCTTCGTGGCCACTGTCCGCTTCTCGGAATCGGAGATCGTGAACCCCTTGAGGAGCGCCGGAGCATACTCGTCGTACGAGAACCGCTCGACCTCCGACAGGAAATCCCTGAGCACCGGCTCCCCTGATATGGCACCGTGAAACCAGGCAGTCGCCGCGAAAGTCGGCAGGTAGAGCACGTGTGGAAGGTCGATCCGGGCTCCGTCGATTCCGGAGCCCATGTTCAGGAATGGCGATACCAGTACGACACCGTTGAAATTCATTCCGTACCGGCTCTGGAGATGCTGAACCAGTCCTGCCGACCGGATTCCGCCATAGCTCTCCCCGAGAATGTACTTGGGCGATCCCCAGCGTCCGTTCTCGGTCACGTATTTCCTGATGAACGCTCCGACCGATCGGATGTCCTGGTCTACTCCCCAGAAGTCTTCGCCCTTGCCCTCACCGATCGGCTTGCTGAACCCGGTGCCCACGGGGTCGATCATCACGAGGTCGGTCACGTCCAGGGGGCTGAATTCGTTTTCGACCCGTTCCGAGGGTGGAGGCGGCGCGTAGCCCTCGTCCGTCACGACCACGCGGCGTGGTCCGAGGATGCCCATATGCAGCCAGATGGACGAGGAACCAGGTCCGCCGTTGAACGCGAACATTACGGGCCGTCTCGACAGGTCTTCTACTCCATCGCGGGTGTAAGCCGTGTAGCCGAATCGGGCGATCGGCTCTCCGTCGTCGCTCTCCATGATCAGCCAGCCGGCCGTGGCCGTGTAGTCGAGGTTCGTGCCGTCGATGCGCACGGAGTGCTGCGTGACCGAGGACTCGGGCTCGTACTGCTCCTCAGCGTGTTTCCCCTTTGCCTCGGCTTCCTGTTCAAGCGCTGCCTCCTGGCCCGTCACGGAGGTGGAGAATGCCAGGGATGCGACAATACCGGCGGCGAGAAGTCGTCTCGTCTGGATCACGGGAGCCTCTTCCGGGAGTGGTTATACGCCGGAAGCCCACCACCCCGGTCGGGGTGGCAGGCTCCACGACGCCGCTTCAATCGGTATTCACTCAGCACCAGCGTACGCGCACCCTGTAGGTGACCGTCGTCTCGCCGTGTGCCGGGACTTTCACGGTGAACTTGAAGGTGTGAGCGTCGAGCTTCTCGTGACGATGGCTGGACGAGAGGATCTGCCAGTCGGCCCCGATCGGCTCCATCAGCTCGACCTCGACCTCTTCGTCCTTGTGGTTCCGGACCTGGATCTGCCACTCGCTCTCGGTCGTGCAGTCGCCGATCACGTCGAAGTCCATCTGCTTGCGATCGCCGACGACGTCGAACGCCTCGCCCATCTTGATCCGCACTCGCTCGTCGCGGGGTGTGTGATCGATCCGGTCCTCGCCGATGAACTGCTGGGCCCCTGACGCGTCGCGCTTGTACACCCGCACCACGCCGGCGGGCAGCGGCATGCCAAGGCCGTTGTTTTCACGGTTCTCGAAATCGATGAACACACCGATCTTGGAATTTGACTCGACCTGACCGTACTGGCCACGGAAGTAATGAGCAGCGCCGTAGTAGATCAGCCGCTTGTTGATGTCGAACTCCGGCGCCTCGAGCAGCGTAACCTGCTTCTGCTCGTTGTTCTTCACTGTCGTGGGCCGATCGAGAGTGTACAGGTGGTACTCGAAGAACGCCTCTTCAGAGAAGTCCTGCCGCCCGGCGGCCTCTTCCATCGCCATCACGGCCTTCATCCGGTCGCGCGGCTGCGCAGCCAACCGCTGGACGTCGCCGGCCACGAGCTTGAGCTCCGCATCCCTGTAGGTGGCGCCGGTTTGATTCGTCAGCGTCACCCAGCCGGTCAGACCCGCCTCCTCGTCCTTCTGGTCGATCACCATCACGTAGTCGGCCTTCCAGTTCATCCCGCCGGCGAGGTACGAAGTCTCGACTGTCTGTCGGTCTGTCCGACTCTCGAGCTGCCACATCAGTGTGGGTCGCGCGATCAGGTCTTCCGGGACTTCGGGGAAGGCGATCCTACCGGGGTAGTTGAACGTGATCTCGTTGCCGATCCTCAGAACGGTGCCGTTGTTCACCGACAGCACCTCGGCGTCCACGACCTCGTCGCGTCCTTCCTTCTCGTTCCACCGATACAGTTTGACATTCCTTCCGACGTATTTCTCGAGCAGCTTCTGTGGGCTCAGGAGGTCGTACTGGTAGTTCTGCTCCAGGATATCCAGCCTCGGTCCGGTGAGCGGCCGCATGTGGACCGTCTCGGACTGGATCGTCGAGGCGACATCCCCGAACTCGAGCGCCACCCTCCCCCTGGCGAATGACAGATCGCGAATCTCCCTGACGAGTCCGAAATTCTGGTTGTAGACCGTGATCGATACGGCCTCCCGGTCGTCCGCCGTCGATTGGAATACGGGCGCCTCCTGATTTCCGGCCTCCTGCGCGGCTACTGGTCGGGTTTCCGTATGCGGGCCGGCGAGCAGCGCTGCCGTCGTCGCGAGTCCGGCCACGATCGTCTTCCTCATGCGTGCCTCCTTGCGGGGGTGACTTCTGAATCCGTTGTCGTCCCCCATGACGTCCGGCGTCCGGAATCCTGCACACCACCAATTCCGCCACTCGCTCCTGCCCGTGCTACTCCCGGCGTACGCCGGGCGGCTCGAGCCGGGCCAGCTCGCGCAGGTTCCCGATCGCGCGTGTGACCAGTATGACGAACATGCCTGTCGCGCCCACGACTCCGATGACGTCGAATACGGTGAACGTGACTTCCCAAATGGTGAACCGAAGTGGAGTCAGCAATAGAGCGAGAGTGTTGACCGCGATCAGCAGCAAACGCGCCTCCGTAGGGCCCAGAAGCCCGTGCGCGAGCCGGAATTCACCGAACACATGCGTTTCGAGATAGACGTTGACCGACAGCAGGAGGTAGCCGATCGAGATCGCCAGCCCGACAGACAGCAACATGTACGGCGAGAATCCGAGTCCGAGGCCGATCGCCAGGGTCGAATACGCGTCGGTGAGATGGTCCAGGTAGTAGCCGTAACGCGGGCGCTCGATTCTTCGCACCCGCGCGAGCGTGCCGTCGAGGCTGTCTCCGTACCACTGGATCACCAGCAGAGCGTTTACCGCCCACAACCAGTTCGGGCTTCGATTCGTCAGGATGTATGCGACGGCGATTCCCGTCGATGCGAGAAGGCCGAGACCCGTGAGGTGATCCGGCATGATCCAGGCGGGCAGCGCTCGGGCCATGCGCGGCAGCGCCCACGCTTCGAATCGCGCGAGGGCGAAACCGCCGGTCCGCTCGTGTTGCCCCTCCTTCTGCGACCCGGGCCGGCCGGTGTCATCAGGCAGGATCGGGCCTGACTTCTCGATCTTCACCTCAGCCTCCTTCCTGCCGGTCCAGTACGTACACGTTCCGCTGTGCCGTCGGAAGCAGGACCACGTCGTGCAAGTTCACGTGCGCCGGCCTGGTGGCCACGAACAGCACGACACCCGCCACGTCGTCACCAGACAATGGTGTGAATCCCTGGTACACGCCCTCCGCACGCTCGGCATCTCCGTGAAACCGGACCACCGAGAATTCCGTCTCGACGAAACCGGGATCAACACTCGAGACGCGAATTCCGGTGCCGGCGACGTCGAGATTCATCCCTTCTGTGAGGGCCTTCACGCCGAACTTCGTGGCATTGTAGACATTGCCCTTCGGGTAAACCTGGTGCCCGGCCGTGCTCCCGATGTTGATCACGTGCCCGGTGCCGCGCCCTACCATGGCCGGGAGAATCGCCCGTGTGACGTTCAGCAGCCCCTTGAGGTTGGTATCGATCATCCGGTCCCAGTCCTCGTGATCTCCCTCCTGCACGAGAGACAGGCCGCTGGCCAGTCCGGCGTTGTTGAGCAGAAGGTCGGGCACTCCGACGTCCCGCAGCAGCAGTGCCGCAGCCTCATTCACGGCCTCACGGTCACGCACATCCACGGCAGCCGTGTGCACATCCACGCCATGCTCGTCTTGCAACTCGGTGCCGAGCTCGATCAGTCGATCTTCTCTGCGCGCCCACAGCCCGAGGTGGGCTCCGGCCGCGGCGAATCGACGAGCAGAGGCGGCTCCGATTCCTGAGCTCGCTCCGGTGATGAGTACCAGGCATCCTTTCATGACTGACGTACCTCTCGACGCGTGATTTCGCTGCTCGCGGCCGAGCGACTGGGCGGTCGTCCGCAAAGGGATTGTCCGGCTCAAAGTCATCGGCCGTCGGCACGAGCGAAAGGTCGTCGCGGCCCGTACATTGTCCGCCCGCAGGACCCTGAAAGACAAACACCACGATCGGGAGTGATCCCATGCCGACGAGAAGACGATCCTGGGCTGAGCCCTGGAAGATCAAGATGGTCGAGCCGCTCAAGATGCTCACCGCGGCCGAGCGGCAGGCCGCCATCGAGGGAGCTGGGTACAACACGTTCCTGCTCCGCTCGGAAGATGTGTACATTGATCTGCTGACCGATTCGGGCACGAGCGCGATGAGCGATCGCCAGTGGGCCGGCATGATGCTCGGCGACGAGGCCTACGCCGGGAGCCGGAACTACTACCATCTCGAGGACGCGGTGCGGGATGTGTACGGCTACAAGCACCTGATCCCGACTCACCAGGGCCGCGCGGCCGAGCACATGATCAGCCGGCTGCTGATCGAGGACGGTGACTACGTGCCCGGCAACATGTACTTCACGACGACCCGGCTTCACCAGGAGATGGCCGGCGCGACGTTCGTGGATGTGATCATCGACGAGGCGCACCAGCCCGACCTGATGCACCCGTTCAAGGGCAACGTCGACCTGGAGAAGTTCCAGGCGCTGATCGACGAAGTGGGGGCGGAGAAGATTCCCTACATTTCGGTCGCGACGACCGTGAACATGTGCGGCGGTCAGCCGATCTCACTCGAGAACCTGCGGGAGGTTTCGGAACTCGCCCACGAGCACGGTATCCTGGTGATCCACGACATGACTCGCGTCGCGGAGAACGCTCTGCTGATCAAAGAGCGTGAACCGGGGCAGGCCGACAGATCGATGGCCGAGATCATACGCGACATTTGCGATCTCACGGATGGCTGCACCATGAGCTCCAAGAAGGACCACCTCGTGAATATCGGCGGCTTTCTGGCGGTGAACGACGACGCGCTGGCCGAGAAGGCCCGCAACATGGTCGTGGTCTACGAGGGTCTCCACACCTACGGCGGGATGTCGGGCCGGGACATGGAGGCGCTGTCGATCGGGATCTACGAGTCGATCCAGCACGATCACATCCACGCGCGGGTCGGACAGGTACATTACCTCGGCAACAAGATCGCCGACGAGGGCATCCCGATCATGAAGCCGATCGGGACGCACGGCGTGTTTCTGGATGCGAAGCGCTTCCTGCCGCATCTGGACCAGGATGAATTCCCGGCCCAGGCGCTGGCGGCGGAGTTGTACATCGAATCCGGCGTGCGGGCGATGGAGCGCGGGAACGTGTCGGCGGGCCGGAATCCGGAGACCGGCGAGAATCGGCGTCCGGCGCTGGAGCTGGTGCGACTCACGATTCCGCGTCGAGTCTACACACAGGCGCACATGGACGTCGTAGCGGAGTCGGTGATGGAGATCTGGGACAAGCGGGAGTCGATCGGTGGGCTCGAGTTCACCTACGAGCCGGAGTACCTGCGCTTCTTCCAGGCGAGATTCCGACCCAAGAGCTGACTGAGAGGCGGCCGCGCCCTGGGAGCTTCGGCGCCCGGGGCGCGACCGGGCCGGGAAGACGGACACCGCCGCCAACAGACGCCGGACCCAAATCAGAACAGAGGGCGAGCCGCAATGGTTGGCACTGACGCAAATTTGCACCCGGAGGTGCCGGGTCGGGATCGCGGCTTCATTTGGCTGCTTTCGCGGCGCCTGTTACTTGCCGCACTGGTCCTTGGAATCCTCGGGGCCACGGGTCCCGTGATCGGGCCGGCCCTGGCAGCGACGCCGGCGGCAGCTTCGATGAGTGTGTCCAACACGGACCTTGCTGAGGAACGGCCAGCGATGACAGACACCGAAACGGATACCGGTATCGTCCAGGAAGAGGCTGAGGCCAGACCGGAGAAGAGCCGGTGGAAGAGAATATGGCGCTGGGCTCTGGTCGTCGCCTATGTGCTCGGCTTCATTTCGGCGATCGACGCCATCATGTCGTCGCGTACCGAGCCGGGTGCGATAGCCTGGTCATTCGCCCTGGTGACGGTCCCGGTCGTATCCGTGCCCGCGTACTGGGTCCTGGGACGTAGCAAGTTCGAGGGCTACGTCGAAGCCTTCGAAAAATCCGGAGACGAATTCGAGGGGCTCGTGGCCCAGGTTCGGTCAAACATGGCATCCTCCGCCGTCGAGTTCGAAACGCGGACGCCGGGATTCGACGCCCTGCGTGGATTGGCCAACATGATGCTCACCCGGGGCAACGATGCAGAGTTGCTGATCAACGGTGAGGAGACGTTCGACAGCATTCTCGAGGGGATTGGCCAGGCACAGGAATATGTCCTGGTGCAGTTCTTCATAGTGCACGACGACGACCTCGGCCGCCGTCTGAAGGACGCGATGATCGAGCGGGCCAGGGCGGGCGTCATGGTGGCATTCCTGTATGACGAGCTCGGCACCAACATCACGAAGCAGTACAGGAAGGACCTGCGCGATGCGGGCGTGAAGGTCAGCCAATTCGGTACGAGACAGGGTATCCGCAACCAGTTCCAGCTCAACTTCCGCAACCACCGCAAGATCGTAGTCGTGGATGGGAAGACCGCCTGGGTGGGAGGGCACAATGTCGGCGATGAATACCTGGGTCACGATCCCGAGATGACTCCCTGGCGGGATACGCACGTCAAGCTGACCGGTCCGATCGCGATCCAGACGCAGGGTGTATTCGCGATGGACTGGTACTGGGCGAAGCGGGAATTTCTCGGCCTGAACTGGGAACCGTACACGGCGCCGGACTCTGCCGACATAATGGGGATCATCATGGCCACCGGCCCGGCGGATCCTCTCGAGACTGCCGGCATGTTCTTCGTGCACGCCCTGAATTCGGCGAAGGACCGGATCTGGATCACCGCACCGTACTTCGTGCCCGACGACGCGATCGTGAAGGCGCTGATGCTCGCCAGCCTGCGGGGCGTCGATGTCCGGGTCCTGGTCCCCGGCATCGTCGACAAGTGGCTCGCGGACCGGGCGATGTACCACTACATGGAGCTGCTGGCGGACTCGGACGTGAAGTTCTACATGCACCGGCCCGGTTTCCTGCACCAGAAGGTGATGGTGGTCGACGAGGCGATCGCCTCCATCGGAACGCACAACTTCGACAACCGCTCGTTCCGGCTGAATTTCGAGATCTCGGCGGTGCTCTACGACGAGGACTTCACCCGGGAAGTGGCCGAGATGCTCGAGCGGGACATGGCAACGAGCGAGCTGCTGGATCCCACGACGTTCAAGGACAGATCGTGGCTGTGGCGGTTCAGCGTCAACTTCGCCCGCCTGTGGGCCCCGGTATTGTAGGGCTCGCGGGATCGTCGTCAGGGCGCGGGCGTCAGCTCGAGCAGACCCGACCGTGGAACCGTGAACCGGTACACGCCGGGCACGAGTTCGACAGTGCTCGAACCTGACTCCCGGCCCATGGTATCCAGCACGCGGTAGTTGAACAATCCCATTCGCCCCCCCACTTCGAGCACGATGCGTCCCAGGTGGCCAGCGTTCACGATGTCGAGCGCCCTCCGACCATGGTCCTCGGCAACCCGAACGACCATGTCATCGTAGATAGCGATGATCCGCTTTTTGTCGCTCACCGCCTCGATCAGCGGATAGTGGGCCAGAGGTGAGTGCGGCACGAACTCGCCGTCCAGCAGGACATCCCGGTTTCGCAGCCACCAGTCGGTCCAGTGACGGACCATCTCGCGGTGGTCCTGTGGAATGCGCTCCAGCCGGACCGAGAGCTGCGGAACCGAGAACAGGACACTCAGGAATTGCAGCGCCGCCGCCTCGACCGAGTCCCCGGCGTGCCACATGAACATGTCCGAATGAACCGCCGTGCCGCCGCTGAGCAGGCGGAGGTCCACCGTACGCAGCCGGTTGTCGACTGCGACGTGCGGGGCGTCGGCCGCCCGGAACATGTTCCCGTACTTCCGCATCAGCGGCCCGATATACGGCTGCCGGAATTCGATCATCACGTCGGGATTCACCGTCCGCAGCTCCGCCATCACGTCGGTGAGCAGCCGGTCCGCGGCCTCGTTGACGGACGCGTAATCCCTGCCATCCGCGATCGTGAAATCGGTCGAGTCGGTGGCGACGAAGAAGCCCAGGAAATCGAGCTTGAAGCCGTCGACGCCCCAGTCGAGCATCGCGCTCCGGTAGGTACCGATCAGGTGCTCGCGCACCTCCGGATAGCGCGGGTCCAACACCCAGGCGCCCTGGCCGTCCCAGTACCGCAGGTACTTGCCAAGAAACTCGGGGAATACCTTCGAGTTCTCTCCGACCAGCGGCATGGCGTACCACAGCAGGATCTTCATTCCGCGCTCATGCACGTCGTCCACGAACTCGACCATCGCCGGAATCCGTTCCGGCTCCCAGTCTCCGGTGAACGCATAGCCGCGACGGCTGTCGAGCGTCTGCCACCCGTCGTCGACGATGATCGCCTCGTATCCGAGCTCCTTCGCTAGCTCGACCTCCCCCAGGAGCTCGTCCGCCGACACGCTCTGGTGGTAGCTGTACCAGGTGGAGTACATGGGCAGCCGCGCCAATTCGGGGACCGTCGCGGGCTCGTAACCCGGTTGCGCGGCCCACCAGTCGCTGACTCCGGCCAGCGATTCACGTAGCGGAATCTGCCGCCGGTCGAACCGGATCTCGATCTGCGTGCGCGCGGTGGCCGGCTGCCGCTCGGAGAACAGCTCGATCCGCCCCCGTACGGTCGCGTCCTCCTCGCGGATCCCCGATCGGATTCGTACGGTGTTCAGTCCGTCGGACACGGCGACGGTGAGGCGGTTGCCATCGTCGCTGCCGAACAGCGACAGTACGGGTGCGTTGCGCGCGAACATCGAGCTTACGCCGGACATCGACCAGTCGGGTCCGACCGTCTTGTGGGACCAGCTTCCCGTCGTCCAGATGCCTTGGACGTCGTGCGCCGGCAGGGACCAGCGGAGGACGAGTGGTGGAGGAGTCGCGGCGGCCGCGCTCTCCAGCGTGAGCGTCGCGATCTCGAGTCCGGGCTCGATCACCCGGGTGTCTGCAGTCAACTCGAATAGGCCGGGATCGCTCTCCACAACGACCTCGTAGCCGGCCACCTCGAACGTCATCAGCTCTTGGGCCCGAACCTGTCCTGGAGCGAGAAGAGTCGCAGTCACGCTCGCGAGCGCCCCGATCAACCCCGCCCCTCGAGTCGAATACCTGGTCATGGCTTGATCAGCTCCCACATCTGTACGTGTTCTACGTCCAGCTCGTCCCCGAATCGGGCGAGCACGTAGTCCTCTCCGATCTCCAGCGGGCTGACCCGATCCGGGAATGTGACGGTCCCGAGCCACTCTCCATCGACGGCGAGAACGTGCCAGGTGCGGATCTCGTCACCAGGTGCCTGGTAGCTTCGAATCCACAGGTTCCCCAATCGGTCTACCTCCAGCGCCTCGAAGTACGGCAGAGACTCGGGCAGCGGGAGATCCTCCCACCGCTGGCGCGCCAGATCTTCCTCCTCGGAATCGTCGGCGTCCTCCAGTTCCTCCTCGAGAGCCCGCTTCACGAGCTCCGGGGTCACGGCGACCGGCTCGAACGGCAGCCGCACGATCGCCTGGAGTGTTCCACCGAGACCGTATCGCAGAATCTCGGGTCGGTCGTTGTCGCCGACCCACACCGCCTGTAGATCGGCTGCGGTCGTGGTGATGCGGGTGAACGGAGGGGATCCGGAGATGACCCGCATACCGTCAGCCGTCTCCGACTGCCGCATGATCACGAACTGCCGTCCGGGGAACTCGCCCAGCAGCAGTGCGACCGAGTCGCCGGGCGTGGCGATGAGAACCTCCAGAGGATCGCGCCGTAGCTCGCCAGGTTCCGGCGGGTCTTCGACCGCGAAGTACAGGAAGGTGAACACGGCGCGGCCGTCGGGAAGCAACGTCTGGACGAACGGGAAACCACCTTCGTCTACTCCCTCGAGAGGCCTGGCGTCGACAAACGACCCGTTGGGAGCCCAGCGGTAGATCCGTCGGTGCCGATAATCGTATGTGAGCAGCGCATCCGCGGTATCGACCGCGATGGTCGTCAGACCGCGGAACTCGCCGGGACCGTCACCTTCCCGGCCGGCTGTCCATACGTGTTTGCCGGCCGTGTCGAACCGTCGTAGATCGTGGCTGCCGAATCCCGACACCGCGAAGCCGCCGTCGGACAACACCGCGCCATCGCTGATCTGGAAGAACTGTGTCGCTGCCGGGCCCTCGAGGGCCCCGAGGTCGAGGTGGGGCGAGTCCGCGAGCCGCCAGCCGGTGCCTGCCGCCCAGGCCGGCGCCCGGTTCTCCACGATCCTCACGCCAGCGCTGTCTCGTACGATGGGCCCTGACGCAGCGCCGCTCCCGGCGGTCGATGCGTCGCCTCCGCACGCTATGAGGCCGATACACGAGCCCGCGGCAAGCGCCGTCCAGATCCATGCTCTCATCGCCCGGTCCTCCTCCGCCGAACCCAACGCCGATTGGACGAACTCGACAGACCTCCGACATCGAATTCATTCGTCTGAATGGCGTTACATTACGGCCCGACGACAGTCACCGCCGCACCTCCTGTCGCTGTCCGCCGTTCCCGGCCGCACTTAGCTTCGGCGACGTGACTCGACACGCACGTTCCGAACGCCGGCGCAGTCTTCTTGCCTTGCTCGCGTTGATTGCGCCTCCGAGTGCGGTCAGTGCGCAGGAAACGCTTCGCAGCGACCTGGATCTGCTGCTCAACTACGGCTATCTGGGCGGATTCTTCGATCCCGGGATCGCCGGTTACGAGACCGACGACCGCAGCGTCCGCGTGCTGAACGTTCCCGTGACGGTCACGCTGCGCGACTGGGAAGATCGCGGGTGGGGGGTGCGGCTGCGGTTCGCCGGTGTGCTCGGGGTAGAGAACGTGGACGGGATCGAGAACATTCCCGATGCTAGCGTCAGCGCCCTGGCCCTGATTCCGGGGGTCGAGGTTCCGGTTCCGCTCAGCCGACGGTCGCTCCTGCGACCCTTCTTCGATATCGGACTGGCCTTCTCACTCGAGGACCAGGATGACCTGTCTCCAGGAACCGTGGGGATCAGTGCCGTCGGCCTGCGTTCCGAGTTCGTGTTTCCGTGGTGGAAGTTCGAGTTCGGTCTCGAGCCGAGTGCGTTCTACAGCGTCACCTGGTCGAAGGATGAGCTTCGTGACGACTACGGAGTCGTCGGTTTCCGGGCGGATGCCGGGTACCCGATGTTCAATATCAGGGACAGGATCCTCACCGGGGTCCTGTACCTGCAGCCCGGCTGGTTTGTCGATGCACTGAATCTATCGACCGATGAGGAGCGCTCCGGAAGCGCCATCCGCCAGCAGATCGAGTTTGGCGTGGGCTACAACTGGCGGGGCGAGGCCCCGAAGATCTGGCTGTTCACGATCCCTCCGGCGAGCATCGGCTGGAGTTTCGGGGACGGGCTGAACGGCGTTCGCCTGCGGGTCGGATCCAGCCGTCTCACCCGCCTGCCGCCGGAGACCTGGACGGACCCGTCGCGTCCCTGAAGCGGCCTCCGCGCGGCGTTTGTGAACGGCCGCAGCGATGCTATCTTGCGGCGTCGTGACCGGGCTCCCTGCTCGGTCAGATTCTCGGTTTGTGCGCACCCGCCGGCCCTGCGCCCGCGCCCCGATAAGGAACGACCCATGGAATATCGTCTCGTCTTGATAGGATTCGGTACTGTCGGACAGGGTTTCGTGGAAATCCTGCGCGACCAGGCCGTCCAGCTCACCGAACAATTCGGCGTCCGCTACCGGATCACCGGAGTATGCGATGCCCGTCTCGGCAGCATCCATGATCCGACCGGCTTCGATCCGGCCGCGCTGCTCGAGGCGGTGAGCGACGGAGGTAGGCTCGAGACGCTTCCCGCCGCCGATTACGGCTGGGATGCGATCCAGATGGCGGAAGAAAGCGCAGCAGACATTGTCGTGGAGTTGAGCTTCACGGACCTGGAAACGGGGGAGCCGGCCACGACGCACGTGCGGAAGGCGCTGGAGAGCGGCAAGCACGTCGTGACGACCAACAAGGGGCCGGTTGCTCTGCACTGGCCGGAGCTTCTCGAGCTGGCGGTCGAACGGGGATTGCAGATTGGCGTCGAGGGCACCGTGATGAGCGGAACCCCGACCGTCAACCTCGGCCTGAACCTGCTCCGCGCGGCCAACGTCAGGGCCGTACGCGGCATCCTGAACGGGACCTGCAACTACATCCTGACCCGGATGGAGGCCGGCTCGTCGTACGACGACGCACTGGCCGAGGCACAGGAGAAGGGATACGCCGAGGCCGATCCGGCTGGCGACGTCGAGGGCTTCGATGCGGCGGGTAAAGTCGTGATCCTCGGAAACCTGCTGATGGGCGAACCGCTGGCGATGTCCGATGTGGACCGGAGGGGGATCTCGAGCCTCACGCTGGAAGACATCGAGTCGGCCGCCGCGGCGGGCGAGCGGTGGAAGCTGATCGGCTCGTTGGAGAGCGGCCCCGACGGCGTAAAGGCCGTCGTCGCGCCGCAGCGAGTACCGCTCACGCACCCCCTGTCGTCGGTCGGCGGGGCGATGAACGCCGTGACGTTCGACACGGAGTTGCTGGGCGAGGTCACGCTGGTCGGGGCCGGGGCCGGTCGGGTGGAGACGGGTTACTCGGTTCTGGTGGACCTGCTGGAGATTAGTCGCACGAGGATCTAACCGTAATTCACTGCAGGAAGAGAGGATATGTGATGACTGTCATGCCCGCGGACGGCGTACAGGAGTACGTCGAGAAAGCCCGGCAATACATGTCTGAACGGCAGGCGCACCGCGACAGGGTGCGCAACCTCAGGTTCGATACGATCGCCGTGCACGGAATGTACAGTGCAGAGGAGGCGTTCTCCGGTGGCCAGGGCGGGATCATCGAGCCGATCTTTCCTTCCACCTCGCAGGCATATCGCGACAGCGACGAGATGGAAGCGGCTCTGTCGTACCAGATCCCCACCTGGTGCTACTCGCGGATCCACAATCCCACCGTGTTCTACCTCGAGGAGACGCTGGCGCTGCTGGAGTCGTACGGATGCGGATGTGACGCGACGGGCCTATGCACGTCGTCTGGCATGGCGGCGATCAAGCAGGCGATGGAGCCGCTCCTGGCAAAGCAGAGCGCGGGTGCTGAGAACATCAACTTCGTGTCGGCGGCGCAGACGTACGGAGGCACTTTCCAACTGTTCAACGTACGCATGGCCGAGCGGGGCGCCCAGGTGCGCTGGGTCCGCGAGCCGTGGAAGCTCGAGACGTGGGAGCCGCTGATCGACGAGGGGACGCGCTTCCTGTACGCCGAGATCCCGTCGAACCCGCAGCAGGCCTTCGCCGACATCCGGGCGGTCGCGGAGCTGGCCCACAGCCACGGCATCCCGTTCATCGTGGACGCGACGGTCGCGACGCCGTCCCTCATGCGACCGCTCGAGCACGGGGCCGACATCGTGGTCCACTCCCTGTCGAAGACCGCCGCCGCGGGAGGCTGCACGATCTCGGGAACCATCATCGCGCGCCACGACCTCGTGTCACGACACCTCGAAGACGAGGTGAAAGCGGACTACGGCCTGTGGCTCAAGCTGTGGCCGTTCCGCGATTCGGGCCCGAGCATGTCGCCGACCGTAGCTCACATGATCCTCGGCGAAGTGCGCACTCTGCGCCTGAAGATGGAGCAGATGTCACGCAACACGATGGACGTGGCCCGCTTCCTGGTGGACCACCCCGGCGTGGAACGGGTGGACTACCTAGGCCTCGATGATCATCCGCTGCACGGTCTGGCGAAGCAGTACATGGAAGTCGTGGATGACGGGACCCCGGCTTTCGGGCACCTGCTGTCATTCAACGTCAGGGGCTCGGCGCAGGATACTCGGGTGTTCTTCGACGGCCTGCAGCGGACGTGGCGCGCCACGGACCTCGGGCGGATCAAGACGGTTGCCACCATCCCCGCCATATCCACGCACCAGCAACAGGGGG
Organism: Gemmatimonadota bacterium; assembly: GCA_039585915.1. Classification (GTDB taxonomy): domain Bacteria; phylum Gemmatimonadota; class Gemmatimonadetes; order Palauibacterales; family Palauibacteraceae; genus Carthagonibacter. The sequence continues at coordinate 23,474 of JBDGUZ010000005.1, forward strand.
AGAAGGGCCGCGAGCTCGCGGGAATCCCGCACAACATGGTGCGGCTGTGCGTAGGGGCCGAGCATCCGGACGACACGATCGCCGACCTGGACCAGGCACTGGCCCGCGTCTGAGCAACAGGACCCTCATCCCGACCACCGGAGGATTTCATGAAGATGCTCCTCGGTCACGAATGGGTCGATCGGGACGATTCGATTGACGTGCGCGACCCGTTCGATGACTCGCTCATTGATACCGTACCGGCGGCAACCCACGACGACGTGGAAGCGGCCCTGGCTACAGCCGCCGCGGCGCGTGAGACTGCCCGGCGCATGACGACGTACGAGCGCTCACAGGTGCTGTACCGGACGGCCGCGATCATCGCTGACCGGCAGGAAGACTTCGCCCGCACGATCGCGCGCGAGGGGTCGAAGACGATCAACGAGGCGCGGGGCGAGGCGCGGCGCTGCGTGAACACGCTGACGATCGCGGCCGAGGAGGCGAAGCGTCTTCAGGGCGAGACGATTCCGTTCGATTCGTTCCCGGGAGGAGAGGCTCGCCGCGGCTACTACGAGCGCGTGCCGGTCGGCGTCGTGCTGGCAATCACACCGTTCAACGACCCCCTGAACCTGGTGGCGCACAAGCTCGGTCCAGCGATTGCGGGGGGAAACACGGTCATCCTGAAGCCGGCCACGGTGACGCCGCTGTCTGGTCTGAAGCTCACGGAGGCGTTCATGGAGGCCGGCCTTCCGCCCGGTGTGCTGCAGTGCATTACGGGCTACGGCGCGATTCTGGGCGATGCTCTGGTGGAAGATCCGCGGGTGCGGATGGTCTCGTTCACCGGCGGGGTGGAAGCCGGCGAGCGCATCATGTCGCGGGTGGGCCTCAAGAAGATCGGCATGGAGCTCGGCTCCAACTCGCCGGTGATCGTATGGAAGGACGCCGACCTGGACTGGGCCGTGGAGACCTGCGTGTCGGGAGCGTTCTGGGCCGCGGGCCAGAACTGCATCGGCGTGCAGCGCATCTACATCCACCGGGACGTCTATGAGCGGTTCCGCGATGACTTCGTTAGCCGGACGAAGGCGTATCGCACGGGCGACAAGCTGGACGAAGCCACGGACATGGGCCCGATGATCAACGAGGGCGAGGCGAAGCGGGTCGAGCGCTGGGTTCAGGAGGCGGTGGAGAAGGGCGCCACCCTGCTGGCCGGCGGCACGCGGGAGGGCGCACTGGTGCCGCCCACCGTACTCGAGAATGTGCCGCTGGACGCCACGATCCATTACGAGGAGGTCTTCGGCCCGGCCGTGAACCTGTATCCCGTGGACGATCTGGATGAGGCGATCGCGGCCGCGAACAGCGTCAACTATGGCCTGCACGCGGCGGGTTTCTCGAACGACGTCACTACGTGCCACAAGCTGGCCGCGGAGCTCGACAGCGGCAGCGTGATTCTGAACGATTCGACCGATTACCGGCTGGATTCGATGCCGTTCGGCGGAGTCAAGAATTCGGGTCTCGGCCGCGAAGGCTTGAAGTTCTCGCTGCAGGAGATGACAGAGCCCAAGGTCGTATGCTGGTATCTTCCAGGCGTTTGAGTCACAGCAAGGAATCCGCGGACCGGTGTGATCACCGGTCCGCGCGGCAGGCAGTGCTCGGCGGAGTCGCCGCCCTGCTGTTCCTGGTTCTGACGGTGACTCCAGCTGTCGGACAGGAAGACTCGGTAGCGGTGGTGGCGGCAGATTCGGCCGCTGCTACAGACTCCGTCGGCGCTGCCGTCGACTCCGCCATCGCCATTGCAGATACTCTGCGGGACAGTCATCCGCAGGATGCCCCGGGGGCGACGGGATTCGTGTTTCAGACCCCGGACAAGAAGGGGCAGCTCAGAATGCGGGCTTCGATTCGGCTCAACGGAGCCTACGACTTCAACGGCCTGCAGAATACAGACAACTTCGACACCTACCTGATTCCGGTCGGCGAGTCATCGACGGACGAGGCACGATTCTACCTGCAGGCAACACAGACCCGCATCGGTTTCGAGTTGTCCAGGGCCACGACGGGCGGGGTGGTGTTCGGGCGCATCGAGGCGGACTTCAGGGGGCCGGACAACACGTTCCGACTGCGGCACGCATACGGTGATTACAAGCATTTCCTGGCCGGTCAGACCTGGTCCACGTTCGCCGACGTGGAAGCCCTTCCGGTGACGGTGGACCTCGAGGGACCGCCCAGCGCGGTGACCGTCCGTACGCCGCAAGTGCGCTACTCGGCCACGGTGAACGACAGCATGAGTTGGGCGGTGGCGATCGAGGCTCCACTGGCGGACATCACGAGCCCCGACTCGACCGCGGAGCAGGCATTCCAGGGATTCGGGGATGTTACCGCGCGGGCAAGACTGTCATCTGACTGGGGACATCTTCAGATGTCAGCGGTACTCCGTACTCTCTCGGCCAAGGATTCCAGCGGGCAGACGGATTTTCTTCCCGGAATCGGGGCGATGCTGTCGGGCCGGTCCCAGGTGGCGGAGCGAGATGCTTTTCTGTTTCAGGCCGTCGGCGGGCTGGCGATCTCGCGCTTCGTTGGCAGCCTCGGGGGCAAGGGTCTGGACCTGGTGTACAACCCGAACACCGGGGCTTTCGAGCAGATGATGTCGTACGGCGGTTTCATCACTTGGAATCACCAGCGCCTGTTCGACAGGAACCTGGAAACCAACCTTACCGGGGGGGTCCTCGGGGTACAGAACAAGAATTTCCAGCCCGACGACGCCTACAAGAACTCTCAGTACATATCAGGCAACCTGTTCTGGGTATTCACCGAGGGAGGTCGGGCCGGGGTCGAATACTCGTGGGGCCGCCGGACCAACAAGGACGGCGAGCTCGGCACTGCGACTCGTCTGTCGTTCGCGGCCTACTTCGACTTCTGAGGCCTTCCGACCCTCACGGCGTGTACCGCGCCGGGCGGTGCCGCCTACACCCCGATCGCCGCACCGGCCATCGCCTGCTCCAGGGCCGCGTCCAGGTCGGCGACGAGATCCTCCGTGTCCTCGCAACCCACAGCGATGCGCACGAGGTCGTCCGTGATGCCCGCCTCCAACCGCTCGTCCGCCGGGACACCCTTGTGGGTCATCGAGGCCGGGTGCTCGACCAGTGTCTCCACCCCTCCGAGGCTCACCGCCCGTACCATCAGTTCGGCCGCGTCGATGAACCGACGACCGCCTTCCACTCCTCCAACCACTCCGAACGAGATGATCCCACCCGGGCCGCGCATCTGACGCATCGCCAGCTCGTGCTGCGGATGGCTCTGGAGACCCGGATAACAGACCCACTCGACCGCCGGGTGCGCTTCGAGGTGTCGAGCCAGCGACTGCGCGTTCGCCTGTGCCTTCTCGACTCGAAGGCCGAGTGTCTTGATGCCGCGCAGCACTAGCCACGCCTGGTGCGGGTCCATCGTTCCGCCGAGGTTCACGTGCATTCTTCGCAAGCGCTCGAGCATGTCCTCGTCCGCGGCCAGGATCATCCCCGCCACGACATCCGAGTGCCCGTTGATGAACTTTGTCATGCTGTGCACGACGATGTCGGCCCCATGCGCAATCGGATTCTGCAGGTAGGGTGAAGCGAAAGTGTTGTCTGCAGCCAGCACCGCCCCGTGCGCGTGCGCGATCTCGGCGCAGGCGGCGATGTCTGTGACCTTGAGCGTCGGATTCGTCGGCGTCTCGATGTACACGAGGGCAGTGTCGGGCCGCATCGCGCGTGCGACGTTGTCCGCATCCGAGGAGTCAACGAAATCCGATTCGACCCCGAACCGGGAGAATTCGGTCTCGAGGATCGTACGCGACGGGCCGTACATCGCATCGGTCGCCACGACATGCCTGCCCGCTCCGAGCAGGGTCATGTACACGCTGTTGATCGCGGCCATACCGGTCGCCGCTCCGAGTCCTCCGACGGCGCCCTCCAGGAACGCGACACTGCGCTCGAGCGCCTCGGTCGTGGGATTGGCGAGCCGCGTGTACTTGTAGCCCGGCTCTCCCCTGAAGCAGGCAGCTCCGTGCTCCGCGCTCTCGAACGCGAAGGTGGAGCTCTGGTAGATCGGAACGCTCACGGCCCCCGTCTCTGAGTCCGGGTGCTGACCGCCGTGGATGATCTTCGTATTCGGGCCTTTCAATCGCTTGTCGTCCATCGTTCCCTCAGAACCAGGTAAGTCCCAGCGTGAGCAGCGCCAGCTGGTTGGTGGTGTCGAGTGACGGTACGTCCTGAAAATACCAGTCCGCCGCCACGGTCAGAAAGATCGTGCGGCCGATTCGGATATCGTAGCCGAGACCGAGGTCCCACCCGAGGCCGGAATCACTTTTCGTACCGCCACCAACCGGACTGTACGTCACGCTGGCCAGGCCGACTCCGCCCTTGAAGAAGAAGCCGGAAGTCTGGCCCGGGTAGACCAGCAGGGTGCCGCTGAAATTCCAGCGGTTGAGAGTCTCGCTGAGGTAGTTTCGGAACCAGCCCATCACCTCCCCGCCCACCAGCCAGTTCGGCGACAGGGCGTAGCCTCCTCTAAGGGCTGCCGCTCCTCCCGTCAGTCGGTCGCCTTCGAGGTTGTCGGAGCTGTTCCATCCCGGTCCGACGTTGAAGCTGCCCCACCAGCCGTCGCGATATGGACTGCGCTGTGCCTGAGCCGGGCTCGACCAGACGAACAGGGAGGCAACGGCGACCATGGCGATGAGCTTCCGCATTGAGTCCTCCAGGCTTGGTGGTTCGGGGTGCGCAAACGGGCAGGAGCGATCCCCGTGCCCGAAAGCTGATGCGTGGGCGCTCGCGGCGACAGTCCGGGGGAGAAGCTTCGATGCGGATCGGGTGTGGCCGGTCGCGACGGCCCGCGCATACCTGATCGCCACGGCGCACATACACCCGGTCGCGCGGGTCCTGCCGGCGGCCTAGAATGATCCGGTCCGGTCCGCGGGGGCCGGACGCTCTCGAACAGGCGGGCGCCCGGACCCGGGCGTCGCCGGCTTTGCCAATCGGAGACGAAATCGGAGGCGCTCTTGGAAAGCTCCACCGTCGGATCGTCCCGCGCCCCCCGGATGGGGCCGTATCCCGAGTTCACCTGGGCGGCAGTTCTTGTCGGCTATGCGCTCGGGATCCTGATCGCCGTGAGTATCGGGTACCTGAGCCTGAAGCTCGGGTTCTCGATCGAGGGCTCCGAACTCGCGGCG
>JBDGUZ010000006.1:0-28255 GCA_039585915.1 Gemmatimonadota bacterium
GGGAATCGGCCTTGCCTCGTGAGGGTTGCCTTGAGGTCATCTCCCGGCACGTACGGGGTGACGTAGAAGGGAAGACCGGCGGCCTCGCCGGAGTCGAAGAGTGGCAGGATGTTCGGGTGCGCGAGTCTCGCGGCGATGCGGATCTCGCGGATGAACCGATCAGCACCCAGATGTTCGGCGACGGCCGGTAGAAGCACCTTTAAGGCTACGGCTCGATCATGCCGGGTGTCGGTGGCGAGGAAAACCGCTGCCATCCCACCGCGTCCGATTTCGGAGTCCACCTCGTATACCGGCCTCAGTTCGGGCCGCAGGGCGGACAATAGCGACGGAGTTTCTTCCATGACCGCACTCGGAGATTGATCGAAGTCGACAGTCAACTGCACGATCTTCCTCCAAGAATAGGGTGTCACTCCTGCTCAGGCGACGGTCTTTCTGCACGTCCGCGGGTGGTGTTGCCTCAATCTCGTCCCCCCCGGGAGCCGCTGAACCGTAGTCCCGTAATTCGTGGATAGGCTCGACACCCAGTCGGGCTCGGCGCAGTACGCTCGAGGGTCCACTCTATGCCGGCGAGGGACTGCTGGGACTGCAGCGCTCGTTCCGGGCGACGGGCGCTTCCGCGGTTCTCGCGACTCTGTGGCCCGTTGGACCGTCTGCCGCCGAGCTCGTCGAGCACTTCTGCGAGCGACTCGTTCAGGGGGACCCTCCAGCGACGGCCCTGCCACGCGCCCAGCTCCAAATCATGGAGAATCCGGATACCGTGTATCCTCTCCACTGGGCCGGATTCGTGCTGCACGGGGGCAGCTGAGACGGACCCGGTATTCATGCTTTGCGGCGCAACCGATGTGTCCTTCGGCTCCCTGCACCCGATTTCCCACTTTCCCACTCTGGGAATCAGGCGGCAGGCTCGCGGAAAGGAGGATGGGAAACCGACCAGACGACATGACGATAGGCCCGTGCGATGCAGAAGCTCCGCGCGTAGATTATTGGAATTCACCCTGATCTCTCGGCGGAGGAATCCTCCACGAGTCTGCCCCGATTAGGCCCGAGCCGGCGCGGCTGTGCCGTCTGATCGCACCGCACGTACGGCTTCACCATTTCTCAACCAGGGGGAAGAAGATGCGCAAACTGCTCGTCGTTCCACTCGTGCTGCTGTTCTCCGCCGGCTGTTACCACGCGACAATCGACACCGGGCTGGCGCCCTCGGGCCAGGAGATCAATAAGGCCTGGGCATCGGGCTGGATCTACGGCCTCGTCCCACCCGCCACCATCAACACGGCGGCTGAGTGCCCGAATGGTGTGTCGCGCGTGGAGACGCAGCAGTCGTTCGTGAACCAGCTCGTCGGATTGCTCACCCTCGGGATCTATACGCCGATGCAGATCAACGTCAGGTGCGCGTCGGGATCGCGTGCTGATGCTGGCGGCGGGCCGACACTCGCGGCGGAGATTGATGGGTCAGCGTCGATGCAGGAACAGAGAGAGGTCCTGACCGAGGCGGTGCTCGAAGCGCACGAGGCCGGACAGCCGCTACTGGTGACGGTTCGGTAGGATTCGACTCAGCGAACGGGATCTGCCAGGAGTCCGGCGGGAACCACGTATCGTTTCGGTTCTCGCCGGACCTCGCTCATCACTCCTCCGAGTCCGGTTTCTTCCGGGTGCGCTTGACCTCGGATCTGCGACGCTTTTCTTCCATCCGCTTCCGCTTCTCGCTCGCGGGAGTCCGCGTAGGAATTCTCGGCACCTCGGGCCGGTCACGCTCCTCGAGTGCGGCTCGCAGGCGGGCCACTGCGATCTGTCGATTGCGATGCTGGCTGCGTGAGTCACGCGCCGTGACCGAAATCCCCGTCGGCAGGTGAGTCAGCCGGACGCCCGACTCCGTCTTGTTCTGGTGTTGCCCGCCGGGGCCGCCGGACCGGAAGGTCTCGACGCGGCACTCGGCGAGGAGGGTGTCGTCGTCCATATGTAAGGATAGGTCATCCGGCAGCTCTGCGAAAAGTTAGGTCCGCGTGTCAGACGGGCCCTGTATCCTGGAAGTAACCGCGGAGGACTGAGATGGTGCGGATCGGCCGGAGGACCAGTCGGGCGCGCCCCGAGCGCAGGTCATCTGGATCGACATCGCGCAGCAGAAGAGTGATCTGCTCGACGTGCTGGATAGTGTGATCGAGTGCCTGGAGATCCTGGGCCTGGGCTGAGGGAAAGGAAGCCGGCCCCCGATTGTCACACCCCCTTGCTATGCTCCGGGTGAATCTCGACCCACAACCAGGAGGCGCTGTTTGTTCGACCCCCCAGGGAATCCAGGTGTTCGCGGAGCCTCTGTCCTCGCCCGACTCTACTCGAGGGCCGATGGGAGCCGTCCGACCTGTGGCCGCCATTATTCGGCGCTCGCCCATCTCGGCGCGGAGGTCCGTGGCGAACTGGAGAGCGCCGAGGCGTGGCTCGAGCTTGGCCGGATCGCGCTGCTTCGAGGGAAGACCGAGGAGGCGTCGGAGTTCGTGTGCCATGCGTTGCTGCTCGGGACTCCACACCCCGACGCGGCGCTGCTGATTTCGCAGGTCCTGGCAGCGTCCGGACACGCCGCCGACGCAGCTCGGCTGCTCGCCTCGGGCGGCGAGGGCCTGGACTCGAGGGAGGAATGATGACCGAGCCGAAGCGGTACCCGGACCTCGCCGGCGACGGTTTCATCGACAGGCCCGGGCTGATCGTTCGCTGGAACGGCCTCGAGTTCGGCTATGCGGTGACGGCGGACTGCTTCATCTGGCTCCGGGTCAGGAACGAAGGTGGCTGGTGGCCGGTGATCGATGCGATGCTCGACAAGATCGGGATCACCGGGGCGAGGGCGCAGAAACAGTGGTACGAGGATCACGCCGAGGACATCATATCGATGGAGACTGTCAAGCAGGGCACCGTGAACGAGAAGAGCGTGTACCGATGGACCGACCGCGGTCGGAAGCGGCACCTGACGGAGCGGCTGGGGCCCGCGATGCAGGAGCTCAGACGGGACATGCTGCCCGAGGCGCATCGAGGGAAGATGCACTGAAGCTGGCCGGGTGTCCGGGACACCCTTCGCAGTCCTTCCGCCGCTGTCCCTCACTCGGGGGAACCGCACACAGCGATCCTACGTATACTGGTGCGAACGGACCCGGCGTCTGATCGGGTCCCCGTACCAGGAGACCCGAGCATGTCTATCGCACCACGTTACGTTTTCCTCGCGGCGCTCGTCGCGATCGCCGGTTGCGCCCCGCAGGACGCGTCGGACTCACCTGACACGCTGGCAGCTGGCCACGCAGCCGAGATCGACGATGTCGTGTCCGCGTTTCACGACGCAGGAATGTTCAACGGCTCGGTGCTCGTCGCGGAGAACGGCGAGGTGATCTTCGAGAAGGGTGTCGGCTGGGCGAATTTCGAGTGGGAGGTACCCAACACTCCGGATACGAAACACCGGATCGGATCTGTGACCAAGCACTTCACCTCTGCGCTCATCCTGCAGTTGGTAGAGGAGGGCGAGATCGAGCTCGACGCGCCGATCTCGACGTACCTGCCGGGCTATCCAGCCGAGCAGGGCGCGACGGTCACCGTCCATCACCTGCTGAATCATACCTCCGGAATCCCCAGCTACACGGGGCTGCCCGACTTCATTCAGGAAATGGGGCGTGATCCGTTCACGCCGGACGAGCTGATCGAGGTCGTGTGGGACATGCCGCTCGAGTTCGAGCCCGGCTCGGACTGGGCATACAATAACTCGGGGTACTTCATCCTCGGCCGGATCATCGAGAACGTGACCGGAGAGGAGTATGACGTCGTGCTCGAGGAACGGATTCTCGACCCGTTCGGGCTCGAGGACACGGGGTACGACCACAACGACGAGATCCAGCCGCACGAGGCGTCCGGCTACAGCCACACGCTCACGGGATACGAGCACGCGGGATACCTGGACAGTTCTCTGCCGTACGCGGCGGGTATGATGTACTCGACGGTTCGCGATCTGTATAGCTGGGACCAGGCGCTGTACGATGGCGCGACTCCGTTCCAGAATCTGGAAACGAAGGAATTGTGGTACACGCCAGGCCTCGAGGACTACGCCTACGGCTGGCGCGTGAGGGAGGCGCAGGTAGGGGACGATGGGCCTACCGTGCGGATGATCCAGCATGGCGGTGGGATCAACGGATTCAACACGGCATTCCTGCGGTATCCCGACCAGCGGAACGTGATCGTGGTGATCGACAACACCGAGGGGAATGCTGGCGGAGTAGCTACGCAGATCGCCCGGGTACTGTACGACCAGCCGGTCGAGCAGCCGAAGGCGGAGATTTCCAGGGTCGTGGTCGGGACATTCGAGGAACAGGGAGCGGCCGCGGGGATCGAGGAGTACCGTCAGCTGCGCGCCGAGGCTCCTGATGGATACGATTTCTCAGAAAATCAGCTGAATCGCCTCGGATACTACTTCCTCGGCAATGGCGACACGGAGACTGCGATCGCCGTGTTCGCGCTCAACACCGAGCAGTACCCGGACGCATTCAACACATTCGACAGCCTAGGCGAGGCGTACAAGGAAGCCGGGCAGATCGACCTGGCGATCCAGAACTACGAACGGTCGCTGGAACTCAATCCGGGCAACGCGAACGGCAGGCAGATGCTCGCGGAGCTGGGCGTCGAGACCGCGGAGGACGAGGGACTGACGTTGCCTGTCGAGCTGCTCGATCGGTACGTCGGCGACTATGAGCTGCAGCCCGGGTTCGTGTTGTCGGTGACGCGCGACGGCAGCCGGCTGCTGGCGCAGGCGACGGGCCAGCCGCAGCTCGAAATCTTCGCGCAGAGCGAGACGCGCTTCTTCCTCAGGGAGGTGGCGGCGCAACTCGAGTTCCACCTCGAGGGCGAAGGGCCGGCCGAGGCCGTGACGCTGTTCCAGGGCGGGCAGGAGGTGCGGGGCGCGCGAGTGGAATAACGCCGAGCGAGTTCGGCAGGCTGTAGCGGGCGTGTAGCGGGCGCGCAACAGACGCGCGCCCGCTGTCGGTGCGGTATACTTCGATTGCTCCTTGATTCAGACCTGGTCGCCTCGTCGATCCCCCTTCCGGCGCGACGCCTCATCCGCGGAGGGTTCTGCTATGTCTATGAAGCGCACGACCGCCGTGATTCTCTCCGTAGTCGCCGCGACCCTGGCTCTTGCCGCGGTCTCCTGCAACGGAGAGTCACCCACTGCCATCGACTCGGGGGCAGCCGATGCGGCCGCCATCGACGCGAAGCTCAGCGCGACCGCCGGGGGGGCGACGCACTTAGTGACGGGGAAGGGGACTCTCTGGTACGGCGATCCACGCTTTCAGTGGTTGAACGTCAGCTTCCATGCGCGCCTGATGCCGGACGGAAGCGCGAAGGGAAACTGGCACTACCAGTTCCGCACGCGGGAGCCCGGCGGTCGGATTTTCGTGGAGGTCACCTGCCTGAGCGTCGTCGGTAACCAGGCCTGGATGGCTGGATACAGTACCCAGGCCGGAAATCCGGACAACGTCGGGAAGTGGTTCGGTCTCCACGTCATCGATCACGGAGAAGGTCACGGCGTCATCGATGAGATGAGCCCCACTCGCTGGTTTGGCCCGGATCCAGTGCGGGCGGCTGATTTCTGCGAGCTGATGCCGACGGATCACCCGATCTGGCCGATCGCCGAGGGGAACGTCCAGGTGCATTGACGCGGAGGCACGCCTTGGATCAGGCCGACCTCGATCGATTCGTGATCTCGCGCCCACCTGCCTGGGGACTCGGCGCACTGTGGGCCCTGGTCACGACCGTGGGCTTTGCGCTCGGATTCTATTCCGGTTTCTTTCTTGGCCACTTTCTGCTCGGCAGCCTGATGCTGGACCTGTGTCTGGGTGCCGGGGTCGGAATCGCGCAGCGACCCGTGCTGCGCCGGTTTGTTGAGCGGTCCGAAGGGGAGTCGCGCTGGGGTCCGGGGCTCGGAAGCTGGGTGACGAGTTCCGCGGCAGGGATCGTGGCCGGAACGCTGATCGTGGGAGCTCTTATAGAGTTCGCCCACTTAGCAGTAGCCCTCGACTGGTCGAATACGAACACGCGAGTCGTTACGTACGCACTCGGGGGTTCCTTCGCGGGTGTCCTCCAGTGGTTCATTCTCAGGCGGTACGTCCATCGATCTGCATTCTGGATTCCCGCCAGCATGGTCGGCTGGGGGTTCACCGTCCTCGGAATGGATCTGCTCCCGGATCCGCACTCGATATTCAGCTTCGTCCGAGCCGTGACGGTCGGTGGACTCGTCCTGGGCATCGTGACCTCGGCGGCGATCGTGGTGCTGTGGAATCGGCCGCGAGAACGGTCGGGGGACTGATTCGGGACCGGTGCAGGACTGATGCCGACCAGCGCGGGACTGTTGCGGGCCTAAAGGCAGCGCAAGAGCTGCCCGTCGCTCCCGTGAACGAGATCGAACGTGCCAACGACCTGCGCGCTGTCGGAGAGCGTGACGGTCAGACTCATGCGATCGTCCCTGACCGTGCCGGTGTAGCTCGCGGGCCGCGTGGGGAGAATCTCGCCGTCCTGGACCGGGCCCCCGTGTTCGATGATGTGCTCGCCGCTGCCTTCGAATTCTCCGTCGTCGGTAATCGTCCAGCCGGCGTCGATCGTCCCGTGCGCGCAGTCGTATTCGAGGGTGCCGCCCTGCTCGGTGAGATCGAGCTGGAGGTGTTCGCCGCCCCAGGTTCCGACGATGATAAAGACACCCGGCCCGGTGACGACCACGCTGCAGGCAGCGACCAGAGTCAGTGCGGCGAACAGGCAGGACCGTCGAGTGCGGCGACTCGTTCGAGACAGGTGATTCCACATACCTGAAATATACGAAGACGCACCCTGTCCCGCTCCGGCACAGAGGGGAGCACCGGGACAGGGAGAGGGCACGCCTTCGTTGTCTTTTGGTCGGGTCGCCGCGCCGACCCTACTTCCGCTTCGCGACCGGAACCATCAGGTGCGCGAGGTCCGTCCCGCGCCACATCACATAGGGAGCGCCGGTGCTCGGATCCGACGAAATGCCCTCGAGCATCTTCACGTCGGGAACGAGGATCATCACGTGGGGTCCGCCAGACTCGATCCACTCGTTGTCAGCCGTTGCCTCGGTGGCGTACGGATCCGTGTTGCTGCCCGGTTGGCCGCCCGCGAGCATGTAGCCGAACGAGATCTGGTCCGGCATCGCAGCCGGCTTCTTGTTCATCCAGGCGTCGGCCCAGACGAGCCAGCCTGCGTCCAGACACATTGCCGAGATGCCGGGCGCCTCGGGGTCGTCCGGCATGCAAGTGTAGCCGTTCGATCCCTTGCGCAGGACATTGCCCGCGCCGTCGACGACCGTGGCGTTCATCGCGACGGCTTCCGGTGCTGCGCCCAGGGCGCTCTTGATTTGATCGTCTTTCGACTGCGCATGAGCCGGTGGTGCGAGCAGGCCGATTGCCAGCAGTCCCAGGCCGAGCAGGGAAACCGAGGTGGGAATGGAGTGCTTCACTAGTGAATCCTCCTTCTGGCACAGATGGTCGGGGGGACGAGCCTCGATCCCACTTACGACAGAGATGGGACCGGGAGTCAACCCCTGAATTCGGTGTGAAAGCGAGTCAATCCCCGAAGTCAGTGTGAGGCCTTCGCCTGCGGTTGTTCTTGGATCGGTCCTCGTCGTAAAGCTGCCGCCTGCGCTGTCTGCGGCGCACGACGAGCGGAGCCTTGCTGGCGCGGGCGACGCCGTTCTGCGTCAGCGAGTAATACCTTCGGCGCGGTCGCCTGGCCGCCAGTGCGACATCAGGGTCTTCCCAGCGACTGGTAAGCGCACCCACACGTTCGAGTCTCTTCAGTGCCTTGTAGATCAGTCCGGTGTCGACCAGCCAGCGGCCGCCCTCGGTCGTGACGCCCCGGATCACCCGGTCCGCGGGATCGGGCGTGATGAGCTGTGCCAGCGCGAAGCCGTGAATTCCGCTCGAACCAGGTCCCGCGTCATTCTCTGCTAGTGTCACGAGGACGTCCGTTTCGAGCGGCCACATCCATCCGAACCGGACTCGTACTGTATTTCTCTTTTGATATCCAGTGAATGTGCTTGCCATCGTGTTGTCAGGTTCTGCCCCGTGCGTGCGTTTATGTCCTGTTCGAGCATTTCGAGTTCGTGAAGGTACCTTCATGAACTCAACATCGGCTCAAATGGACCTGAGAAATCACGGGTCAAATGGTCAAACGGAGATCAGCTTGGGTCGAGTTGTCCACCCAGTATGGGCCGAGTTGTCCAATCAGGACTTTCGCACACCAGGGTCTCCTTCCACAATCGCCCCTTCCGGCGGGCAGAAACCGTCCTATCCTCGATCATGCCGACCATGACGCGCGTGGCACCGCCGTTGCACAAGCAATCGCACAATCAAACGAATTCCGAGCGCGAGTCGTGGTGCGGCGCAAGCTCATGCGCGCCTCACTCGCGGCCAGCCCAGAACTGACCAGGAACTGATGAAGCGACTTCTGATACTCGGCGCGGGAACGGCTGGAACGATGATGGCCGCCAAGATGCGCCGAAACCTGGATGTCGACGAATGGGATATCACGATCGTCGACCAGGACAATCGACATATCTATCAGCCGGGGCTGCTGTTCATCCCGTTCAGCATCTACCGGAGCCAGGACGTGATCAAGCCGCGCTCGCGCTATATCCCGGGCGGAGTTGAATTCATCGTCGCGGACATCGAGGCGATCGATCCCGAAAAGAACAGAGTGCGTCTCGCCGACGGCAGAGAGATCGACTACGACCTGCTGGTGATCGCGACCGGAAGCCGGATCGTTCCCGAGGAGACTGAGGGCCTCACGGGCGAGGGCTGGCAGGAGACTGCCTTCGACTTCTACACGCTGGAGGGTGCGTCAAAGCTGGAAACTGCGCTCGAGTCGTGGGAAGGCGGTCGGCTCGTGCTCGACGTGGTCGAGATGCCGATCAAGTGCCCGATCGCGCCGATCGAGTTCGTCTGTCTCGCAGACTGGTACCTGACGGAAAAAGGTCTGCGCGACAAGACGGAGATCGTTTACGCGACGCCGCTCGACGGAGCGTTCACCCGGCCCCGCGCCTCGGAGATGCTCGGCGATCTGCTAGAGCGAAAGAACATCAAGACGGAGATACTGTTCGCGGCTGGCGAGGTAGACGGCGCGAACCGCGTGCTGAAGAGCTGGGACAACACGGAAATTCCCTACGACCTCCTCGTCACGATCCCAACGCACATGGGAAGCGAATCGATCGAGCACTCGGACATGGGCGACGAGCTCGGCTTCATTCCGACCGATAGGAACACACTCCGGTCCGACGGCTGGGAAAACGTGTTCGTGCTGGGCGACGCGACGGATCTCCCGAGCTCGAAGGCGGGTTCGGTGGCCCACTTCCAGGGCTCGGTGCTCGAAGAGAACTTGCTGCGTTTCATCGCAGGGAGGCCCCTGGTCGACGAATTCGACGGCCATGCCAACTGCTTCATCGAGACGGGATTCGGGAAGGCGATTCTGATCGACTTCAACTACGATGTGGAGCCGCTGCCCGGGAAGTACCCGGTCCCGGGAGTCGGCCCGCTCGACCTGCTCGGCGAGAGCGAGATCAACCACTGGGGCAAGATGGCGTTCCGCTGGATCTACTGGAACATGATGCTCAAGGGAGCCGAAATCCCGGGGGTCGAGTCCCGGATGTCGATGGCCGGCAAGTGGAGCTGACGATGAACGATCAAGCGCAGACCCATTCACAGCCGCGTGCCGAGATCGATCCGCTGATGCTGGACGAGATCAACCGAAAGCTCGACGAGATAGGGCGGGTGACGGAGGATCTGAGCCGGCAGCTCGAGAGCCTGCACGACCTGCGCGAGGACCTGGTTCCGATCGCGCACGAAGGGCTGATGATCGCCTACCGGAAGCTGAACGCGCTCGAGCAGGAAGGCGTGATCGACTTCCTCAGTGAGTCATCCGCCGTGTTTCAGACGATCGCGACCTCGTTCTCGAGACAGGACGTGAAGGCGCTCGGCGACAACGTGGTCCACATCCTCGAGACGGTCCGCAACCTGACGCAACCGGAAGTTCTGGACCTGGCGGACAAGACGTCGAAGGCCCTGCGGGAAGTACCCACCGAGCCGATAGGACGGATCGGGTTGCTGCGCTCGCTGCGGGACCCGGAGGTGCGCCGTGGCCTGACGATGTTCCTAGGTGTGCTCCGCGAGTTGGGCAGTGAAGAAGGCGACAACGCTGAAGGTGACGTTCCAGATAGCGACCAACAGGAGACGAATTGATGGCTACAACGACGATCGCGGGACAGGAAGTTGAACTCAATGACGACGGATTCATGACCGACCCCGACCAGTGGTCGCGGGAGATCGCAACCGAAATCGCACGCGAGGCCGGGATCGATCCGCTGACCGAGAAGCACTGGGATGTAATCGAGTTCTGCCGCCGTGATGCAGTGGAAAAGGGGACACCGCCAGGCGTGCGCCGGATCACAAAGAACGCCGGCGTGAGCCAGAAGGAGATATACGCGTTGTTCCCGAGGGGCCCGGGAATCCTGGCCGCGAAGATCTCGGGTCTCACGAAGCCCAAGAGCTGCATCTGAGAATCTGAATCTGACGCGCGTCCGACCATGGAAGCGCTCAAGCATATCTGACAAGAGGGGAAGACGATGGCAGACAACGGTACCGGAGGCGCGAGCGGCGACGGCGAGACCCCGCGCAAGGTCGCGATCATCTGTTCGAAGGGCAGCCTTGATATGGCATATCCGGGCCTGATCCTGGCCAATGCGGCACGGATGATGGGCATCGAGGCGGTGATGTTCTTCACCTTCTGGGGCATGGACGTGATCCACGAGAAGCGGGTGGACAAGCTTCACACGGGAATCGTCGGCAACCCCGCGGCGCACATGCCGGCGATGCTGGCTGGCCTGCCCGGGGTCGAAGGGCTCGCCACAAAGATGATGAAGAAGAAGATCGACGAGCTCGAGATCCCGTCAGTACGCGAGTTGATCGAGATGCTCGACGACGCGGGTGCTGAGCTGTACGGTTGCCAGATGGCCCTCGACATGATGGATATCAAGGAGGAGGATCTTCTCCCGCAGGTCCGAGAAGTCATCTCTGCGATGGACTTCTTCGACAAGGCCGAAGGCGCGCAGACGATCTTCATCTGAGGACAACTCTGGTGGCTGGTCACCACGCCTGACCAGGTCCTGATCCAGTGATGACCCCCGTCGCGCGATCGCCCGGCGCCGGTCCCCCGCCGGCGTCGGGCCTCATCTATTCGACTTCCGTTCGACATGTGCGCCGAACACCTTATATTCGGTAGCGAGGCACGCAGGATCCCCCCCGTTCCCAGCTCTCATGCAGGGAGGTTGTGATGTACCGTGTTCGCGCCCCGTGGTTGATGCTCGCAGCCGCGGTACTCCTCACAGGCTGCGCTCAGGAGGAGGCCGCGACCGCCGACCAGGCCGAGGTCGCCGAGAAGGCGAAGCAGACGGCCGAGAAGAAGATGGAATACATGAAAGGCGCAGAGAAGGCGGTTGACGAAATTGAAGCCGCTTTCATCGCCGCTTACAACGCGGAGGACGGTGCCGGCATCGCGGTCCTGTTCGCGTCCGACGGCATGATCGCGCCTCCCGGCCTCGTTTCGATCGAACAGCCCTCGATCGCTGCGTATTACGATGCGCAGTTCGAGTCCGGAGGAGACTTCACTCTGGAAGTCGAGCGCGAGGAATTGGTCGTCTCGGGCAAGACAAGCGTGGCCTGGGGAGGCTACGCCGCGAGCGTCCTGATGGAGGGGGCGGAGACGGTTGTGACCACCGGTCGATATGGAGTGGTCAGCCGGCTGCAGGAGGACGGCTCCTGGAAGATCTACCGTCACCTGTTCAACTACATCACGCCGCCGCCAGGCGGCTGAGCGGACTCGCCTCCGGGCGAACAGGAAGATCCGGGCCTGCGCCCGCCGCTGATGTCGGTAATCACCCGGCGTTCCCGGTGGGCGCGCAGGTCGAGTGGTGCCACAGACCACTGACACTTCTGGCCGCTCCTGCCCGTAGTGCGTGACATGAACAAATCCGGAACACCATCGCGCCGCGAATCGTGGGCTGCGCTCGCCTACTTCGCAGTCTACCTGGCCTATCTGTTCGCCACTCTGGAGTCGGAGGCGTGGCACTGGCTGACGCTGGTCGCGATCCCGATTCTGATCGCACTCACATTCGGCGGTGGGAGGCGATCACCTTCCGAGGTGCTCGGCACATTCGGACTGCGACGAGAGAATTGGTCGAAGGGACTGGGCTGGGCGCTGCTTCTGGGTGTCGCGATCACTCTAATGCAGGTCACGCTGTTCGGAAACCGCCGGGAGATCCTGGCGCTGGTCGAGTCCGGCCGTGCACTGTGGCTCTACCCGCTGATGCTGCTCCTGATGTTCGCGATGGCGGGATTCACCGAGGAATTCTTCTTCCGCGGATTCCTCCAGACCCGGCTCGAGGTCCTGACGCGTTCGCCGTGGGCAGCCGTCGCGATCGTCACCGTCCTGTTCTCATTGTACCACGTGCCGTACGCGTACCTGAACCCGATGTGGCCGAGTGCAGGCGACTGGGGCCTCGCCTGGCAGGCAGCGTTCTCGAACGGAGTGCCGGGGGGACTCGTGCTCGGTGCCTTGTATAAGCTCTCAGGCCGTAACCTCGTCCCGTGTATCGTGCTTCATTCGATGATCAATGCCGCACCGGCGATGACGCTGATCCGATTCGGGGGCTGAACCCGCTGGAACGAGCCTGGTTCACGTCGAGTTGCTCCAGTGTCAGTCAGTAGTCGGGTGTCCGATCGGCATCATCCCGTACACACGCTCATCACCTGACAGGCCGAGAACGCCTGCCACGGCTTCATCATCGAACGCTCCGATGAAGACGGTCCCGAGCTCTAGCGACTCGCACTCCAGGTAGACGTTCTGCGCCGCCGCGCCCACCTCGATGTGGACGTAGCGCTCGGCTCGATCGCCGTACTTCTCGGCCGTTCTCTCAACCACGCCGGCCAGCACGAGAACCGCCGGGGCGTTCCGGATCGCGAGTTGTCGAAGCGCAGCACCGCTGAGGGCTTCACGACGATCATCCGGGGCGGACGCAGGCGGCGGGTCCGGTCTCGCGACCCGAGCCAGGGCATGTTCCACGGGCATGTACAGGTAGACGCCTGGCTCGAGTTCCTCGACATCGCCGATTACCGCATACAATTCGAGCGGGTACAGCGCACCTGCCGAGGGAGCTGTCCGCATCCCGCCTCTCCACTCCCAGCTGAAGCCGGGCGGGGGCTCTTCCACGGGCTGGGTGACTCCCTGTGCGGCCCACATCAGCTGTCCGAGATCGGCGAGTTGCAGAGAAGCAGTTGCATATCGACGAATCGATCTTCGCTGCGACAGAGCCTGCTCGACGGAAACGGGGCCGTCGAGCCGCGGTTCGGGAAGCGGTTTCGGATTCGTGGCGCCGGTCTCCCGCTGCGCGACAGCAGGACCGGCCGTCGCGAGCGACAAGTGACCGAGCGCGAGAACGACAGGCAGGATCCGGCGAAACATGAGGACTCTCCCTGGTTTCGGACCGACGGTGGAGGCGAGGCGCGGGCCTCGACAGGAAGTGTATGCGGAGTCTGCGGGAAGGACCAGATGCGCCGAGGTTCCCAACCATTCCCGGGTTCAGCCCCCGAATCAGTGCAGGGGCAATCGATGTGAAGAGGGGGCCGGCGAACCGGACCCCCTCTTCAACCGACCCAGGCCAATACGCTCGGTTCAGGTGGGAACAGCTACCAGTTTAGATCCGCTGATGTCGAACCTTCGCTCGCACACCGTTGCCCCTCCCGAACTGAAGTCTTCAACCGAAGTGCCACTGAACGTCTGCACGTCCCTGGAGTTCGTGAGGAAACGCACGTCCCACGTCTCGTTGGACAACTCACCGCCACCAACGCTCACGGGGCCGGTTTCGCCAGTGAAGACACCGGTCTCGGTATCGTAGGTGCCGCGAATCGGTACCGGTGATTCTTCGACCAGCACGTCGAGCGTGACCGTGCCGTTAGAGAATGTGCTCATTTCCGCGTCGACCGAATAATCGCTGAGACTCGCCTCGCAGGTGGTCGTGATGACCTCGTAATCGACAGTCCACGTACCGTCAAGCTCGGCGGGCGTCGGAATGACGATTCCCGGTCCGTCGTCTACCGCCGGAGCGAAGAAGCTGGACTCTTTCCCGTCGCATGCCTGGAGCACCAGAACGGCTGCGAGCGTGAGCATCAACTGGCCCGACCGGCCCCCGAATGCCGCAGCGTGCGTCATCCGGATGGGGAGGCGAGCCCTGTTTCCCTTATTGTTCTTCATGGGTCGCCTCCTCAAAGCTTGTAGTTGACGCCGGCACCGAGTTCCCAATTCGTGTCGGCATCATCAGAGCCACCGACCAGATATCGAATTGTGCCGCGAATATTGAAGTCTTCCGCAAGCCCCCAGTCGAGGCCGGCTCCGAACAGCATCCTCAGCCCACTTTCCGACCGGCTCTCGCTCGCCGGCGCGGCAAAGTCGGTTGCGACGTCCGCGCTGTTGAACATCCAGGTGACTCCGAGCATCGGAAAGGCTTCGAACCGACTCGCGAATGGGAACCGCCACCCTCCGTATGCATCGATCTGCCAGATGTCCAGATCGACCTTGCTCGAGCCGAAATCGGGATACGACTGGGTCACGCTGACGGACTTGAATCCTCCTCCGATTCCCGCGAAGAACGGCCGTCCCGGCCACAGGTTTCCAAATTCGTAGTATGCGCTGAACCCGATACCCGAATCATCTGCCGAGCAGTTTCCGATGCCGGACTGGTTGCAGGCAGTCGACTCGAGATTCGTGAAGTTCGACCAGGTCACGCTGAGTCCGAGCCGCGGCCTCGAGAATCCTTCCAGGAGATCCTCCCAGGAGGACGAGCTCGTGGACGTGCCTGCCGCAGCTGTTTCGGCTGCCGCCGTGTAGGTGATCGCCAGCGAGCCGCCCTCGGCCAGATCAATTTCCGCTGCCCTGGTCTCGAGCCAGTACGCGGTCCCCAGCTTCCGGCAGTCGGAGTTTGGATCCTGCCGGGCCCGATCGCATTCGTCGCTGACCTCGCCCGGTGGCAGAAGAACTACCTCGGTCGCACCCTGGTAGCGGACCAGGTTGATGCCGACCGGCGTCCCCTGGCTGACGTTCAGCATGTTGAACGGGATCAGTGTGGTACCCGCCGCTCCGGTTCTGCCCAGCTGCACCTTCTGGCCATTGACGACAGCCGAAACGCTGATTGGAGAAGAGGGCGCCAAGCCCTCATCGAGGATCGAAAGCTCCAGTGACTCCTGCGCCACCGCCTGGGATTGGCTCGCCACAACCATCCCTGCGATTACGAGGACCCACAGGGATTTCCGTATCACCATCGGCCTCCCTTGCTCAGGGCTGGAATATCGGCCACGCCTGTCGCCCTGATGACGAAAGCGCGGACCCGCCCTGGGCCGCCGGGCGGTTCTAAATTCTGCCGCTGAATTTCGCGGTCCAGAACACGTAAGACAATCCTCGGTGAAAAGGCAATCACGCCCAGACTCGATCGGGGCTCGGAGACCGGCGTTTCACTGTTGTGTGATAGTGGGATTCCGAGTTCATGAAGGTACCTTCAACAATCGGACATTTCCGTACGGGACCGAGTGCCAGTGCCGAGTCCAAAAGCACTTCCCGTTGCCACGATCGACCCATTCAGGCGATCTTGCCCGCGATGACAGACCAGACTCACAGCTATCAGCGCTTCTTCGCGGAGCTCAAGCGCCGGCGCGTGTTCCGCATCATGGCGGTTTACGGGGCCGTCGCGTTCGGGGTGCTCCAGGCCGCGGATGTATTGATTCCGGCGCTTCATCTGCCGGAGACGTTAATCACAGCGATCGCGGCTCTGGCACTTCTGGGATTCCCCCTGGCGATAGCCCTCGCGTGGGTATTCGACCGGACTCCCGAAGGCCTGACCCGAACACAGGAAGCGGCTACTGGCGAGATCACGACGATCGTTTCGCAGCCGGCGGGCCGGCGCTGGCCGGCCGGAATCGCGGCCGTCGTCGGCACGGCGCTGCTGGTGTCAGGGGTCTGGTGGGTGATTGGTCGCGGCGCCGATGGAATTGCTCCGATCGCGAGCGCACCAGGCGCGGGCGGAAGCGCGAAACCCGCCGCCGCCAGCACGGACGAGGCGATTCCGCCGCCCGCGACAGCCGACGAGAACTCGATCGCGGTTCTCCCGTTCGTCAACATGAGCGGCGACCCGGAGAACGAGTACTTCAGCGACGGTCTGAGCGAGGAGCTGATCAACGCCCTGGTAATGGTCGATGGACTGAAGGTCGTGGCTCGTACGTCGGCGTTCGCATTTCGGGGGCAGGAGCGCGATGTGCGCGAGATCGGGGCCGAGCTCGGGGTCGAGAACGTGCTCGAGGGAAGCGTCCGCAAGGCGGGGGACAGGGTACGGATCACCGCCCAGTTGATCCACGCCGAGGACGGCTTCCACCTGTGGTCCGAGACGTACGATCGCCAGCTCGACGACATTTTCGCGGTGCAGGAGGAAATCGCTTCGGCGATCTCGGAGCAGCTCAAGCTCACGCTTACGCCCGAGAACCGAAGCACCCTGGCCCGCAGACGGACCGAGGATCTCGAAGCGTACGACCTGTATCTGCTCGGCCGGCACAACTGGGCGACTCGATCGGACGATGGCCTCGTCGATGCCCGCGAGTATTTCGAGGCGGCGATTGCCCGCGACTCAGGCTTCGCTCCAGCGTGGGCCGGGCTCGCGGCCGTGTATGACGCGCTGCCGTGGTACACGGACTTCCCACCCCAGGAGGGAGCGGAGAAGGGGAAGCAGGCGGCACGCACGGCTATCGCCCTCGACCCGTCCCTGGCGGAGGCGCACGCCGCACTCGGCGTGATCCTGTACGAGTACGACTGGGATTGGGATGGGGCAGCGGCAGCATTCGAGGACATGCGCGTGGCCGATCCCGACTACGCGCAGGGGCTGACCTGGGAGTGCGCTTTTCTGACTGCGATCGGAGAGGTCGAGGATGCCCTGACCCTATGTAACCGGGCGGTCGAGCTCGATCCACTGTTCATGCAGAATCACTTCGCCCGGGCGGCCACTCTTGCAGTCGCCGGATTCACGGATGAAGCTGTTGCATCGTACGATAGGGGTATTGAGCTCGCGCCGAATCTACAAGTATTGAGTTGGGAGAAGGCCGGTGTTCTTGTTTCAGCGGGCCGGTATGATGAGGCCAGTTCGGCCTTCGAGTCGTGGTTGCGGCTGGAGGGATTCGAGGAGCCCGACAGGATCAGAACTGTCGTCGCCGGGATCGAGGAACCGGCGGGTCGCGCGGATGCCCTTGAAATCCTCCGACAGCTCGAGGCGGAAGGCGGTGTCCGGCCGATTATGTGGGTCCAGCTGTGGGCGGAGCTGGGCGACATGGAGCACGCGATCGAGCTGCTCGAGACCTCCTATGCGGACGGTGACCCCAACGTGATCTTCGTTGGCACGGATCGGCGTTATGCAGCAGTGCGGTCAGATCCGCGGACCGTGCGGATGCTCGAGGAGATGGGTCTGCCAGTCGGACTGACCGACTGACGCCGGACCTCGGAGCAACGGGCAACTCCTCGCAGGCGGCCCCCTCGCCTACTCCCTGAACAGCTCCAGCGCGGAGATGATCACCTCTTCCACCACGTCGGTCTCCTGCGAGTTCGTCAGATAGACGACGATTGCGTTCGCAGCGGGAATCGCCATTCCGACCGTGCCGCTCGCGCCTCGATGCCCGAATGCGGGGAGTCCGCCGGCAAAACCTGAAGCGCCCTCAGCGCTCGCGACGCCCGTCGCGTCAGGCGCCCCGCCCGGCGAGTAGATCTCCCAGTGCATTCCGTACCAGCGCGGTACCGGGGCAGGGCGGGCCCCTGCAACCGGGTCGGCGAGGGCCAGGGCGACGCTCGCTTCCGGAAGCAGCTGTCGATCGAGAAATCCCGACAGGAACTCGGCGTAGTCGAATGCAGTGCCGTACAGGTCTCCGGCCGGGCTGAACCATGTCATCTCGTGGGGGCGCAACGGGTTCCAGAATCGCTCCCACGGGCCGTCCCCCCAGCGCCGGTACATACTCGGCACACGATCCGCCCATGAGACGTCAGGCGAAAACGAGGTGTGAGTGTCGTCCAGTCCGAGCGGTCCGATGATCCTCTGCTCGAGGAATCGCGCCACCGGCTCACCGGTCACGACTTCGATCAGCGCCCCCAGCGTCTCCGAGTTCAAGTTCGAATAGATGAAGTCTTCACCGGGCGGGTAGTCGGGTCCTTGTGCGCCCAGCAGGTCCACGGCGTCGCGCAGGCTCGGCGCCTCGGCGTAACCTTCCGGTTCGGCTCCCTGCGCGAACCCTGATCTGTGCGTCAGAAGCTGCCGAACGGTGATCGCGCCCGAGCGCTGATTGTCGAATGATGGCAGGTAGGCAGCGACCCGGTCGTCCAGCTCGAGCAAGCGTTCCTGGACCAGCAGCAGCGTGGCCGATCCGACGAACGGTTTTGTCATCGAGGCGATCCGGAACACGGAGCCGCGCTCCAGCGGTACGGCCCGGTCGATGTCGGCCCAGCCCATCGCCTGGTGGAGCACGATCCGGCCGTCCTTGATCACGAGGATCTCGGATCCTACCAGGTGCCTGGCTACCACCCTGGAATACAGGCGTTCCTTGAACAGCCACAGTTGCTGCGCCGACACGCCGACGTCTTCCGGTGCGGCGTAGGTGAACGGCGCGCCCTCGATCGGCGTCAACTCGGTCCGCGGAAAGCCAGGACGCGAGGTCTCGCCGGACGAGCAGGCTGCCACGAGCAGCGACAGGCTCCCCATGACCGCCGACCTGGTCCCGCCGGTCACGAGGCGGTCCGGCGAACCGGAGGATGAGGATGCAGCGCGTTCTGTGTCCTGAGTGGTGCCAAAGGTCCCCCTTGTCTCTCCGGATCGGCACTGGTCATGTTGTACACGATAACTCCGTGCACCGTTTCAACCCGCCAGGAGACGACGAGATGATCCCGCTCCTCCAAGCGTCGAGCTTCCGACCGATCGCACTCGCGCTCGTCGTGTTCGCGATTTTCGCCTCCGGCTGCACCAAACCCGTGACCACCAACGTCGCACCGTCGGTCGCCGCTTCGCTCGAAGACGACCAGGAGATCGTCGGGCTGGTTCTCACCGATGGCCGGCAGCAGCTGTTCGATCAGCCCGGCCCTGTCCTGCAGAATGGTGTATGGACGGGGACCGCGCAGGGAAATTCGATCCAGATTTCAGCTTCGGAAGTGCAGCAAGTAGTCATTTCCGAGGAAAAAACCAACGTCCTGTCGATCGTAGCAATCGTAGCATTCGTCGGACTCGGCGTCGCGGCGATCGCCATCGCTAGCGAGCAACGCTGAACCGCAGGGCGCACCTGAAGTCTCAAGCGGCTCCTGGCGGTCACTCTTCTCGAACCCTTCCCCCGAGTGTCCGGTGGGCTGATCTTGTAGCCCATGTCTGAATCTACGCCGGCTTACCAGAGATTCTTCGCCGAACTCAAGCGGCGACGCGTGTTCCGCGTCATGGCCGTATACGGGGCGGTCGGCTTCGTTCTCATGCAGATCGTAGAGCTTCTCGTCCCGGCGTTGCTCCTGCCGGACTGGACGTACCGGTTCATAGCGCTCCTGGTGCTGCTCGGGTTTCCGATTGCCGTGATTCTGGCCTGGGCGTTCGACCTGACGCCCGATGGCGTGAGACGGACGGAAGAGGCTGAGCCCGGAGAACTCACGCAGATCATCGAGGCCCCGGCCTCGAAGCGGTGGCCGGCCGGACTTCTCGCGCTCGCGGGGGTCACGGCGCTGATCGCAGGCGCGTGGTATTTGGGCCGTCAGTCGGCGGTGGACTCGGCCCCGGAGGGAATCGAGGCCAGCGCGCGGACTGAGCAGGGTGGCGGCGAGCCAGACTCGGGTCGGGCTGCGAGCCTTTCCTACGTCGATCCTGCCGACGATCCACGACCGACGATCGCCGTGCTCCCATTCGTCGATATGAGTCAGGCTGGAGACCAGGAGTACTTCAGCGACGGGATCACCGAAGAGATCCTGAACGTGCTGAGCAGGATCGAGAACCTGCAGGTGACGGCCCGCACCTCGGCGTTCGCCTACAAGGGCACCAACCGGGACCTGCGCGAGGTCGGTCGGGAGCTGAACGTCGATTATCTGCTGGAAGGGAGCGTCCGCAAGGCGGGCGACGATCTTAGAATCACGGCCCAGTTGATCGACGCCGGGGCAAACACCCACCTGTGGTCCGACACGTACGACAGGCGGCTCGAAAACGTGTTCGAGATCCAGACGGAAATCGCGGAGGCGATCGCGGAGGAGTTGCGGCTACCCCTCGGGCTGGAGGAAGGGGAGACGCTGGTCACACCGACTGGAGATCTCGACGCGTACGACCTGTACCTCGCCGGCAGGGCACAGATGCGGGTCCGTGGGCTCGACGGAATTCTCCAGGCGACGGAGCTGTTCGAAGCGGCGGTGGCCCGGGACTCGAACTGGGCGCCGGCATGGGCGGGCCTGGCTGAGAGCCGAGCCCTGTATCCGTTCTACGCGACCGGCAACAGCGACTCTCGGGACTCGGCGGTGTGGAGGCAATCGCTCGAAAGCGCCGGGGCGGCCGCACGCCGGGCGCTCGAACTGGATCCGACGAACTCTTCGGCTCGGGTGGCACTCGCGAACACGCACCGGGATCGCTTTGAGTGGAACGCAGCGGAGCGGGAGTACATCAGCGCGATCGAGCTCGACGTAGACAACGTCGAGGCGCACCAGCAGTACGCCGAGATGCTGTTCTACTCGGGCCGGCCGGCGGACGCACTCGTCGAAGCGGTGCGGGCGCTGTCGCTGGACCGGTCACCGATCCGGCTCAACGTCATGGGCTGGTCCCTGTGGTTGAACGGGCGCGTGGAGGAGGCTCGCGAGATCTACGAGGAAGCGGTCCGGCTCGACCCGGAATCAAGAGTCCACTACGTCCCGAACAGCCTCGCCCAGATGAATCTGCTGGAGGGGCGGTACCAGGAAGCGCTCGATCGCTTCGGGCCCGTGCTCTGGGACTCGACGGAATTTCGCCTCGCGGGAGAGGCTCTGGACTCAGGAGATGCTTCGGCCCTCCTCGAATACATCGGTCCGATAGACTCTGGCCGCCGGTCTGCGGTCTGGCCCTCCATCTGGATCCGACTCGGACTCCCGGATCGGGCGATCGACAGCATGAAGAAGGCGATCCAGGAACGACCATACGGGGGACTGGGGCCACTGTGGGATCCCGAACCGGAGGGCTCTCCGATCTCCGAGCACCCCCGGTTCAGGGAAGAAATCCTGCCTCTGGTCAACCTGGAAGGGGTCGTAGTGAGGACCCTTCCGCCGGACGCCGAAATTCCCGGATTCTGATCCTCAGCCGGGCCACAGCCAGCCGAATGTTCCCGCCGTGACGAGAGCGTAGATCAGCGCGTCGCCCACCGATGCCAGCGTCCCGCTCCACTTCCGCCTGTACCAGATCGAATTCTGCAACAGCGCGAGCCCGTAGCCGGCGAATGCCATTACGCCGGCGAACCGGAACACGGACATGTAGTGAGCACCCGGTCCCAGCGCGCGACCCGCGACGTATGCCGCGAAGATTCCCACGATGATGCTGTAGCCGAACCACATCGCCAGGCTGCCGCCCATCTTCGGGGGGCCGCTCGGATACACCGTGAGGAATCCCATCGGGCCGCGGTTCATCTTCTCCTTGAATGCGTCCGTGCTGCGCGCCTTCTTGTTCGCCGGGAGCGGGAACACGTAGCTGCCGGGAGGGATCGCCAGTTCGCGGATCCTGTCCATCAGGGCGTCCTCATCCGGAACGGCATCGAAGTCGTTCTCGTGGTAGCTGAACACCATGTGCAGGATCGAACTCACGAGGAACACGAGCACCGCCGCGACGATGATCGGAATCCACAGCGACATGACAGGAACCATGCTTACCTCCCTGAGATTGTCCGGGTAGACTCATCCCGACGGTCGCCTGACCGGGGTGCGAACGTCAAGACTGGCGGGATGTGCGCTGACGAAGTCCTGGGCACGAGTCTATCCGTCGTATCTGTATACGAGGCCGATTGCTGAAACAGCAACTCCACTGCGATCGAACGATTTCGGTACGAGCTCGCGTTCGACGGATCGCCTCGCAATCAATGAAACGAGCGCGCCGGGACAAGCGAGGTGCAATCCGGAGGCTACTTTGATTAGGCTGGGATAATTCGAATTCGCCGAGGGCCGCACTGGCTGCTCGACATTCACAGTTCTCGAGACCGGAGGCCTACCGTGCGCGCTCGACACCTGCTGGTATCGCTGCTTATGCTCGCACCGCTCGCCGCCTGCAGCGGCGACGACATCATCGACGACCTGACCGGACCCACCGGCCTGGATGTGCGGGGTACGTATGACATCAATGGTTGGTTCACCGCCACTGAAGTCGGCACCGCCAATTCTGACGTCTATCGGTGCAGCGGCTCCGTCGCGATCAGCTCACAGACCGGAAACGTGTTCTCAGGAACCTGGACGCTCTTTGCCGAGGGCGATTGCCCTGGAGAATTCGTCGGCACAATGACGGGCACGGTAGAAGACAGCGACAATGGGGCCGTGACCGTCAGCTTTCTGATACCGGGCCGGGACGCAGCCGTGCAGGCGATTTCGGGTTGCCAGATCACGAGTGGCGATGACGACTTCTTCGGAACCATCGACCCGGAGGCCGGATTCGTGTCTGTAGAGTCCGTCTACACGGCGAACTGCCCGACGGATGGGGGCATGGCGGCCTTCGAGTTCTCGATCCTGTTCGAGGACAATTAGGCACAGGATCGAACGGACCGACCAGGCGAACCGGGGCGCGGTCGAGCCCCGGTTCGCCTTCTGCGCAAAGCCGCTGAAGTAGCCGCTGGATACTGGCCCGTCTTCTCCCCCCTTGTCGAATTGCCATCATCTCCTTATCTGCTCCGCTCCACACTGAACCACCGAGCCGTGACCAGGGGCGGTCATGGAGTGTCTACCAGGAGAGCGAATGAACACGACTTACACATCCCGCGTCAGGGGCTCACTGCTTGGCGGAGCGATCGGCGATCAGCTCGGCGCCGGGGTGGAGTTCGAACCGTTCGACCGGATCTGTGAGGTGCACGGTCCGGCGGGCATCAGAGGGTTCGTTCCGTCGTATGGCAGGCCCGAGGGGAGGTTCACGGACGACACGCAGATGACGCTGTTCGTAGCGGAGGGCCTGATCCGGGCCGACAATCAGGCCTGGAAACAGGGGGAGTGCGATCCCCTGGTTCCTCTCACGGATGCCCACCTGCGCTGGCTCCATACGCAGGGCGTGCCCGCCGAGGGCGAAGCCGGAGTGGAAGCCAGGGGGTTCGGAAAGGTCGTATCGGGGTGGCTGATCGAGCAGCCCGTCCTGCATCACCAGCGCGCGCCGGGGAACAGCTGCCTGATGGGCCTGAAGGAGCTCCCGAGGGATCCCCTGGTGCCGGCCCGTAACGACAGCAAGGGATGCGGCGGCGTGATGCGGATCGCGCCGGTCGGGCTGGCGTTTCCGATCGACTGGGATCCGTTCGAGATGGCGGCGGACTTCGCCGGGCTGACGCACGGTCATCCGACTGGACGCCTGGCGGCGGGAGCACAGGCCGTGATCGTATCGGAGCTATGCGTCGGCGCCCCGCTGCGGGCCGCGATCAATTCTGCGGTGGCGGAACTGTCTGAGTGGGAGGGGAGCGACGAAACTCTGGCCGCGATCGAGAAAGCAGTGCGTCTCGGCGGAGAAGGCCGCGATTCGGGCACGGTTCCTGGCCCCGAGGCGGTCGAGGCGGCGCTCGGAGGTGGTTGGGTCGCGGAAGAAGCGCTTGCGGTGGCGCTGTTCTGCGCGCTCGTCGCGGAGGATGCGGTACGGGCGGGAGGGACTCCGGTCGAGGGCTTTCGGAAGGGCCTGCTGGTCGCCGTGAACCACTCGGGCGATACCGACTCGACGGGAGCGATCTGCGGCAATCTTCTCGGCGCGCGGTTCGGTGAGGAGTGCCTGCCCGGGGAGTGGCTCGCGGACCTCGAGGCCCGGGAGCTGATCGAGACCGTGGCGGGCGATCTCGCCCTCCAGTTCGGTTCTCTGTGGGACGAGGATGCGCCCACGCCGGAAGAGTTCGGGCCCGACCTGGACCGATATCCGGCCTGGTAGAGCACGCGACAGGGAGAGTGTGCAGGATCATGGCACCGTTCGTGCTCAGATGAGTATGATGGTCGCCGATAAACGACACTCAGGAGAATCGACGCTTGCGTACATCTACGAACCGGACCCAGCTCGTGCTTCCCGTTCTCGCAGCTCTTGCAGCGGGTCTGTCGACGGCCGCATGTGACAGCTCGAACGGACCCACGGATCCGCCTCCGCCACCGGGCTGCCTCGACGTGAATCTGCTTCCCGGTGAGCAACTTGTAGTCACGGACGCAAACGTCGTCGACTGCGTCGTTCTTCCTGCCGCGGGGGCAGGGACGGCGTATGAGGTCGTGGCCACGACCATGGCGCGCACGCTCGGATTCAGCCCGATGGAGCTGCGTATCGGACCCGTGGCGGCCAGCGCCGCGGCGATCGGGGGACCGGTCGGGGCGGCGCCCGCATTGCAGACCACGCCCCGGCCGACCGACGAGCTGACGGCCGCGTGGAGGACCGGGCAGTCGGCCTGGGACACCCGGCTCCGTGACCTGGAGGCGCCGATTCTCCCACAGATCCGCGCCCGGGCCGCGGCTCCCGCGATCAGTCTGTTCGAAGTTCCGGCGGTGGGCGACACGATGGACTTCGCGTTCTCGTGCATCACGCAGGATGACTTCCCCAACGCTCCGACTGACGTGACGGGAATCGTGCGCCAGGTGAGTGCCAGGGCCGTCGTGGTCGAAGATACGACGGTGATCGGGGCGTTCTCGGATGCAGACTACGCGCTAATCGCGGCGAACTTCGACAATCCGATTTATGACACGGACGTCACGTATTTCGGTGCGCCTGGCGACATCGACCAGAATGGCGGGCGCGTCGTTCTCCTGTATTCGGGCGGCGTAAACAAGCTGAGCGACAGCTACGCCCAGGGATTCATTGCCGGATTCACCTGTCCCCTCGATCTCGGATTCCCGGGCGGGAACGACGCGGAGATGTTCTATCTCATGGTCCCCGACCCGGGCGGTGACCTCACCTCTGCTCCGGCGGACGGGATTTCAAAGGAGGAAGTGCTGCGGTTCACCGACAATACGGTGGCGCACGAATTCCAGCACCTGATCAACGCGCAGACGGGAAACGGTGGGGCACAGGATATCTGGATCAACGAGGGGCTGTCGCACCTGGCCGAGGAGGTCGTCGGGCATGCGATCAACGGGGTCGACCCCGGCACGAATCTCGGTCCCGACGAGCTCCTGGCGACGCCGGAAGAGGTGGACATCTTCAACACGTGGTACTTGAATAACTGGTACAATCTTGCGCAGTATCTGCAGGCGCCATCTGATACGGCGGCGCTGTTGAACGCAGAGGACCCGCGCGATTCCAACACGTTCCGCATGCGTGGTTCCGCCTGGATGTTCCTGCGATACGTGCTGGATCGGACGGAGAACGGGACTGCCGGCGAATCAACGAAGACGCAGGCCCTGATCCAGAGTGCGGCTCTCGATTCACGCGACGCCGTGACGAACGTGTTCGGGACCGACTTTAATCGGCTGGCGACCGACTGGGCGGGAATGCTGGTGATCGAGGATCGGGACGATGTGCAGGCCGATCCTGTTCTCGAACTGTCATCCTACCAGATGCGGGCGATCTATGACGACCCACATCTGGGCGGGAGATTCCCGCTGCTACAGGTTCCCCTCAGTCTCGCGAGCAGCTCGAACCTGGATGCAGAGCTGTTCACGGCCACGGGGCTGTACGTGACCCTGTCTACCGGCTCGAGTGTCGGCCAGACGCAACTGAGCCTGGTGGACAGCGCGACGGGTGCAGAACTGGATAGCAGCGTCGAGCCCCGACTCGTGATCGTGCGAACGCACTGACAGGAGAGGTCAGACCATGCCTTCCGCGCCCGAACTCCGGTTGCACGAGGAGTTGCTCCTGATGGCGTTGGATGACGAGAAGGGGACAATCCGGGCCTCGAACTACAAGCTCGCCCTCGGTGCGGGGTTGCTCGGAGAGCTCTTGCTCGAAGACCGAGCGACTCTCGACCAGGGAAAAAAGCCCTCGAAGGACCGGATCATCCCTGCCAACCCGAAGCTTCTGTCGGATCCGCTGGTCGACGAGTGCCTGCGAAAGGTGCACGGTTCGAAGAAGCCGCGCTCTCCCAAGGAGTGGGTCGCCAAACTCGCCCAGATAAGTGGACTTCGAAAGCGAGTGGCCACAGGGCTCGTGCGTCGCGGCGTGCTCCGCGAACGGAACACCCGGATCCTGTTCTTGATTCCGTGGACGGTCTATCCGGCGCTCGATCCGGCGCCCAAGCGGCGCCTCGTGGAGCGAATTCGGGCCGCCGTGCTCGATGACGGCGAAATCGACGACCGGACGGCGATCGCGGTCGCCGTGGCCGCTGCGACCGGCGTTCTGAAGCCTGTGCTCGGTAAGCAGGTCGTGAAGCAGCGCAAGGATCGCATCGAGCAGATCACCGAGGATCAGTTCATCGCGGCCGCAGCGAAGGCGGCGGTGAACGAGGCCGCCGCCGCCGCCGTCGCCGCAGGCGGCTGAACCGCACTTCACCTGTCCGCCAGGACCGGACTGTCACTCCGCTGTCAGACCCCCCCCTTACTCTCCTGCAAGACAACCACGAGCCAGGAGGAGGCCATGACCGACAGCGTGCAGTTCGCCCAGACGTCGCCCAGCGGGATCCTCGAGATTCAGGCTGGGGTCCCCCGGAGCTTCCGCGGGCTGACCGTGTTCCCGCTGATAGCGGAGCCCGGTCAACAGCTTCCGTATGATCTGCTCATCGATGCGATCGGCCAGGGGAGCCTGAAGATCAGCGAGATCGGGTCCGGTACCGTGCCGAATCTCCTCGCCCGCAACGTCGGTGCGACCGACGTGCTGATCCTGGACGGCGAGCAGCTCATCGGCGCGAGACAGAACCGCATCACGAATCGCTCGATCCTGCTGGCCGCCGGGGCGAAGACGGAGATTCCCGTGTCCTGTATGGAGCAGGGAAGGTGGCACTTCACGAGCGAGGAGTTCGCTCCCGCGCCGAAGGCGAGGCACGCTCCGTCTTATGTGCGGCGGCACGCCCGGGCTGCCGAAGTAAGCGTAGCGATGGCGACCGGCAGAGGACGGCGAGACTCGGCGGCGATGGCGCAGGGACTCGTATGGAACTCGATCGACGAGCTGTCGCGCAAGCTCGGTGGAGAATCCGACACCGGAGCGATGGATGACGTCTACGAACGCCGGGATACCGATGTCGAGTCCTGGCTGGCGCATTTCCCTTCTGTTCAGTGTCAGGTCGGACTGCTCGCGTTTCTCGGATCCCGTCCGCTCGCGATGGATACGCTCGGGTGCACCGAACTCTGGGCCCGGGTCCACCGGCGGTTTCTCGGGGGATACGTGATGGACGCCCTCGCGTGGCAGGGAAGTGCCCCGGACGAGTCGAGCGCCGCCGGCACACCCGATTCCCATGCCGCCGAGCAATTCCTTGCCGCTGTCGCTAGCGCGCGGCGGATCGGGTCGGACACGGTCGGGAGCGGGGAGTACCGTGTCCTGGCTGGTGGGGCGATCGGAGGCGAGCTCATCACCGAAGCCGTCGACGAGATGAACCTCGTACACCTGTCCGCGTTTCCCTCGGACGACGGTGGAGAGGGCACGCGCCCGGTGACCCGACCGGGGGAGGGATCGCCGCTCGCACCGCCGAGCCGTCGCCGGTCGATGTGAGCCATGGTGGCTGTGACGGGTCGGGCCGAAGCAGGCCCGGCCCGTCTGGTTGGTTGGCCCCTGAGCCCCGACATGGATAAGATTCTCTCTTACACATTACAGACGGCCCCTGAGAATCCCAGAGCGCGAGATCCGGCGCTCGCAAGGTTCGGGAGGCAATTGGTGAAGCCGAAGCCGGGGGGCGGCAAAATCGAATGGCCTGTGTCCGGCTGGCCCAGGCACGGTCCACTGATTTTCGCTTTCCTCGCAGTCCTGGTGGCGCTGTTTCTGGCGCTGCTGTTCTTCGGAGACCGGCCGGCGGAGGAATCTCCGGCACGCGAGTCCGAAGCCACGGCACAGCCGGCC
>JBDGUZ010000007.1:0-42429 GCA_039585915.1 Gemmatimonadota bacterium
GTCCAGGTAGGGCCTTTCCGGCACTTGCTCGATCATCAGCCGGACATCGGGGACGGTCATGTTTCTCTCGACCTGCAACTGCTCGACTGTCCGATGGCGGTCGAACCGGCTGGCGATGCGGTCATACTCAGGATCGAGCACGGCCCTCGAGCTGTAGAGCTCGGACAGAAACCATGGCGGGATCATCGGGAGGATGGGAGGCAACGCCACCATCGGGTTCCTGGTCATGATGATCTGCCCCGTCGCAGGATCGACGGGGCATCGGAACACGCTCGCGAGGTTTTCGAGCAGCCACCAATCGTCGGTCCCACCCAGCGGAGACAGGTGATACAGGCGTATTCCGTCGGGGTCTTCGTATGCCCATGTGACGTTCGGCTCGTAGCAGGGCCCGGCCTGATAGGCCGCTGTCCGGTCGGGCCGCCCCATGCGCACGTACAGCAGCCCCCGATCATCGAAGACCGGTTTCCGGGGCAGGTCGTGTCTGATGATCGTCCTTCCCGTCTCCTTGCCGCGTCGCCCGTAGTGCTCGCGGGCATAGCGGAGACGTGCGTAGTGCAGGACAAGACGCTCGGCGGCGGACTGTCCGGATGCGATCGCCCGCCGATTCAGGAATCTGCTGAGGAACGAGCAGTCATCGCGCTGCCCGGCCGGGAGGGGTCGGAATCGGTCCCATTCATCCAGCTCGTCGGGAGTGGCGAGGGAGACGAGGTCGAGCCAGGCTTCGAGGGCAGATTCCTCCGTGGCGACGGCGCACGCTCCCCACCACGAGGAGGCAGCCGCTGGATCTCCGCTCAGAAATCCTACTCGGGCACGTTCGAGCAGGCGGAATGGCTCAGGAACTCCGTCACCGACCCGCTGCAGAGCCTCGGTGGCCTGATCGGCGTCTCCGGCGCGCAGCCACAATCGGGTTACCGCGAGCCAGTCCCAATCGCTGCTCGGACCGCCCGTCGCATCGCGCCACCGGCGCAGGACTCCCTCCACGTCACCTCGATCAGGGTTTGACGTGGGTTCGAGCTGCCTATCGAGTCTGTCCGCGACGCCGTCAGCCCCCTGGTCGAGCAGGGAGTGATAAACCGGACCCGGCATCGTCTGGGTGCTCGCTGACGGAGGAAACGTAAGGGTCAGAAAGATCCCTGCAGCCAGCAGCCGAACAGTGCGCATGGCGCGAATGGCGCGCATGGAGTCAGTCGCGAGTCCCGCGAACGATGACCTCCGTCTCGAACGGCAACGTGCGCTCCCCGGTCGTTTCGTCCTCCACGCTCACGAGCATCCGATACGTCCCGGGGTCGGAGTCGCTGAGGTCAAGGCGGAGAATCCGGCCGACACGCGGGCCCGGCTCGAGCGGCGCGTCCCCCGGGAAGGACAGGTCAAACGTATCCCCCCCGCCGTCGATCGGCTCCAGCTGCACCGTAGTCGTATACGCGCTGCCAGGCGTCAAACCGTAAGTCTCGAAATAGACGAATGCTATGCCGCCCGGACCCGTCAGGTGCACGGGATTCGGTCGGATTCCGACGACCGACGATTCCGAGCCGATCGGTGACCATTGGCCGCCCGAGTCGGCGGAAACTGCCACGTCCGAGAGATCAGGGATCGCCACGGCGAACTGCCGGACGAGGATCTCCGATCGATGATAATTGCCGGCGGGAGGTTCATCGGCGACCGGGTCGGCGGCATCGCGAACAATGAGGTTGTAGCGGTACTGGCCCGGTGGAAGATCGACCGACAGACGGATCGGAAGACTCTCGTCCCTGCCCAGCACCCGCGGCACGACCGCTTCAAACCCGGACTGAACGCGCCGCAGCTCACCCAGATCATCAACCAGCAGCCACCGGGCCCCGACTCTGTACCGGAAGC
Source organism: Gemmatimonadota bacterium (assembly GCA_039585915.1). Taxonomy (GTDB): domain Bacteria; phylum Gemmatimonadota; class Gemmatimonadetes; order Palauibacterales; family Palauibacteraceae; genus Carthagonibacter. The sequence goes on from JBDGUZ010000007.1 coordinate 1,855, forward strand.
CTCCACCCGGCTCCTCCACCGGTTGCAGCTCCACCGCCTCGATGACGGCGTTCAGCCAGACACGACTCAGGTTCAGGCTGGAGCCCCGGAACTGGAGCTCTTCGACCAACAGGCGCGCATTGGTCCTGACAACCGGACGGTCCGGAACGGAAGACACCACGAATCCTCCATCCGCCCACGTCTGGTCCCGCTCTTCCTGCAGAACCTTCTGCGCCTCGAGGGCCTTCGCTCCGCTCGTGTTCAGCGTGTACTCCGCGGTCGGGTCGGACATCCGCTGCGCCGCCTGCGCATAGCGCATATCCAGCCCCTGGCGCGACCTGTAGAGATCGGGCAGTACAAGGGCCGCAGCCATCCCCATCACGACTGATCGATGCTCGTTAACCGGTGTAAGGCGCGCGGCCGATACGTTACCGTCTGCCCCGGCTCGGGGATTCCCGCAGCGATATACCGCTGCCAGGTTCTCTACCAGCCAGTAGTCGTCCGTCCCACCGAATGCGCTCAGGTGGAATAAACGGATGCCCTCCGGATAGTCGTAGGCCCAGCTCTCGTTCGGCTGGTAACACTCCGCGCTGACCAAGTCCGACTGAATCGACGGGTTACCCGCGAACGACGTGAGGCGGTCCGGGTTTCCAAGACGAACATACAGCAGACCGCGATCGTCGAACATCGCGTTTTGTGGGCGACCCAGCCGGTTCGTGAACGTCGGGCCCTTCTTTCCGCCCCGGCGGCTGTAGTTGTCGAGGGCGAACCGGAGGCGCGCGTAGTGCAGGCTCATGCGGGATCCGACGGGAAGCCCGGACGCGAGCGACCGCTCGGCCCAGAACTTCCGCAGGAACTGACACATGTCACGCGCTGGAACTGGAAGCCGTCTGAATCTGTCCCATTCGGCGGCTTCGTCGGGCGTGGCCAGCGGCTCGATATCGAGCCAGTACTCGAGTGCCGCGGCTTCATTGGAGGCCTCGCAGCCTTCCCAGTACGCCTGCTCGGCCAGATCCGGGTCGTCGGTCAGGAATGCGATTCTGGCCTGATCGAGAAGCAGGATGGCTTCCGGCACGCCCCCCGCATCCCGGGCCAGCTGCAGCGCCGAGTCAGCTGCCACCGGGTCCGCGGCGCGAATCCACAAACGCTCGACTGCCACCCAGTCCCAGCCGGTCACGGGCCCGCCTGTCTCCCGCTCCCACTGCTCGAGCAGTTTGTTGACATCATCACTTCCCGGATCCGCCCGCAGCTCCAGCTTCTTCGAGATCTTCTTGGCCAGTTTCTCGTGGCCTGAGTTTCCAAGCTCGAAGTACACGTGTCCGGGCATCGTTTGAGCAGGAATCTCGCTTACCGTACCGGTCACCAGCACGCCGGCCAGGCCACCCGCGAGCAGTACCCGGATCAGGCGCGTGACGGAACTCCGGTTCAGGTCCCCCGATCGCATCATCGACTTCCTCCCGTGTCACCCGTTCCGACTTCCGTGATCTCCTGTTCAGAGCCTCTCGACTGGGGCTCGCGAACCCGGACCCCCGTCTTCCGGATCTCGCTTTTCTTCCCGGTTTCTATATCGGTGAAACGAACCTGGACCTCGTACGGACCGGGTCTCGTATCTTTCATTTCGAGTCGCAGGACGGATCGGACCGGACTGTCCGGATCCTCGGGAGCTGTCCCCCGGAATTGCAGCTGGAATGGCTGGCGGACCCCGTCAAACGTCTCTCCCGTTCCCTGCGACGTCCAGGTGGAAACAAGACGGACATCGCCTCTGAATGTGCCGCCGGGAGTCAGACCGTATACCTCGAAGTAGACGAAAGGCCGGGCATCGGTCTGGACCATCCTGGCCGCATTGAGCTTCAGTTCGACTCCGGCGGCCGGGGTCCAGCTTCCACCTGAGTCCGCCGCTACAGCAACGGAGCTGATGAACGGTCGCGAGGGGTCAAACTGAGGTACGACGACCTCGCCCTCCTTGACGTTCAACGACCGGTCTCCTTCCCAGTTGAGATCCTGTACTTCGATCCGGTAGTCGTAGCGACCGGGAGGGACCCGGACACGCGTCTGAATCGGAAATCCATCGGTCGTATGCGGGGGGATCAATGCGCTCAGAGTGTGCTTCACCCGAGATTCGTCGCGTGCGACCTCCTCACTGTCCCGCAGCAGCGTGAACGTCAATCTCAGATCGTACTTCCAGCCGCCTTCGAATACGCCACGGACCCTACCGGCGTGAACACTCACGGCGGCCCACAGGTCCACCTGGTTGTCGATTGCGGGAAAGTAGGCGAGTTGCTGATAGTCGAACGGGAACGATCCACCACTCCGTCGGCCCGCGCTCGCCTCGAGGTCCGAAAAGTCGTCCTGGGCCGAATCGCCGGGATTCTGTGCTTTCGCGAGACCGCCGTGAGGACTGGGGACCGCCAGCCCCAGGAACGCGATGAAGAAGCCGCTGGCGAGAGTCGGACGATACCTGGATGGCAGATTCCTGCTGTCACGGCACTTCGCTGAATCCGATCCGACCATGACTTCTCCCTCCCCGCGATTCCCCCTCCACCTCATCCAGGCAAACTCCACCCCTGCGGGCCGCCGTGGCCGGGACCCCATCCCGACCAGCCTCCGATTACTACTAAAAACAACGCCTAAAGTGCCGTCGAGGTTCAGTCGTTGTCGCCTGGAACCGCTTCGCGCATGCGCGACTCGAACTCCGCGGCTGGCAGCATCTCCCCGATGTCGAGCTCGAAGTCTGCTCGCTTCCCGGTGTCGAGCTTGCCGATCAGCTCGCGGATCTCACGGCCCGAGAGGCCGTACTCCTTCATTTCCTCCGAACCGAGCGCAGCCCCGCTTCGAGCCGCGAGGCCGTCCCCGCCTTCGTCGACGGAAACCAGCTCCCGCAGGATTTCGAGCTCACTGCGACCGACTCTGGTTCCGCAGACCTGGTAGTCTATCCACGCCTCGTAGCTGAGTGGGGCGAGACGCTTCAACATTCCAGCCATCACCTCACCGTAGCGGCGAATCTCCCACTGGGCGTGAGAATCTACGCGCAGTGTGAGGAAGTGCATCAAGTTGTGGAGATCGATCTTCCAGTACCACTGCGTATAGGTGGACAGCGGTAGATCGATTCGGGCCAGCTCTCGCGCCACCTCATTGTCGACCAGCCATCCATATGTGTCACTCGAGCGCTCGCGCGTCTCCTCCCACCAACCGACAGCCCGATCATAGACTTCACGGTCGGCGGATGTCGATTCGCGTCCCTGCCGATTCGACTCCGCCTGAAGAGCGAACTGCTCGTACTCGGGCCGATAGAACAGCAGAGGCATGAGGCTGTACCGGCCACTGTATTCATTCACAGAGGCCGTTCGATGTCTGATCCACTGGCGGGCCACGAAGATCGGCATCGCGCAGTGGAATTTCAGCTCCACCATCTCGCTCGGCGTCGTATGGAGGTGGCGGCGGAGATACCGGATCAATCCACGCGTGTGACTCTGCGTGCGGGTTCCATACCCGTAGCTTACGCGGGCTGCCTGTTCGATCGCATCGTCGCCACCCATGTAGTCGATGAGCGAAACGAAGCCGTGGTCCAGAACAGGGAAGTAGCCTCCGAGGATCTCCTCGGCAGCCGGGATCGTCGCTCGTCGGGTTTCCATGGCTACCTGCATGTCGAGGTGGTCCTGCGCTGCGCTCGGAATCCTGGACGTCCGACCGCCATCGCGCTCAGACGTCCAGGTTGCGGACGAACTTCGCGTTCTGCTCGATGAACTTCCTGCGCGGCTCGACTTCGTCGCCCATCAGCCGCTCGAACAGGAGCGACGCCTCTGTGGCTTCGTCGATCGTGACCTGGAGCAGCGTCCGATTCTCAGGACTCATGGTCGTATTCCACAGCTGGTCAGGGTTCATTTCCCCCAGACCTTTATACCGCTGTATGTGGACCGTGCCACTCCCCTTCCCGCTCGTGAGCTGATCGAAGATCGTCTCCCGCTCCGCCTCCGTGTAGCAGTAGTACTCCTGCTTTCCCTTGTGGACGCGGTACAGCGGTGGCTGCGCGATGAAGATGTAGCCGGCTTCGATGAGTTCCTGCATCTGCCGGAAGAAGAAGGTGAGCAGCAACGTGCGGATATGCGCACCGTCCACATCCGCATCGGTCATGATCACGATCTTGTGATACCGGGTCTGGTCGAGAGAGAACTCGTCGCCGATCCCGGCGCCGATCGCCGTGATCATGGCTCGGATTTCGTCATTGGACAGGATCTTGTCGATTCGCGCCCGCTCTACATTCAGGATCTTCCCCTTCAGGGGGAGAATCGCCTGAAACTCCCGATCGCGGCCCTGTTTGGCAGACCCGCCGGCGCTGTCTCCCTCCACCAGGTACAACTCCGACATCGTGGCATCGCGGCTCGAGCAATCGGCGAGCTTGCCGGGGAGGATTCCAGTTTCCAGCGCGGACTTCTTCCGCGTCAGATCGCGAGCCTTGCGCGCGGCCTCCCGTGCCCGGGACGCCTGGACCGCTTTCTCGATGATCCGGCGCCCGGAGGACGGATTTTCCTCGAGCCAGGTTCCGAGCTTGTCGTTGACCAGGCTCTCGACGATTCCGCGGACCTCGCTGTTGCCGAGCTTCGTCTTCGTCTGCCCCTCGAACTGCGGCTCGAGGACCTTGACGGACAGCACGGCCACGAGCCCCTCTCGCACGTCGTCCCCTGACAAGCTGGGATCACCCTTCTTGGTCGTGTTCGACCGGGAGGCGTAGCTGTTGATCGTACGGGTCAGGGCAGCCTTGAAACCGCTGAGGTGTGTTCCACCCTCATGCGTATTGATGTTGTTGACGAATGTGAACGTGTCCTCGTTGTACCCGTCCGTGTACTGCATGGCGAGTTCGATTTCCGTACCGTCCTGATCGCCTTGCAGGTACACGACTTCGTCGTGGAGGGGGTTTTTGTTGCCCCGCAGGTATTCCACGTACTGGCTGATGCCCCCCTCGAAATGAAACCGCTCCTCGCGGTCATCTTCTTCACCTTCCGGCCGCTCGTCCCGCAACACGATGACGACGCCGCGATTCAGGTAGGCGAGTTCCCGGAGACGCGAGGCGAGAGTGTCATACTGGTACTGCAGCTCCGTGAAGATCTCGGAATCGGGTTTGAAACGTACCGTGGTGCCGGTGTCCTTCGTCTTCGATCCCTTCTCGAGCTCGGACTTCTTGATCCCGCGGCTGAACGACTGATTCCAGACATACCCGTCCCGCTTGACCTCCACGTCGAGCGATTCGGCAAGTGCGTTTACCACGGACACGCCGACCCCGTGCAGCCCCCCGGAGACCTTGTAGCTGTCCTTGTCGAACTTCCCGCCGGCGTGCAGACGCGTAAGGGCCAGTTCGACTCCCGGGATCTTCTCTGTCGGGTGGTTGTCCACGGGGATGCCGCGCCCGTCATCGACCACCGTAATCGAGTCATCCTCGTGGATGACGACTCCGATTTCCGAGCAATATCCCGCCATCGCTTCGTCGATTGCGTTGTCGACGACTTCATACACGAGGTGGTGGAGTCCCCGGGCCGACGTGGACCCGATGTACATTCCGGGTCTCTTGCGGACCGCTTCCAGGCCCTTGAGCACCTGCAGGTGTCTCGAGGTATAGCCCTCCTGGTTCTCCGCCCCACCTTTCTTACCGTTGCTCTTCGCCATCCATCTCCTCCGAGAGCCGTCCATCCGACTGCAGGAATATGATTCTTTCGATTCGGCCAGTGCGCCTTCCGGCATTCAGCTTCCGCATCAGACGCGGACGGAGGAGACTCAACTCCATCCGCCAGGCCGCACTTTCCACTTCCACGAACAATGTATCTTCACGAATCCGGACCGGTCGGGAAACGCGGGCAATGTGTGGACCCACGAGTAGCTCCCAGTCCGCGATCACCGTCGCCCGTTCCACCCGCTCGGCGATCCCCCACTTCGCGAGAAGGGACCCGACCAGTCCTCCGATGGGCTCCGGTTTCGCCCGCCGTCCGCGCTTCTCAGACATCTGGCACCAGCGCGCCGTCCCGGAGCCTCCAGCGCGCCAGCCCATCATCCCGGAACGGCATATCGGCTGGCTTGGGCGCCGTGAGGAACACCTGCCCAGTGCGTCCATCCTCCAGCAGACGGAATACTCTTTCCGCCCGATCCCGGTCCAACTCGGCGAACACGTCGTCGAGCAGGTACACCGGCTCCCGCCCTCTCGCATCACGAAGACTGTCCGCTTCGGCCAGCCGAAGAGCGATCGCCGCCGTCCGCTTCTGGCCGCCGGAGCCGAAGGCCCGCAGGTCCCGCTCCGGTCCGTCCGTCTCCACTTCGGCCCTAATCACCATGTCGTCCCGGTGCGGGCCGACCGTGGTGAAACCGCGGCGAATGTCGCGCTCCCTGCCAGCATGGAGCCCGCCGCGAATACGATCTTCCCACGAATCCGGGGGCTCTGCCTGATTCCTACCGGAGTCGGGATCACCGACCTCTGGCTCGGGACCTCCGGTCGGAAGCCCCGTCTCGTATGCCAGGGACGCGCCCGGGCCACCGGAGATCACTCCATGATAGTGACTGAATCCCGGCGTCCGCTCGCGGATCCACGCATCGCGGGCCGCCATCAGGCTGGCACCAGGCGGAACGAGGCCTTCCGTCCAGGCGTCGACCACCTCTCCCCTGCCCGCTCGCAACGCCTCGTTCCGCTGACCGAGAACGGCCCGGTAGCGCTGCAGGTTCGCCAGGTAGCCCGGGACCACCAGCGACAGGACAATGTCCAGAAATCGTCGCCGTCGTCCCGGTGAACCTGAAACGAGATCCGCATCGTCGAGGGTGAACACGACTGCGCCGAACGCACCCAGCGCATCCGCGATTCGATCCACCCCCGACCCACCCAACTCGACCTTCTTTCGACGCCCCGTGCGTTGAAACGCGGCTGCCAGGTTGGTGTGGTCAGCCCCATCCGACATCCCGGCCTCGATCCGGAACACATCTTCGCCGAAGTGCACCAGGTCCCGGTCCGGGGCACCGCGAAACGACCGGAAGATCTCGAGATAATAGATCGCCTCGAGCAGGTTCGTCTTCCCGGCGCCGTTCGGTCCGATGACCATTGCTCCGGCATCCGGGAACTCGCACCGTAGCTCCCGGAAATTCCGGAAATTTCTCAGATGCAGGCGCTCTAGACACGAAGGAGCGGCCTCGGTCGAAGCTCCAGCGGAAGCGCTCGTGGACATCGGCATAGATCGATTAAAAATACGGTCTGACCCCGGTAGATAGCAACGCGATTCAGCGGCTATAACCCGGCATCCGGGCGTACCGCAGGCTGGGGTCACGTCATCTGTGCACCCCCCACCCGGGACCCCGATCAGAGGACGAAGTCGCTGACTACGGGCTCGTCACCCGAGTAGTCGTAGAATCCCGTTCCGGTCTTACGTCCATGGTATCCGGCCAGGTACATCCGCTTGAGCAGCGGAGGCGGGGCGAAGCGTTTTTCCCGGTATTCGTCGAACATGATCTCGCCGATGTAATACAGGGTATCGAGTCCGACGAAGTCACCCAGCACGAAGGGCCCCATCGGATAACCTGTCCCCAGCTTCATTGCCGTGTCGATGTCCTCGATAGAACCTATTCCCTCTTCGTAGCCCCGGATCGCGTCGAGCATGTAGGGCACCAGGAGACGATTCACGATGAACCCCGAATTGTCGCGACAGGCGACGGGCACTTTCCCCAGCGACTTCGCGAACTCGAATGCCCGATCCAACGTGTCCTGCGAGGTAGAACCGGTTCGGACTACCTCCACCAGCTTCATGATCGGAACGGGATTGAAGAAATGGAGCCCGACAAAGCGGTCCGGCCGGTCGGTCGCCGCTCCCATCTCCGTCACCGTGAGACTGGAAGTATTCGATGCGAAGATCGTGTGCTCGGGGCTCTGGCGATCGAGCACGCCCAGGAGGTCCTTCTTGGCTTCGATGTTCTCGACGATCGCCTCGATGATCAGGTCGCAATCCGCCAGGTCCTCAAGTGACACCGTGCCGCTCAGCCTGCTCAGCGTCGCGTCTCGCACCTCGGCTTCCAGCTTTCCCTTCTCGACCGCCCGGTCGAGCTGTTTTCGAATCGCCCCGAGCCCCGTTTCGAGCAACTCCTGGTTGACTTCCCTCACGACCGTGTCGTAGCCGGCCGCAGCGCATACCTGCGCGATTCCCCGCCCCATCAGGCCACAACCGACCACTCCTACCTTGTTTACGCCGCTCACGCTCTCCTCCTCGTCATTCTTCGAGAAACTCCGTGATTCGATCCCGGAGAGTCGGCCTGTCCGATGCCAATTGCGACCCGCGCTCGAGACGATCCAGAAGCCCCTGCACGACCAGCTCCATCCGGCTCCGACGTCTGGCCAGGGTCCGGGAAGTGCCGAAAGTTCCTAACAGGCCAACGCCGCCCGCGACCACCGGAATCACGATCAGGGCGGGCACTCCCCCGCCCAGGATGGCGCCGAGCGCCGAACCGAGACCGAACGTCCCGAGGGAACCATACCAGCCGGCGGCGTACCCCATTCGCTGATTGGAGATGTCCGCCGTGATCGACACGAGTGACCGTCCCTCTTCCAGCGACTGCGCCATCACGCTGAGCGTGCGGGCTTTCGCCAGTTCGTAACCTCGGCCGCTGAAATCCAGCCCGCGCTGGATCTGGCTCATCAGGTCGGATGCCGGCTCCCAGACCTGCTGCCCGGGCCGGTCCCGCACGCAGCGGAGACTCTCGCGCTCTGCGAGAAATGTCGCCAACGTGGCCAGAACACTGTCCGGCTCTCCGGGGACGACGCGGGCCGCGACCACGACGGCCTCTCCCCATAGCCGCGTTGCAGTCGACCGGTCTTCCGGACGTGCCGGCAACAGGGCGTCCGCCCGCATTTCGGCGAGCGCCTGTCGGACGTACCGCCCCTCCAGCCCGACTTCCTCGGCAATCCGCAGAACTTCTTCGGCCTCGAGGCTGTCGTCGTGTGACTCGCCCCGACTGAACTGCAGCGCGGCGGCCCGGTGAATCACCCGCTCGAGTTGATCCTGTGACACCCGCGTCGGTACCGGAACGCTGCTTCGGGTCTCCCTGTCGCTCACGGGACCCGGTCGTCAGGCGTCGGAAGTTCGCACGTCCTGACCATTCAGTCTGCTTCTTCGCCGGTGTCGGATTCCTCCAGGCTGGCCGGCTTTCCTCCCGGTTGAGCCTGGCCGACGTTGCGTCGAACCCGCTGGACCAGTTCCTCCAGGTTCTGCGGCGGTCCCTCCGGAAGCAGTTGAGCGTCGTCACCGTGGCCGATATCGGCCACGGGCTGGGCAGCCGCGTCGACCGAGTCCCGGGCCCGGGTCTCGAGTTCCGCCAGGGTCTCCCCTTCCTCCTCCACGGCCGCGCCAGAGGCCATCAGCTTCTGCAGCGGCCAGATGTCGAGTGGTAGCGGGAACAGCGTCGTCGAATTGTTCTCCGCCGCGATTTCGGAAGCGGTCTGCAGGAACCGGAGTTGCAGTGAAGCCGGATGCTGGGACAGCAGTCTCGCCGCGTCCTTGAGCCGGGTCGCCGCCTGCAATTCGCCCTCGGCGTTGATGACCTTGGCCCGCCGCTCCCGCTCGGCCTCGGCCTGCTTGGCCATGGCCCGCTTCATTTCCTGTGGAAGATCGATATCCTTCACCTCGACGGCCGTCACGTCGATACCCCAGGCGTCTGTTCCCTCGTCGATCATCTTCTGCAGGATGCGATTGAACTTCTCCCGCTCGGCCAGCAGCTCATCCAGCTCCGCCTGCCCGATCACCGAGCGCAGCGTGGTCTGGGCGAGCTGTGACGTAGCGAACAGGAAATCCTCGATCTCCAGAATGGCCCTCTCCGCATCGTGTACCTTGAAGTAAAGAACCGCATTGACCTTCACCGAGACGTTGTCGCGCGTGATCACATCCTGCGGCGGGATGTCCATCGCGATGATCCGCAGGCCTACCCGCACCATCCGTTCGACACCGAACGGCACGAGGAAGATCAGCCCGGGACCGCGAACTGGCCGCACCCGACCGAGCCTGAACACGACGGCCCGCTCGTACTCGCGGAGAATTCTGAGACTCGTGGCAAGCGCGGCGGAACCGCCGATCGCTATGAGGGCGAGGATGACGTCCATGGTACCCTCCGGGACAGTGCAAATGAAAACCGGGCGCGGACGGGAAACATACCGAATCGGCCCGTCCCGCACAGCATATCGGGTCGGGGTCCCGGCGCGAGAAGGTGAAGTCCGCGACTTCCGTCGTCAGCCGTCCACTCTGACTACGACCGCGATCCCCTGTCCACCACCGATACAGGCCGAGCCGAGACCGAATCCGCCGCCCCGGCGGCGAAGCTCGTGGAGCAGCGTCGTCGTGATCCGCGCGCCGGTCGCTCCCAGCGGGTGCGTCAGCGCGATCGCCCCACCATTCACGTTTACCTTGCTCCGATCCAGTCCGAGTTCTTTCTCGACCGCCACGTACTGGGGAGCGAACGCCTCGTTTACCTCGATCAAGCTCAGGTCGTCGAACCCGATCCCCGCCCGTTCGAGCGCGGCGCGGGACGCCGGGGCCGGGCCGATACCCATGGTCCTCGGTGGTACTCCGGCCACCGCCCACGAGACGAGGTGCCCGATCGGGTCCACACCATGCGCCGCTGCAAATTCGGCATCCGCGATCACCAGAGCTCCCGCCCCGTCCCCGATCCCGCTGGCATTCCCGGCGGTGACGAGACCGTCCTGCTTGAAGTACGGCCTGAGGCTCGCCAGTCCCTCCAGTGTCGCGTCGGTCCGAAAATGCTCGTCCCGCTCGAACAGGACCTCCTTGCGCCGCTTCTGCATCGAAACCGGCACGACTTCCTCGGCCAGGCGGCCTTCGTCCCACGCGGCCGTGGCGAGCTGCTGGCTGCGCAACGCGTATTCGTCCACTTCTTCACGACTGATATCGTAGTCTTCGGCCAGGTTCTCCGCCGTCTGCGCCATCGAGAAACCGCAGTACGTGTCTGTGAGCGTCTCCCACAGAGAGTCCTCGAACGGAGTCGAGGGACCCAGACGAAGTCCCCAGCGCGCACCTCGCACTACGTGGGGGGCCTGGCTCATGTTCTCCGTTCCACCGGTCAGACACAGCTGCGCTCCGCCGAGCAGGATCGCTTCCGCCCCGTCGATCACCGCCTGGAAGCCCGATCCGCACAGACGGTTGAGAGTGAGCGCCGGGCTCGCTTCCGGAAGGCCCGCGTTCAGACCTACGTGCCGGGCCAGGTACACCGCATCGGCCGATGTCTGAATCACGTTTCCGAAGAACACCTCGTCGTACTCGTCCGGCTCCACACCGGCCAGCTCGACGGCCGCCCGTGCCGCGTGAACGCCAAGCTCCGTGGCCGAAACGTCTCTCAGGCTCCCGCCGAACGTTCCGAACGGAGTCCTGATGGCCGACAAGAATACGACCTCGCGGTCGCTGCCCATGGTTCCCATGAATTCTCCCGTGCTGGTTCCAGTGTCCGTACCGGGCTGCTGCGGGTTCGTCCTCAGCCGCCGGCAACGCGTTTCGCGATCCACTTGCCCGCCTCCGAGGTGGTCGCGGTACCGCCGGCATCCGGTGTGCGCACGCCGGCTGCGAGCGACGCATCCACCGCTTCCTCGACCTTGCGGGCCGCTGCTTCCGCTCCGGCGTGATCGAACAGAAGAGCTACGCTCAGAATCGTAGCCACCGGATTGGCGGTACCGGTCCCAACGATGTCCGGCGCGCTTCCATGTACCGGCTCGTACAGCGCATGGCGCCCGGGGTTCAGATTCGCCGATGGCGCCAGGCCCAATCCACCCGCGAGTTCCGCGGCCAGGTCAGACAGGATGTCGCCGAGCAGGTTCTCCGTCACGATCACGGAGAATTGTTCCGGCTCCCTGACCAGTTGCATCGCCAGAGCGTCCACGTAACGCGCGTCCGACTCGACATCCGGGTACTCCTCCGCGACCTCCTGAAAGATTCTCCGCCACAGACCGTACACATGCGGCACGGCATTGGCCTTGTCAGCCAGCGTCACTCGTGGGCGTCCCCGCGCTCGAGCGTGTTCGAATGCCGCCCGTACGATCCGTTCGACCCCATGGCGAGTCGCGAACGACTCGCTGATCGCCACTTCATGGGGAGTTCCCTTCCGCAGGATCCCTCCGGAGCCGGTATAGAACCCCTCCGTATTCTCCCGGAACACCTCTATGTCGAGCGGCCGCAGCTCCGCTTCTTTCAGGGGCGACAGCTCCGCCAGGCGGACCGAGGCGGGCCGGAAGTTGATGAACAGGTCCAGTCGAAACCTGAGACCCAGAAGGATGTCACGCGCGTGGCGGTTGTCGGGCACGCGGGGATCTCCCACCGCACCGAGAAGGATGGCATCAAATTCATCGCGCAGCCGCGCGAACGTCTCGTCGCTGATTGTTTCCCCGGTGGCGAGAAGGTGGTCGGCCCCGTGTGGGAATTCTTCCATCGCCACTTCGACGATGCCCGCCTCGACGGCGGCCTCGATCACGCGGCGACCCTCCCGCACGACCTCCGGTCCGATCCCGTCGCCCGGGATCAGCGCGATCCGGATCATCCATCACCCCCCTGAACGGGGAAGAGGCCGGAGGCCCCGCAGGGCTTCCGACCTCTTCCAGCTGGCAGCAAGCAGCCTGAGGCTACTTCCCGGTCTTACTTACCCAGCGTCCACACGTATGCCGAGACAGCATTCACATCATCGTCGCTGATGTTCGTGCCGCCTTTCGCGGGCATCGGAACACCGGAGCTCGAAGCCTGCGCCGTGACACCCTCCATGACTGTCTTCACGACTCCATCGTAACTACCGTCGGAATGCAGCCATTCGGCGTCAGTCAGGTCCGCGCCCAGGCTCGGAATGCCGGCGCCGGCGGGTCCGTGGCATGACGAGCAGATCCCCGCGCCGCCATAAACCGCCTTGCCCTGTTCGATCATCTCCTTCGTTACGCCATCCGGAAGCTCCTGCTTCGAGACCGCGCCGGCGATATCCTCGCCTGCCTTCTCGACTCCTTCGGCGTCGTCCGCAACCTGCGCCGAGGCGTCAGCAGTACTTTCTACCGCCTCGTCGGCGCTGTTTCCGTTCGCGTCACCACCACAGGCCGACAGCCCGAGCGCGAAAACGAGCGCGAACATGGCCGTCCAGCGAATCCTGCTCTCCATCATAGCTGTATCACTCCTTGTATGTCCCCAGAAATCTCGACTTCGAGTCTCCCGCCCAACGGACCGTCGGAGAGACCCGGTCTGACGTATGGCCGGAAAGGTATCGTCTTGGCCGCAAGGCATCCAGCATCAAAGCCCGGCGCGTACAACCGACCGGGAATCAGCCTGGCTGAGCGGTGCCACACATGGCGCAGAATCTCCAGTCTCGCTCGACCATCGCGCCGCACGACCCGCACGGCCACCGGTGCTGATCGGCTCCGCAAGCCGGACAGTACCTCAGACCCTCCCGCCGTGGAAGCGGATTGCTGCAGGTCACGCAGGCGTCGGCCAATTCGGTTCCGGCTGGAACCTGCGAATCGTCCGTGGCCGGAGGTTCCGGCACGAATTCCAGGTCGTCCAGTCCGGGGATCCTGTCCTGTGCGAGGCGTTCCGTCTCGTACGTAAACGGTGGTGGTCCGGCGGATTCCGCGGGCGGGCTTTCCGAAACCGGTGAAATGGCGTCCTCGGGTCCGATCAATCGGACTTCCGACGCCGCGAATCGCTGCAGGATCGCCAGTCCCGGCTCGGGTGATACCAGCTCGCGCGACACGGCTTCCCTCAACGCAAGCTCCTGGACTTCGAGACTCCCGTCGTCGGCCAGCAGTCGGAGAACCGCCATGTCGTACTCGGCCTTCGTAGCCAGGCCGAGCGCATCCCGGCAGATCGAGTACGGCACCAGGCGCCGGTAGAGTTCCGCGACGGCGATCGGCGATCGGATCGGGACACCCTCCTCACCGAGGCGTCGGGTCAGGAGGTCTTTCAACGAACTGAGAGTCATGTAACAGTCCTTCTCATGGTTCTCATCGGTCGATATCGGCTCAATCGGAAATATGCAGCACACCGGCGGTCGCGGACGCCTTCAGAAAAGCCTCCGGATCGTCATCGGGAATCCGGATTCCAGTTAGCACCCGTATCCGGCGGGCCGTGTCCCGCATGTACTCCAGGAGCTTACGCTCGGGTTCCGCGGAGCTGCTGCACATCGCCTGAACGATGCCCTCCCAGTCCTGGCGGCGGTCGTCGCTCTGTCTGGCGTGGCGCTCGGCCCCCGGCCTGAACATATCCATCTGGCCCGGAACGGAACCGGAGACATCTGACACCCCGGCGAGACCGGACAGGACATCATCGATCAGCTGGTCCTCCGGTCGCATTCCGGCGAACAGTTCTTCGAGCCGGGAGACGTAAGGTATGGTGCCGGACTCGGATCTCTGTTCGTCGAAAGCGCGCTTCAGTTCTACGATCCGCCAGATCGTCAGCGTGTCCCACAGCGCCGCGGTCGGAATTCGCTCGAAATGTGCCAGGGCTGCGCGACGATCACCCGATTCGTATGCCAGGTTTCCGAGCAGGATCCGGGCTCCTGCGCCTCGTCCAACCTGTCCAGCTGCAGAAGCACGGAGCCGAGGTCGGTCGGTGCTTCGGTGCCATGCGGATCGGCGGCCGCCGCGAGACGAAGGAACCGCTCGGCACGCTCGAATAGAGCCTCGCGAAGCAGGATCCGGCCGATCGACAGCACCAGGTCGGCGTCACCCGAGAACCCGAGCTCGAGGACGCGGTCAAAGGCACGGAACGCTCGACTGCGTTCTCCCAGTTTGAGCAGCGTCTCCCCGAGCCCGATCAACGCGTCCTCGTGATCGGGCTCCAGTCGGAGTGCCCCGGTAAACGCCCGTCGTGCCCAGACGAATTCTTCGCGCGCGAGTTCGGTGTATCCGAGCGACACCCGCAGCTCAGCGACTTCTGGATAGATCGCCGCACCTTCGCGGAGGATTTGAATCGCGGCGTCCAGATCTCCGGCTTCGTAGTGCTTCTGCGCATTCAGGTCGTAGTCATCCGGGCCCCAGAATTCCAGCCTCATCGGCGCTCCTGATTCGCTTCGAGATCAGACGTGTCGGCAGAATCCGAAGTCGCGACCTGCATTCGCAACTCCAGCCGCGTCACCCGCTGCTCCTGTGTCTCCAGGACTTCCAGCTCGGCGTCGCCGATCGCGACGATTTCTCCGGCGACCGGAATTCGCCCCAGTCGGCCGATCGCGTATCCCGCAACCGTATCGAATTCCTCGAACTCGGTCACTCCCTCCAGGTCGAACGCCTCTATCACGTCCTCCAGTCCCGCGCCGCCGTCCAGCAGAATTCGCCCGTCGGGTAACCTCTGGATCTCCTCCTCCGGCACATCGTGCTCGTCAAAAATGTCACCAACGATCTCCTCGACGAGGTCTTCGAGCGTCACCACACCGTCCGTTCCGCCGAATTCGTCTACGACAATCGCCAGGTGGACCTTTTGCTCGCGAAATTCCGCGAGCAGATCGTCGACGGGCTTCGTATCGGGCACGAAGAACGGTTCCCGCAGTACTGCCTCCAGTTGAAATTCGGACTCGTCGGAGATCCGAACCCAACGCAGCAGGTCCTTCACGAGTACGACACCGATCACTTCATCGATCGATCGCCGATAGACCGGAAACCGACTGAAACCCGATTCCGCTGCTATCTCCAGAACGTGGCCGAGACTCGCGTCCTCCGGAAACGCGATGAGATCGGGACGGGGAGTCATCACTTCCCGAGCCACCGTATGCGGCAACTCGAACACTCCGTGAATCATCGCTTCCTCGTCGCGCTCGACGCCGCCTTCGCTTCGCGTCCCCCGGCGCAGTGCGTCGAGCTCATCGGGACTCGGGCGATCACGACCGGATTCATCGGCCCGCACACCCCGCTCTTCGATCCGTTCCAGCACTGACAAAAACGGCCCGATGAATGCGCAGAACATCCCCAGCGGTCCGGCCGTGGCACGGCTGACTCGTTCCGGATCGCGAAGGGCCAACGAGCGGGGAATCGCCAGTCCCAACAGGAGCACGATTGCGAATAGCCCGACGAATGCGGTTACTCCCCCTGCGGGAATCGAGACTACGGTGGGAGCGCCGAACGTTCGCAGAATGTCTGACACCCACGAACCGAGGGGCTGTACTGTTGCCGCCCCGAACCCGAGTACGGACAGCACGATCCCAAGCCTTGCTCCACGCAAGTAGCGGTCGAGATGACGTCGCGCATGTTCCGCCTTCTGAGCAGCCACGTCTCCCTGTTCCGCCAGTTCCTCGAGTCGCTCTCGTCTCACCCGAACGAGCGAGCTTTCTGCCGCGCTGAAGAGCGCGCAGGACAGAATCAGCGCCGAAGCGAGGACAAGCGTCATGAACACGACGTGGATCGGCGCGCGGGCGCCCGAAGGTCAGGAGTCAAGGAAGATCCGGACCCGCCGGATTCGGGGGCCCATCGCTCAAGGTGTGCCCGCGCCTCGGAATGTCTGCACGCGCACCCGATGCCGGCCCCGAAGGGCCCGGGTAAAGGAATGTCCAGTGCTGTATCAGCCTCGGATCTCAGGCTTCCTCGGTCTCTTCCCCCGAACCGTTCGAGCCGTGCGGGATCGCAGGCTGACAGTAACGGTGGCCGATTGCGGACAGTTCTGTGAGCTGCTCCTCGTTGAGATCGGGATACCGCTCGCCCAGATATTCCACTGTATCGTTCATCCATTCGCCGCGCTCGCTGTCCTCTGCATCGAGGACCCCGCAACGTTGGATATGGCTGAAGAGCTCATCCCGCGCGAGCTCGAGAGTGGTCGGCTTGTACTTCGAAGAACTCAAGGGCCTTGCCTCCTTTCGGTCGGTGATCCGGGCTACGTTCCGGTTCCGGTCGCCCCAGACGACATGGGCGCTTCCACTGCCGGCCGTGGCCGGCGACTGCGCCGGGAATATATCCGGGGAATTGGTGGGGCGCAAAGACCGTCCGAACGGCTTCAGGCAGGCTGAAACGGCTCACTTCAAAGCCTCCAGTTCCTCGAAGATCGCCCAGGCGAGAAGCGGAATCATGATCTCGTGGTGACCTGTGACCTGGGACCCCACACCCCCGCCCGTGCGGGTTGGGCGCTCCACCACGTTTACCCGCGGTCGGTACTGCCGGATCATGTCAAAATCAGCGGTCATGAACTTGCGCGGCCTGCCATCGGAGAGGTTTCTGCGCATGGTAAGCGCCTTGAGAAACACCTCCGGAAGCAGAACCGCCGAGCCCACGTTCAACACCGCTCCGCCGTCGTCGAGTCCTTCGAGCGCCCTGCACAACGCCAGGAAGTCGCGATATGAAGTCTCTCCGATCGCCGCGCCGTCGGCCTCGGGATGCTGATGCAGAATCTCGGCGCCGATAGCCGCGTGTACCGTGATCGGGACGTCCAGCCGGAGACTCGCGAGAAGCAGGGACAGTTCGGGGTACCGCACGTCATCACGCGCGGCCAGGTCACGGGCCAGCGATTCTCCGAGGCCGTACCCTTCATCACGGCCGTGTCGAATCGCCAGGTTCATGTCCCTGCCGGTCTCGAGCGCCATACCGAAGGTTCCGTCGGTCAGGCCGGCCTCCACGTCTTCCGACGTTCCTCCGAACCGAGCCGTCTCGTAATCGTGGATCACAGTGGACCCGTTCACGGCAATGTCTGTCACGGCGCCTTGTTCCATCAGGGAGATCAGCACCCGGTTCAGGCCCGTCTTCACGACGTGCCCACCCAGCATCCACAGGCAGGTGCGTTCGCTCCGTGCGGCTCCGGCCACGCCACGCGCAACCCCTCGGAAGGAGTTCGCCTGAAGAATGTGAGGAAGCGAATCGAGGAAGGCGAGGAACGAACCGCCGGCCTCGGGCAACCCGGCGAAATCACCGGGTTGAACCTTGTTCGGACGGTCCGCCACGGGAATCCGGCGAAGCGAGCCTCGCTCGTCTCGCCCCGGGCCTTCGTCGTCGTTCATTGGTATCCCATCCCGGCGCTGTCGGATTCCCTCGCTTCGATCAACGCGCCGCCTTCTCCTGGATCGTACCCGGTGAGATACATGTTTCCCGATCCGACCGACAGCGAGGTTTTCAACCGCACCGGGATTCGACGCTCGTCATCCGTTACGTACACCTCCGCTTCTCCCCCTTCGCCGAACATGCCGTCCGTAGCGATCTCGGGACGGAGCACGATCGTCTTGAAGCGTCCCGCCGGGACACGAATTTCTTCTCGACGCAGGACTTCGACGGTCGCCGGATTGCCGTCTTCCTTGAAATACCGTTCGAATTCGTAGCGCTGACCGACCTCGAGGGGCAACAACCTCGCCAGGTAGAGGTAAGAAATCTCGTCGAGCGCTCCTGACGGAATCGGCACGTCGGCTTCGTCCCGATTCCTAACGTATTCGCCGTCTTTCAGATCGTATCGAGTATAGGTCAGAGATTCGGCGTCCAGCACGATCTTCCTATCGCGCCGGTAGTTCCCTTCTTTCTGTTTCTGCGCGAATTGCAGCGATGCGAACGGGACGGGCTGGATCCAGCTGACGATTCGGTCTTGGACCCTGTAGAACGGAGGCCCTCCTGCCATTTCGAGCGCGACCCGATACACGGGCCGGTCCTGGATGGTGTCGATCGCCTCGACAGACAGAGAGCCGGCGCCGAGTCGGATACCCTCCCAAGCGACTGAGTATTCCATCCGCTCACCGACCGGGAACCTCCACGGATTCAGCGTGTCCGGGTCTACCTGGATGGTGCTGGTCGGCGCGGCTCCCTCGACCGAAGCCGGCCGAAACTCGACGCCCGAGGCTCGACCGATCGCGAGCGTTGCCAGTCCTACGATCCCGACGCTCGCGATCAGTCGGCCGATCTCCGGGAACCGGACTTCTGAACCGCTCACCCGCCGCCGACCGCCTGGCTTTTCGAGCGCTCTTCCACCGAGGCCTCGTCGTCGGACTCGGAGCGCACCGCTTTCGATGCGCGGTAGACTGACCAGAGTTCGGGGAGCGGTCGAAATCGGCTCTGGCGGTACCGTCGCGTGTAGTCGACCGGAACTTCGACCTGCTCGCACCGTCTCACGAAAGGCGCCACGGCTGACAACAACTCGACGTTCGCTGCCCAACCATCGTGCCTGAGCAACGGCGTCTCATCGTCGAGTCTGTCGAGCACCCGTTTCAGGACGATCAGCCGATACAGGCGATACCCGGTCAGGGGATCTTCCACCCCCTCGGGACGCGGGAGGCCCTTCACCATCAGGCCAGCTCCGGCGCGCGCGGCGCGGACAGATCGCGGCGCCTGATCGACATCAGCGGGACGAGCCACCACCAGGTCAGCTCCCCCCTGGAAGTGACGGAGCATCTCCGGAATCGCCTCGGGTCCGTCGGTAAAATCGGCTTGCATCATCAGCAAGCCGTCCCGTTTCGGATACCGTGACCGCTTGACGGTTTCCCTCACCAGACGTTCGAGGCATCTGCCACGACCTTCGCGCTGTTCGTTTCGCAGGAGCGTGAGCGGCATGACGCGAGCGTACGGCTCCAACACTTCCGCCGTGCCATCATCGGAAGCATCGTCGAGCGCCAGGATGCGGAAATCTCGGTTCAATTCACCGAACAGCTGGCGGATGCGCCACAGGAGGACACCCGCCGTGTGCTCTTCGTTATAGATCGGCAGCGTGACCCATATCACGTCGCGCCGCTCTCCTTTCCGATTACGGGCCCGCGGCATAGTCGCCGGCGGGCGGACTCCGATTCAATACATCTCGTCGGGGGTTACCGTTCCGTGCCAGGGCTGCCGAATTCTGGAGGCAGCGTCTTCCAGCGCCGGTGGAACCAGAAGTACTGGTCCGGATGCTGTTTCACCCATGTCTCGAGTCGATGTGCCCACTTCCGGGTCAGGTCAAGCTCTGCTTCGCTCCCCGTCAACTCGGTTTTCACCGGTTCGAGAATCACCCGGTAGCCGTCTCCTTCTCGGATCGCCGCGCCGAAGAACAGAGGGGCTCCGGTCGACAAGGACAATCGTGCGGGACCTCGAAACGTAGACGCCGGGCGTCCGAGGAATGGAACGAACAGTCCCCGATTCCCTGCATCCTGGTCGGCCACCAGAGCGACCGAACTCCCCGAACGGATCAGTTCGACGAGCCTGGCGCGAGCGTCCTCCATGTACACCGGCTCGATCCCGATCCGCCGACGTGATTTGACCAGCAGTCGATCGAACTCATCGTTGCTCTGACGCTTGACCACCGCCGCGAGCGGCATACCGAGTGACGCAACGGCGGCGCCGGCTGCCTCCCAGTTGCCGAGATGCCCGGTGACGATCACCGCGCCGAGCCCGGGCACGAGGTGAGAGCGAAACACGGATCGAACCTCATCGACGTGTGACGTCCTGGGCAGCATGTCCCGGCCGCCACCGCCCTCGAGTCGTACGATTTCGGCCGCCTCGCGTCCGAAGTGCCGATAGCACCCACGGGCCGTGCGATGAACCCAGTTCTCATCCCGCTCCGGAAACGCGGCGGCGATCTGTGCCTCGACGACGTCGAGTCGAACACGAAATGGTGAAAATGCGAGCTGCCCGAGCCCCGTGCCGAGGCCGAGTGCCATGTCGCGCGGGAGAGCGCCGAAGATCCGAAACGCAGTTCTCGCAGCAGCGAACTCGATCCGATGACGCACCAGAGTCAGCTTCGCACTACAGCTTCGTACGCGCGGAGTGTTCCGTTTACCATCCCCGCTAGACCGTGCGCCTCAGCTGTGCTACGCGCCGCGAGCCCGGCTTCCTGCCTGCGCCCGGGATCACCCAGCAGCCCGAGAAGTGCTTCGGCCAGGGCCTGCGGATCGCCCGGCGGAACAGGTTCTA
Source organism: Gemmatimonadota bacterium (assembly GCA_039585915.1). GTDB lineage: Bacteria > Gemmatimonadota > Gemmatimonadetes > Palauibacterales > Palauibacteraceae > Carthagonibacter. Next base: position 22,652 of record JBDGUZ010000007.1, read on the forward strand.
TCCCGCCTTCGTGCTGGAATCGGTCATCGAGCGCGAATGGCATCACGAGCGGCACACCAGCAGCCAGAGCCTCGAGCGCGCTGCTCGCTATTTCTCCCGATCGCGCCGGAAGAACAAAGACATCGAAGTCACGCATGGAATAACGTGCATCGGGAATGTACCCCGGAAGACAGACTTTACCTTCGAGTCCCAGACGCTCGATCAGGCCTTCGAGTCTCAGGCGTTCAGATCCTTCTCCCAATACCGCGAACCGTGCCGCGGGCTGCTGGGCGGCCACGATGGCGGCGGCCCGCAGGAATGTCTCGTGATCCCGATCCGGCTCCAGCGCGGCGAACGAACCCACCAGCAGGTGCTCATCGACGGCACCGACGCGCTCGCGGATCAACCCTGGATGCTGCGGGTCCATTTCCCGCACATCGATTCCATTCGGCACGACCACCACGCGACCTGGCTCGACACCGGCGGCAAGGAGATTGTCACGACCGGTCTCGGACACGGCCAGGACCACGCTCGCGCGCCGCCATTTCCAACTTGAGCGTGGTGGGCCTGAGATCCGGCGCGAAGCAACGACCGAGCCCGCCGAACCTTCGAGCGCAGAGATGTACAGGAGAATCCGCAACGCCTGTGCGTCGTGGGCATGGAGCACGTCCCAGCCGGTTTCGGCGACCCGCGCCAGTGTCCTCAACGGCCGGGGGTCAGAGGCAGTCGACCACGGAAGCGGAATCACAGGTATCCCAAGGCTCTCGGCCTCTACGGCCAGCCGTGATCCCTCCAGTGTCGCCACAGCTTGCCGGATACCGGGAACATCGATGAGCGCCTCGACGAGGAGGCGTACCTGGTCGCGCGTAGCCCGCCACTCCTGGCCGGACTCGACGTGAAGAACACGGACGAGGGCTCGGTTTCTCATTCCGGCGGGAAACTATCCGTATGTGACCGTGCCGGGCAACGATCGGCCGGAGAAAAAGCCGAAGTCGCGGTACCTGCAGCGACATGGCATCTTGGCTGCATGCACCTTCCACCGTCCGACTGGATCCGGGACCGATTCGAGGTCGTTCGGACGACCGACGCCGCGGCTTTCGTTCGATCCGATTTTCGTGAGATCTTCGACCGGTACGGTCTGCTCGGGTGTCCCGCCGGGCGGGTGGTCAGAGCGACGGATCTCACGGGCGGCCGGGGGTCGGCCTGGGTACTGTCAGCCAGGCCGTTCGGGGATGTCGTCGTCCGGCCGTATCGGAGGGGCGGCTGGATCAGCCACTTCGTAAAGCGACGTTACCTGGCTGGAGGGCGTGCATTCCGTGAGTTGCTCGTAAACGAGCGACTCCGCCGAGGCGGGGCCCCGGTGCCGGAGGTTCTGGCCGCCGTCCAGGAGCGGATCCGGCCGGGTCCGGGGTATTCGGCATGTCTCGTCACGCGTCGTATTTCTGGTACGGTACCGGCCGCTGAGGCTCTGCTCGGAGTACCGGAAGGCGAACTGCGAATCCTGATGGAAGATATCGGCCGGGCGATCCGGCGATGTCACGAGGCGGGAGGGTGGCACGCGGACTTGAACGCCTGGAACCTGCTCGTGCCGGACGCTCGACCCGACCTGCCGGTCGTGGTGATTGATTGGGATCGAGGACGGTGGATTCCGGACGGCGTCCCCGATCGGGCGCGGCGGGCGAACCTGTCCCGGTTCGCGCGCTCGCTGCGGAAGCTCGACTTGGTCTCGGCGATACAGGCATGGCCAGCCCTCGAGCAGGGCTACGCTTCGGAGCCCGGGCCAACTCCCGCCGCCTGACCACGCCATGGCTTCAGTGCTCCCCGGACACCGTATTCCGGTTAGTCGGGCCGCTTAAACTGAAGGTCGTACAGTCGTCGGTAGGTCCCGCCGTCATCGAGCAATTCGGTGTGAGTGCCCGATCCGACCATCCGGCCGTTCTCCAGGACCAGGATCCGGTCCGCTCCCCTGACCGTAGACAGCCGGTGCGCGATCACGAACACTGTGCGCCCGGTCAGAAGTCGATCCAGGGCCCGCTGAATGAGCTGCTCAGATTCCGTGTCCAGGGACGACGTCGCCTCGTCCAGGATCAGGATCGGCGGGTCCCTGAGAATGGCCCGGGCCAGACCGATCCTCTGTCTCTGCCCTCCCGACAGCCGCACGCCGCGGTCTCCGAGTACCGTTTCAAAACCCTCCGGGAGTTCGTCGATGAACTCCTGTGCGTTCGCCGCGCGCGCAGCCACTCGAAGCTCCTCGTCGGTCCACCGATCCGGACTTCCGTACGCAATGTTCCCGCGGACCGTGTCGTGAAAGATCACCGTTTCCTGACTCACGACACCAAACAACTCCCTGAGTGACGACAGAGTGAAGTCCCGGATATCAACCCCGTCCAGGGTAATTCTCCCGGTCGTCGGATCGATGAACCGCGGTAACAGGTCGACCAACGTGGTCTTGCCGGCCCCCGATGGCCCGACGATGGCCAGCACTTCCCCTGGCCGGACTTCGATCTCAATTTCCTCGAGGACCGGAGTTCTGGGTTCATACTCAAACGATACGTCCTCAAACCGGATGATCCGGGTCGGATTCGTAGCCGTGATCGAGCCGCCCGGCGGTTCGATTGGAACATCGAGGATCTCGAAGAACCGGTCCGCGGCTGCCATCGACAGCTGCAACTTGGCCGGATAGTCCGCGATCGCCTTCAGCGGAGAGATCAACTGCAGTGCGACGGTGACGAAGAACAGGAACTGCTCGGCCGTCAGAGAACCCTCGCCAAGCACCATCCAGGCCCCGATCCACACGAGCCCGAGCGCGACCACCGATGACAGCGTCTCGGAAAGCGGTGAGGCGAGATCCGACAGGACCGAGGTCTTGAGGCTCCTCCTCCGGTACAATTCGGAAATCGTCGCGAATCTCAGCCGCTCGTGGTTTTCGGCCCCGAACGACTTGACCAACCTGATGCCGCTGACGGTTTCCTGCAGGACACTGAGCAAATCACCGTGCTTATCGAGAGCATCTCTGTATCCGGTGCGAAGCCGCTTGAGCAGGGGAACCAGTAGACCGACGAGGATCGGCGCCAGCGCAAGCGCGACGATCGTCAATTTCCAGGAAATCAGCAGGAGCACGATCGTATAAACGAATGCGGTAAAGACCTTCCTGATCACATCCGCCAGACCGTAGCTGATCGCGTCGCGCGCGACCCGGGTATCCGTCAGCACCCTCGTCAGAAGCTGACCTACCTTCGCCTTTCCGAAATAGCTGAGGGGAAGCAGTTGAAGGTGATTGTACACGTCCTCTCGCATATCCCGTTCTACGCCCTCGCGAACTGACAGAGCAGCCCAGCGAGAACCGACGAGCGCGGCGTTCTTCACTACGATCGCGCCGAGAACCAGCAGGCAGACATTGCGAAGAGACTCGAGCGGAGAGCCGGCGTCGATGAAGCCGCCGGCGACAAAGTCCAGAGCCCGTTCGAGAATCGTCGCCTGCGGGCCGACCAGGGCCGTGCCCGTACCGAACAGGTTCTGCAGAAGCGGGATCACGAGCACCAGGCTGAACAAGTCGAGCCCGGCCATGATGACCGTGAGCACCGTGCTGAGCAGGAAGAGACCGAGGAACGGTCTGAGATAGCCCAGCAGACGCATGTAGGAGCCCGATAGACTCAAAGCGCGTTCAGCCCTTCGGTGTGAGAAGCACGGCCGGGAGGATCATCTCCTCCGGACTGATTCCGCCATGCAGAAAACTGTCCCGATATCGACTCTGGTACTCCCGGAGCTTCGTCGGATACACGAAATAGTAGTCCTCTCGACACAGGGCGTAGTTCGTCCGGTACCCGCGCGCGGGCAACCGCAAATCGTCCGGATCCGAGGCCGACAGGACCGCAGCAGGATTCTCGACCCGCAGGTCCCGGCCGAACTTGTAGCGCAGATTCGCGGTTGCGTCACGCTTCGCGTAAACGACAGCCGGGCGATTGCAGTGCACCGAACCGTGATCTGTGGTCAGGAGTACCGGGACTCCGCGTCGCGCAGCCTCGCGCAGGGCTTCCAGAGCGGCCGACCGCTCGAACCAGCCCAGCGTGAGCGATCGCAGGGCTGCCGCGTCCCGGGCGACTTCCCACAGCAGGCGGGATTCCGACCTGCCGTGTGTCAGGAGGTCTACGAAAGCGAACACGACGGCTGTAGCCGATGGACTGGACAACCAGCCCGGGAGCCGGCTGAGCAGGTCCTCTCCCTGCTCGGCGTTGAATACCTTCTCGTAATGCGTCGGGATACCGGGTCCGGCGAGCTCGCGGACGTGCGCTGCGAACAACTCGTCCTCGAAGGCGTTGTATCCCTCTTCTTCGCCCGAAGCGTACCAGCCCGGACGGGCTTCCTCCAGCTCGTCCGGAAACTGGCCGCTGAAGATCGCATTGCGCGAGAATGGCGTGGCCGTGGGGAGAATAGACGAGTACAGGCTCTCCTCGACTTCGAAGTGCTCTTCGAGAAGAGGACGCATGGCCCGCCATTGATCGAGGCGCAGACAGTCGAGAACGAACAGCATGCACGAGGATTCATCGGAGATCACTGGCTGCAGGAACCGCTGCATCACGTCCACCGAGAGGACGGGCCCGGACTCCCCTCCCTCGTGCGTCCAGTCCGTATACTCGCGAGCCACCAGATCCGAAAACCCTCGCCTGACATCTGTCTGCAGCGAACTCAGGATCTCGCGTAAATCTGATTCACCGGCCTGCTCGAGGCCAAGTTCCCAGTCGACGAGCTCGGAGTACAGACGCGACCAGTCCGCCCACGAATCGGCCTGACCGATCCCGTCGCGCAGCTCGCCGAACCTGCGCGTGAACTCTTTCGCGATCCGTTCATGCCGCAGGCGCGGACCGGCCAGCAATCGCGTCACGACGGAAAGAACCTGAAGCGGGCTGGTGGGCTTCACGATGTAGTCATCAGCCCTGCGGCCGATCGCTTCGTGCATCGTGTCGTCGGTCTCGCTCTTCGTCACCATCACGACCGGGAGTCCTCGACCCCTGGCACGAATCTCGGACAGGACCTCGATACCGCGCAGGCCCGGCATCTGTTCGTCGAGCAGGACCAGGTCGTAGCTCTCACGATCCAAAAGCTCCAGGGCGTCGTTGCCGTTCATCACGGCGTCGACGTGATATCCCTCGCGCATGAGAAGAATCGTATGTGGACGAAGCAGATCGACTTCGTCGTCCACCCACAGGATCCGTCCCTTACTCAATCTGCCTCCAGTGCAACTCCGGTTCGCGCATGACTGCGGAGCCATGATGTGTGTCCGTGGAACGACACGCCCGGGCTCGCATCATAGATCGGGCGACGACGACGGAACAGGAAACTCCCCCTCGACACCGTATGACCGCACGGCGTGCTCGAGTTTCTCCGCTACATCTTCAACCGTGATCTTCCCCATGTTGTCCGGTCGAAATTCCATCGACGGTGTGACTTCGCCCGGCCTCGTATACCGATCGATCACCAGATCGTGGAAACGACGATACGGTCCTACCCGTTTCGGGTCCGTGTAGCCGAACAGGCTCACCGTGGGCGTGCCGAGCGCGACCGCGACATGAAGTGGCCCGGTGTCGGGACTGAGAGCGATACTCGCGCCGTCCAGGATCCAGGCCAGACGGCGCAGATCATTCTCCAGCGCATTGATCGGCCGGGCGCGGGACAGTCGTATAAGCTCATCCGCCGCGGCGGCTTCCGCCGGCGCGCGGCTACCGATCAATATGGGCTGCAGTCCGAGATCGGTCTCCGCGATCTCCAGCACCCGGGCGTAACGGTCCAGCGGCCAGTTCTTCCCAAGCCGGGTCGTCCGCAGCACGACGGCGAGCGTCGGTCTGTCAATCGGATCGAAGAACCGGGTACGTGCCTCGCACTCCAGTTCCGAGAACCCGAAGTCCCACTCCAGCTGCGAAGGAACTCCGAGGTAGTCCAGGAACTCGAAGTACTGGTCCTGCACATGTTGAGGAGCGTGCGCGGGAATCCGCTCGTTTGTGAACAGCCAGTTCAGGTCGCGCGCTCGGGCCCGGTCGAATCCCAGTTTGCGCCGGGCCGGCAGCATCCCGGTCAACACACCGGCCTTCATATACACCTGCAGGCCGATAGCGAGATCAAACGTCCGACCCGCAATCTGACGGCGGAAGTCACTGAATCCCGCTACACCTCGAGACCTGTCGAACATGAGGAACTCATCCACCGAGGGGTGCGGGCCGACGAGTTCGCGCCCCACGGGCTGAATCACCCAGTGGATTCGAGTATCCGGCCAGGCTCTGCGAAGTGAGCTGGCGATCGGCATGCCGTGCACGACATCGCCTATCGCGCTCAACAGCACGATGACGACCGACCCGGGCGCGGGTGAATCTCCGCTCATGCGGGGACCGCGCGGGGACGCGGAGGGATCGGGAACAGGCAGGGAGCCAAACGGACCATGGCCGGGTATGTTCCGTCGGCGCCCGGTCCGTGTCAAACTGCGGAGGGACGCAATCGATCGTAATCGGACGACCCGAGGTGTCGGAGAGCTACCACCGCCTTGCGAATTCTGACCCGCTATGTGCTGCGCCAGCTTGTGGCGCCGTTTCTGTTCGCCGCGATCCTGCTGACCGCATTGATGATGCTGGACGTCGTCGCGGATCGGTTCGGAAGCCTGGTCGGCAAGGGACTGGGCTGGCAGCCCGTATCCGAGGTATTCCTGTATTCGATTCCGTTCATGTTCGCGGTCATCGTTCCGATGGCGGTCCTGGTGGCAGTTCTCTATGTGTTCAACCGCCTTGCAGCAGACAACGAAATATCCGCGATCAAGGCCAGCGGCGTCAGCCTCGGACGGATCACGGCGCCGGTCGTGCTCCTGGCCACGTTCCTGGCCGTGGGGCTGGTTCGGTTCAACGACACGATCCTACCGGAGTCGAACCACAAGCTGTCCCTGCTGCTGGGAAGCATCGCCCGGAAATCTCCGGTTTTCATCCTGCCTGAGCGGGAAGTAAACGAAGTCTCGGATGGGAAACTGTTCCTCGTGGCGCAGAAAAACGAGCAGGCGCGCAATCTGCTCATCGACGTCACAATCTGGGACGTACAGAACGTGGATGCGCGGCGGATCATCTACGCCGACAGCGCCGAGATTTCCCTGGTCTCGAGCGGGAAACAGGAGGATCTGTACCTCACCCTGTTCGACGGTGTCGTGAACGAGTCATCGGCCGAGGCGCCTGACCGGCTTCAGCAGGTCTTCTTCGACCTTAATCACCTTCGTGTCCCGGGAGTCGGGAATGCATTCAATCGAGGCGAGAGCGGGGCGCGCGGAGATCGGGAGCTGTCCATCGACTCAATGCGCGTTCGAGTCGGAGGCAACCGTAGGGCCGCCGAGGACACCCGGGTCAAGAGCCACGCCACATCCGTGGCCTGGACCGAGTCGTTTCTGGGAGGCCTTGCCCTGGCAGACACGATTCCACCGGATACGACGGACGCGGTGATCCAGGGCTGGCGCACCGGCAGGCGGGTTGGCTCACCCCAGGCGGCGGCCGGCAATTTCCGTACGATGGCCCTGTCCGAAACGCAATACAACCAGGCGGCAAACCGATACGAGGTGGAAATCTGGAAGAAGTACTCAATTCCCTTCGCCTGCATCGTATTCGTGTTGATCGGGGCGCCGATCGCCGTACGCTACCGACGCGCAGGCGTGGCACTCGTCGTCGGGGTCAGCCTCGTCGTGTTCTGCGCATACTACGTGTCTTTGATTGGCGGTGAGCACCTGGCCGACCGGGAGCACCTGTCACCGTTCTGGGCCATGTGGGCCCCGAATGCCCTGTTCGGGATCGTCGGATTCGTCGCGTTCTTCCAGGCGCGGAGGGCGGGCGGTTGAGGACCCTCGACCGGTACGTGCTGAGGCAGTTCTTCCGCATCTTCCTGATCTGCGTGATCGGCGTGCCGTTCATCTTCATCATCATCAATCTGACCGAACAGATCGACAACTACCTGGCGGAGAGCCTCACGAGTCGCAGTATCCTCGCCCACTACGTCTACCAGATCCCGTATTACGTTCTTCTTTCGTTTCCGATCGCGGCCCTGCTTGCCGCCGTGTTCACGATCTCCAGCATGACTCGTCACTTCGAGATCAGCGCGGTAAAGGCCGGGGGAGTGAGCTTCTACCGGTTCGTCACACCGGTACTGTTGTTCGGAATGCTGTCCAGCATCGTCGCTCTCGGACTTACCGAAGTCGTTCCCGCGGCGAACCGGAAGAGCGAGGACGCTCTCGGCGAGACGGCCAGCCAGCGAGCAGGAAACCGAGTGTCGTTCATATTTCGCGGAGAAGAGGGACGATACTACTACATCCGCCGACTCGCCTCCGGGCGCGGCGAGATCGATGACATACTCATCGCCCGCGAGGGATCGGGCTACGTCTATCCGAGCTACGCCGCGTCGGCTGACAGGGCGCGCTGGGACGAAGATCGAAAGCGCTGGGTGATGGACGTGGGGCATCTGAGGTACTTCACGGAGCGGGATCGCACGATCGAGTTTCGATTCGATGAGCTCTGGCAGCGCGGCTTCACGGAGACTCCGGCGGAATTGCTCGCACGCCCCAAGGGCGAAGAGGAGATGGGCTACGCGGAACTCGGCCGCTACATCGAAGCAATCGAAAGATCGGGCAGCGAGACCGGCAAACTGCGAGTGGAACAGCAGCTAAAGCTCGCGTTTCCATTCACTTGCTTCATTATCGTGATGTTCGGGCTTCCTCTGGCGAATTCAAGTCGCAAGGGAGGAGCTTCCATGTCGATCGGGGTCGCGCTCGGCACCACGATCCTGTTCCTTGTCCTCGTCCGCGTGGCACAGGCCATGGGCGCCGCCGACGTGATACCGCCGGTGGCCGCCGCCTGGTTGGCAAACGTGGCCTTTCTACTGGCAGGCCTCATTCTGTTCTGGAGGGTGAAGACCTGATGTGGTTTTCGCTGTCGGACTCTGTCCCCGCTGATGTGGCACGCGACCTCGAAACGGCCGCCCGCGCGGCCCTCCGGGGCGGCCATGCTGCGATGAAGCACTACGGCAGCGACCACCTCGCGATCGCCGACAAGGGAGTCAATGATCCGGTTACCGAAGCGGACCATGCGGCGAACAGAGCGATTCTCGAGGTCTTGTCGGAACGCGCCCCCGGCGACCCGATTCTGAGCGAGGAGCCTCCTCCGCCGGCCGAAGGACAGTTCGACGAGACCGGCTCCCGACGGCTGTGGGTCGTGGATCCGCTTGACGGGACGAAGGAATTCATCTCTCGGAACGGTGAATTTTCAGTCATGGTAGGGCTCTCCATAGCCGGCCGAGCGGTTATCGGAGCGGTCTTCCAGCCGGATCCAGGGATGTTGTACATCGGGTGGACCGAGGGCGGTGCCTGGTCTGTTCCGATCGTGCTGGACGGTGAGGAGGTTCAAGTCGGGGATCCGTCGCCCATGCGGCTCGGACCGGAATCGGCCGGCGCTGTCCGGCTGATCCGATCCCGGTCTCATCCCGATCCTCTGTTGGCGGCGCTCGAGGATCGGTTGTCGGACGCACACACGGTACTTTGCGGTTCCGTCGGCGTGAAGTGTGCCAGGATCGCAGTGGACCAGGCCGATGTATATGTGCATCCGGTGGTTTTCCTGAAGGAGTGGGACACGTGCGCTCCGGAAGCTGTCCTCAGGGGTGCCGGCGGACGGGTGACGGACTGCGGCGCCGGTCCCCTGACGTATGGCAAGTCCGACCCCCGGCAGCCGAGAGGGATTTTCGCCGCCCGATCGGGGACATGGGGTGCCCTTCGTCCTATGGTGCAGGAAGTAGCCAAGCCTATTTTGGGCCCCGAGTCCTGATACCCGGGACGGTCGCCAGTCGCGAGTCGGGTGGATCGGGCATGGTCCGTGCGTTCCGCGCACCCCGGAATCGATCAGGTCTGATCCCAGGAACTGGAGCTGTATCTTGAGCAAGTCTACGAACGTCTTCTGGCACGAGAATCACGTCTTGCGAGCCGATCGCGAGGCAAGGCAAGGACATCCGACGGCCGTGATCTGGTTCACCGGGCTGTCCGGAAGCGGAAAGAGCACCCTGGCGAATGAGCTGGACTGGCGTCTGTTCGAGCGCGGGGTCTCGTCGTACGTGTTGGATGGAGACAACATCCGGCATGGCTTGAACGGTGATCTCGGGTTTTCTCCCGAGGCCCGGACGGAGAACATCCGGAGGATCGGCGAGGTCGCGAAGTTGTTCGCCGACGCCGGGACGATCGCTCTTACCGCCTTCATCTCACCGTATCGTGAAGACCGCGACCGGGTAAGAGCGCTGATGGACCGGGAAACCGACTTCATCGAGGTGTTCGTCGAAGCACCGCTCGATGTGTGCGAGGAGCGGGACCCGAAGGGCCTGTACAAGAAGGCCCGGGCGGGAGAGATCCCCGAGTTCACTGGCATCAGCGCTCCGTACGAGGCGCCCGTGTCTCCGGAGATCACTCTCGACACGTCCCTCGAAGATGTGTCAGCCTGCGTCGACCGCCTGATCGAAGCGCTTGTCGAACGCGGGTATGTTCCCGGCGAGTGAACGCTGAACCCATACACAGGACTGATCAAACATGAGTCTCACACCATATGGTGGAACGCTGGTAGACAGGACCGTGACCGGCGCCGATGCCGAAGCGCTGCGTGCGGAAGCCGAATCACTCCCGCGCATCGTGCTGGAAGGTCCCACTCTGAGTGATTTCTATCTGATTTCGGTCGGTGCTCTGTCGCCGCTGGAGGGGTTCATGGACAGTGCCACGTGGACGAGCGTGGTGGGGTCGATGAAGCTCGCGGACGGAAGGCCGTGGGCAATTCCGATCGTTCTCCCGGCATCGCACGGCGAGGCGGAGTCGCTGAAGCCAGGGGACCGTGTCGCGCTGGTGGCGCCGGACGGAGAGATAGCCGGCGTAATCTCGGTATCGGAGATCTTCGACCGGGACCTCGAGAGGGAGGCGACGCAGGTCTTCGGGACCCCGGATCTGGAACATCCCGGAGTCGCGATGATCAATCGGCTGGGAGCGCGCTGCGTCGCCGGTCCCGTCGAGTACTGCTACCCGAAAGACATTACGGGATTTCCGGAGGAGAACCTGACCCCGGCCGCAACGCGCGCCGCGTTCGCGGAACAGGGATGGGATACGGTCGTGGCGTTCCAGACGCGGAATCCGATCCACCGAGCGCACGAGTACATCCAGAAGTGCGCTCTCGAGATCGTCGACGGCCTTCTCGTCCATCCGCTGGTCGGTGAGACGAAGGCGGACGACATCCCGGCAGATGTCCGGATGAAGTGCTACAAGGTGCTGCTCGACCGGTATTTCCCGTCTGGCCGGACCTTCCTGTCGGTGCTGCCCGCCGCAATGCGCTATGCGGGTCCGCGCGAGGCGATTCACCATGCCATCATGCGGAGGAACTACGGGTGCACGCACTTCATAGTGGGCCGTGATCACGCTGGCGTCGGGGATTACTACGGCACCTACGATGCACAGCACATCTTCGACGAGATCGACGCGGACGCGCTCGGAATCCGGCCGCTGAAATTCGAACATGCGTTCTACTGCACAGTCACGGACGGGATGGGCACCGAGAAGACCTCGCCGGCCAAGCCGGAAGAGAGGATCTTCCTGTCGGGAACGAAGGTGCGTGAGATGCTGAGTCGTGGCGAGCGCCCGCCTGGCGAGTTCACGCGGGCCGAGGTCGCCGATGAACTGATGAACGCCTACCGGAGCTGATAGCTCCAGCTTCGACCGAGAGCCGATCCGACATGGGCCGATCATGACCCTCGCGGCTGGCTTCACCCTTCTCGTCGTGGGCGTGACCGTGTTCTTCATCGCGAGGGACACGGTCAGTCCCGACGTAGTGCTCGGAGCGGCGCTCGTCGTTCTGATGGGCGCCGGTGTGATAGACGTGGAAACCGCGTTCAGCGGCTTCTCCAATCCCGCGCTGGCAACCATTGCCGCACTGTTCATCGTGGCGGCGGGGCTTCGCGCGACCGGCGCACTCGACGTCGTGTCAGAGCGCCTTTTTCGGGGAGTCGAGACACTGACGCCGGCGCTCGGGCGAATCACCGTCGCCACAGCAGCAGTTTCCGCGTTCGTCAACAACACGCCGGTAGTCGCCATGGCGATGCCCGCGGTGGGCTCGTGGTCGCGGCGGACGAGGATTTCTCCTTCCAGACTTCTCATACCGGCATCGTATGCCTCGATTCTCGGTGGGGTATGCACACTCATCGGAACTTCGACGAACCTGGTCAGCGACGGCCTGCTTCGGTCTCACGGGCTGGCGGGGCTCGGTTTCTTCGAGCTCGCGCAGATCGGTCTGCCGGCGGCCGGGATCGGGCTTCTGTACCTGATCTTCATGTCTCCACGCCTGCTGACGGACCGGGTCCCGGTGCGGGACCTCGACGGGGATCTCAGGCGTTACACGGCCGAGTTCGAGATCGTCGAGCCGTCCGTGCTCACCGGAAAGACGGTCGAGCAGGCGGGTCTTCGAAGGCTTCCCGGTCTGTTCCTGGTTCGGATTGAGCGTGAGACGGGAACGATCGCTCCGGTCGGGCCGGAAGTGCGGCTGTTCCCGGAAGACAGGCTGACATTCGCGGGCGTGCTGGAGACGATCGTCGACCTGCGTCGCTTTCGCGGCCTCGAACCGGTCGCCGAGGAGAGTCGGCAGGGCCAGCCCGGTGGAATGGAGTTGCACGAGGCGGTCGTGTCCCCCGGGTCTCCGCTTGTCGGCACGAGCGTTCGCGACGCGAATTTCCGTGGACGATACAACTCGGCCGTCATCGCGGTTCATCGACACGGAGAACGGATCGATTCACGAATCGGTGACATCGTCCTGCGTCCGGGCGACACTCTGTTGCTGGAAGCCGCGCCGGGTTTCACCCGTACGTTCCGCGATTCACGGGACTTCTACCTCGTGAGCAGAGTGGAAGAAAGCGGACCACCGCGTCACGAGCGGCTGTTCGCGGCGGTGGCAGTGCTCGCGTTCGTAGTGATCACGGCTTCCGTGCGACTGTTCCCGATCGCGATTTCGGCCATGGCAGGGGCGATCCTGATGGTCGCGCTTCGCTGTCTGACTCCGGGCGAAGCCAAGCGCTCGGTGGACTGGTCCGTCCTGATTACGATCGGGGCCGCTCTCGGGATCGCCCAGGCCCTGGAGACCAGCGGAGCCGCGGGGATTCTGGCCGAGGGGATCGTTGCTGCGGGTAGCGGACTCGGCCCCACGGGTGTGCTGGGAGGCGTACTTATCGCCTCGATGATACTCACGGAGCTCGTATCCAACACGGCTGCGATCGCGCTCATGTTCCCGATCGCGCTCGCGGCCGCGGCCCACCTGGGACTCGACGCGAGACCGTTTCTCATTGCGGCCACGGTCGCCGCATCATTCTCGTTTTCGACACCGATCGGCTATCAGACGAATCTCATGGTCTACGGGCCGGGCGGGTACAGGTTCACAGACTTCACTCGCGTCGGGGTTCCGCTCCAGATCATGCTGCTGCTGCTCGCGCTGGCGCTGATTCCCCTGATCTGGCCGCTCGGCGGCTGATCTCGCAAATCGGAGACTCGACGTGCACTCTCGATCCGACCGCGTTCCCCCGCTCGACCTCACACCCGAGCTCGATGCCCTGTGGGAGCCGCTTCGCGAAGCTGCCCTGAGAGTTCTCCGCTCGGGCCAGTTCGTGCTCGGCCCGGAGGTCGAGGCGTTCGAGCGCGAGGCCGCCGACTTTCTCGGCGTAGCTCACGCGATCGGCCTGAATTCGGGGACCGACGCGCTGGTGATCGGCCTGCGTGCACTGGGCATCGAGCCCGGCGATGAAGTAGTAACGAGCCCGTTCAGCTTCTTCGCCACGGCCGAAGCCGTCTCGCTGATCGGCGCGACACCCGTGTTCGCGGACATCGAGGCGGAGGGGTTCAATCTCGATCCCCGATCCGTGGAGTCGGCGATCACCGATCGGACACGAGCCCTGCTGCCCGTGCACCTGTTCGGCAGGCCCGCCGCGATGAAGCAGATCAATCAACTCGCCGAGCGACACGACCTCCAGGTCCTGGAAGACTGTGCGCAGTCGTTCGGCGCCCGGCTCGACGGCGCGGCGACCGGCGCACTTGCCGATGCCGGGGCGTTCTCCTTTTATCCGACCAAGAACCTCGGAGGCGTCGGCGACGGCGGGCTGCTGACGACCGACGATGAAGCCGTCGCCGAGTCAGCTCGGATGCTGAGGAATCACGGCGAGCGGAGCCGCTACAACAACGAGATGCTGGGCTATAATTCGCGTCTCGACGCGATGCAGGCCGCCCTGCTCAGGGTCAAGCTCGGACGCATCGACTCTGCGAACGACGGCAGGCGGCAGGCCGCGGTCCGGTATGGAGAAATGCTCGCGGGATTGCCCGGGGTCCGGGCTCCACAGGTGACTCCGGGGCACGTGTTCCATCAGTACACGATTCGAATCGCCGGGGGACGGCGAGACCTCGTCCGGGAGCGACTCGACGAGGCAGGGATCGGTACGATGGTATATTACCCGATTCCCATCCACCGCCTGCCGGTCTACGAGTATGAGTATCGCGATCTGGAGCTTCCCGTCACCGAAGCGGCCGCCGACCAGGTGTTGAGCATTCCGATCTGGCCGGAGATCGACAGCGTGACGCAGGAGCGGGTCGTGGCAGCGCTCCAGGAAGCGCTCGCGGCCTGACTTCGGGACCCTCGCTCAGCCTGAGATCAGGCGATCGCGGCGGAACCGGCGAAGGCCGACCGCCAGCAGGCCCACATCGAGCAGGAGCAGCACGCCGACTGCCGCGAGGACCGCGGAGACTGCGCTCAGACTCTCGATTCCTTCCAGCACCGCCTGCCGGGTCTCCGGCGGCAGCATTCGGAACAGGACCGGGATTCCGAAGGATCCTCCGAATATGATCACGAACAGCGGAATCATCATCGCCTGGTGAGCTGCCCGTACCGTTTTTGACCGCAGGGAGACGAAGGTCCCGATCGCGGCCAGCAGCAGGCCCGAGGCGATCGAACCGACCGCCCACGCCGCCCACACGAATCCCGGATACACGAACAGGCCGGGAGCTTCGTCCATATAGGCTTCCAGGCCCGCGGAGGGCTCGCCGGCTCCGGTGAGGTTCAAGGCCACGAGACTCGCGAACAGGATCAGCAGCGTCACAACCCATGCGTAGCCGCACACCGCAAAGATCTTACCGAGATAGATCGACCGGTCGGGCAACCGGGTCGCGAGAAGCGTCTCGAGAGTTCCGCGCTCTTTCTCACCGGCGAAACTGTCTGCGACGTGCGGTCCCACCAGAAACAGGGGGATCATCAGGGCGAACACGGCGGGCACACTCCCCGTCCGCCACACCTCGGCCTGCGAAAGCGGGAAGAACAGTCCGAAGATCCCGACGAATAACAACTCCCGGACGAGACCCCGTCGGCCGCCTCCGGCGCCTACGATCTCCCGCATCTCCTTGCCCGCGACGACTCGAATGTCCCTCACGCCTCGACCTTCCGATCCGCTTGATCGTCCTCGCCGAGTAGGGCGAGAAAGCTCTCCTCCAGGCTGGCGCTGGTGATGCGCGCTTCGGAGACCTCGGCGCCGTTATCCACCAGAGTTCGAATCAGGGGGGCGGTGCTCGTCCCTTCGACCAGGTCCAGGACCAGCCGGCCACCCGGCTCCAGTCGAGTGGAGATCACGTCCGGCTCCTTCGCGAGCCTCGCGACAAGACCCGGTCGGAGGCCCGTTGCCGTCACCACCAGGCTCCGCTCTCCCCCGGACCGGATCGACTCAGGAGGACCCTCCGCCAGGAGCCGTCCCTGCCGGATCACGGCGACTCGATCGCATACGCGCTCGGCCTCGAGCAGGTTGTGCGTCGTCAGGAAGACCGTTACTCCCCGTTCGCGGGCCAGGTGAACGAGCTCCCGCCGCAGAACCGCCGCCGTCGGTGGATCGAGCCCCGCGGTCGGCTCGTCCAGAAACAGCAGTTCGGGTCGGTGGATGAAAGCCCGGGCGAGAGCGAGCTTCTGCTTCATTCCGCGTGAGAAATCAGCTACCGGATCGTCTCTCCGCTCCCATAACCCGATCTCGTCCAGCAGCGCGCGAATCCTCGATTCCCGTTCATTCGAGCTGAGACGCGCGACCCGTGCGAAGAAATCGAGGTTCTGTCGAGCAGTGAGCCGGTCGTACAGACCGTCGTTCTCGAGGAGCACGCCGACCCGCTCGCGAATTCCCTGGCTGTCGCTGAGAACGTCCCGGCCCAGGACCTCTGCACCACCTTCAGATGGCTCGACCAGGCCGAGCAGGAGCCGGATCGTAGTCGTCTTACCGGCGCCGTTCGGCCCGAGGAATCCGAAGATCGATCCGGAAGGCACATCGAGGTCCAGGCCGTCGACGGCCGGGACACCGGCGAATCGGCGGGTCAGTCCCCGCGCTCTGATCGCAGTGGTCACACGCGGGCGCACCGGACTCGGAGACGCGCCGTCACCCGGAGTGCCGCTCGAGGTCGGCGTCGACCATCATGCGAACCAGCTGTTCGAAGCTCACGACAGGCTCCCAATCGAGCTGCTGCTTCGCCTTCGACGCATCCGCGCACAGCTCCTCTACCTCGGCCGGGCGCAGAAAGGCCGGATCTTCCATCACGTATGCCTCCCAGTCCAGCCCGACGTGCTCGAACGCGACGCGGCATACGTCTCGGACCGAGTGCATAACGCCCGTGCCGATCACGAAGTCCTCCGGCTCTTCCAGCTGGAGCATCCGCCACATCGCCTCGACGTAGTCACCCGCGAATCCCCAATCGCGGCAGGCATCGAGATTCCCGAGCCTGAGTACCTGCTGCTGATCGAGCTTGATGCGGGCCACGGCGTCAGTGATTTTCCGGGTTACGAATTCGAGTCCGCGCCTTGGGCTCTCGTGATTGAACAGGATTCCGCTCGCGGCAAACAGTTCGTAGCTCTCCCGGTAGTTCACCGTGATGAAGTGCCCGTAGACCTTAGCGACTCCGTACGGACTGCGAGGGTAGAATGGGGTCTCCTCGTCCTGGGGACTCCTCCGGACCTTGCCGAACATCTCGGAGCTTGAAGCCTGGTAGAACCGGATGTCAGGGTTGACCGTGCGTAAACCCTCCAGCATTCGCGTCACGCCGAGCGCCGTGAATTCTCCGGTAAGGAGCGGCTGATTCCAGGACGTCGGAACGAAGCTCTGCGCGGCGAGGTTGTAAACCTCCCACGGCTCGACATCCTCCAGCACCGTGATGATCGACAGCTGGTCGAGCAGGTCCATCTGGTGAAGCGTGATACGCTCGCGGATATGCTGGATCCGCTCGAACTTCTCTACCGATGAGCGGCGCACGGTGCCGTGCACCTCGTACCCCTTCTCGAGCAGAAGATCGGCCAGGTACGAACCGTCCTGCCCCGTGATCCCCGTGATCAGTGCGCGCTTGGTCATGGTCTTCTGATTACCCTCAGCGAGTTGAGCCGGTGGTCTGCTTTCGAAGCCGGAACATATGCGGAGGCCCCCGTCCGTGCAGGACCGGGATCCGGCACGCCGATGGGATCCGTTGGAGGTCTCAGGCCGGCACCCCCTCGAGCCTCGCCAGCGCCAGGCCCGCTACCCACTCACCGAACGGAAGGCTGCCGGTCAGCCCGGGGGACACCGCATTCAGCACGTGGACACAGTTCTCGGTTTCGCGTACCAGGAAATCGTCCACCAGGCTGCCATCGCGTCGGATCAGTTGCGCGCGGTTCCCGGCGAACGAGCGCGCGAGGTCCTCGGGCCGCAACTCGGGCAGCAGCGCCACCGCTTCCTTCCAGATGTCCACCAGACGGAAGTTCTTACGGGCCTCGCGGACCGCCAGGCGGCGGAACCGTGGATCCCGGAACAGGGCCCTGAATCCGGGCCAGGCCAAGGTCCCCGCGAGGTCTGCCCCGTTCATCCCAAACAGTCCGTAGGACTCACGCCCCGGCGCCAGCATCGCGCCCGGCCCGAGCAGAACCCGGCCGTCCGTTCGCCTCGACGCGTGCACCCCGAGGAACGGATACGCGAGGTCAGGGGTCCGGTAGACATGGCTCCGAACCAGGTGCTCGCGTTCGGGCACGAGCTCGGCGTAGAAACCGCGAAACGGGATCACTCGCACATCGCTCGCAATCGCGCCAGCAACCCGGTCCGCCTGCAGACCGGCGCAGTTCACGGCGACCGGCGCCTCCAGCGTTCCATCGTCGGTCCGCACTCGAGCGCTCGCTCGGCCGTCGACCACGGCGGCGACGCGGATGCCATATCGAACCGAGGCTCCTCGTGAATCAGCTTCGTCGAGCAGGCTGCGCACGAACGCTTCCGCGTCGAAGCTCGCGCCCTCGGGTGCATGTAGTGCCGCCACGCCGGTGGCGTGCGGCTCAACCTCCCTGATCTCGTCTGCCGTAACGATCCGGGCTTCAACCCCGTTTGCATCGGAACGGCGCAGTAACTCCTCGAGTGTCGGAACCTCGTGTTCACCCAATGCGACCACGAGAATCCCGCCCTGCTCCAGCGGGACTCGTCGCTCGATGCACCAGGCCCGGAGCCTGCGGCTGCCCTCGACGCAGAATGAAGCCTTCCTGGTCCCCGGCTTCAGGTTATAGCCGGCGTGAACCACGCCGCTGTTCCGACCGCTCTGGTGAAGGGCCGGGAGGGGCTCCTTCTCCACTACGGTCACGCGGGCTCCTGCCAGGGACAGGTGATAGGCGACGCTCGCTCCGATCGCGCCCGCGCCGACAACGATTACGTCCGTGGAATCGGTCATGCAGGAAACATAGCAGGGAGAACGCCGTGACGAGACCGGACGTGGATTCAGGCCGATCGACAGGTCCCGACACTTCTCGCACGCGACTTGCTCTGTCGTGGCCCGTCATGAATGCAGATACCGCGGAACCGCGACGCACCAAAGCGTCCCTGTCGGGAGAGCTGTCCGACTTTCTGATCGAATTGTCGGCGGCGTTGCAGAAGCACGCCATGTATCCGCCGGGCCACCCGGTGCTTGTACCCTCCGCGGAGTCTGTCTATTCGCGTCTTTCCGTGCTTCTCGCCAGTCACGGCAGCCTGTCGATCGGGGTCGCGCGTGAACAGCTGATCATCGAGGGAGTGGCGACGGATTCTACCCACGCGCTTCTCCGCAGCCTGGCCGACCGTCTCCACCATCACGAACTGGGCGCCATCTCCTTTGCAGAAGGCGTCGCTCCAACGGAAATCGCAGAAGTTCTCGAGCTGATATCGACGGAGCCCGAGCGCACTGGACGGCCGCTCGGCCGGGAGCCGGAGGAAGTCCTGAAGGGACGTGCTCATGTGCGTCTCCACCCGGTCCGTTATGACAGCCTCAAGCTCCGAACTGGCTCGGGGCGCAGTGTCAGCGGTGATTCGGGAACCCACCTGTGGATAGGCCTCGCCCAGGCGGCGCTTTCCGCCCGACAGGAAACTGAGTCGGCTGAGCAATCTTACGACCCGACCGAGGTCGCGCGGGCGATCGACGATAACTCCGAAGAGACCGCCTACAACCAGGTGATCGTCGGCTACATGGTCCAGATCGCCAGCGACCTGAAGGACGCGAATCCGCTCGAGGAAAACGAGCTCCGCGAGCGATTCTCGTCATTGCTCGGAAAGCTGAAGCCGGAAACTCTGCAGCGCCTGCTGCGCATGGGCGGCGACGTGCGCCAGCGCCAGGAGTTCCTTGACAACGCGGCGCGAGGAGTCGCGGTGGACGCCGTGCTCGAGCTCGTGAAGGCGGCCGCCGAGGATCAGCAGAGCGACATCTCACGCTGGATGATGCAGCTCCTGTCGAAGATGGCGCGGCA
>JBDGUZ010000008.1:0-25411 GCA_039585915.1 Gemmatimonadota bacterium
CTCCCCGTCGTACGGTCGATTCGACATGACCCCACCTCCTCCCGTCCGGTTTCGTCCCGGGCCTGAACGGCCATCGTGCATGTTCACCTGTCTACAGCCCGGGCGACGGCAGGTTCATTCCTGTGCCGGCTCGAGGTCCCGCGTCCCGGCCATGCCGTGAGCCCGATGCTCTTCGACAATCCGGCGCGCGATCGCCGGAAAATCGCTGATCAGCCCGTCAACGCCCAGCTCCAGCAGTAGTCGCATTTCGTCCGGACGATTCACCGTCCATACGTGCACGCCCGTCCCCGCTGCGTGGCAGCGCCGCACGAATCCGCGAGTCACGACCCGCACAAGCCCCTTCCGTATCGGGACGATCGCAGCAGCGATGTCGGACGCGAGCCGGGTCGGGATGCCCAGCTTTCCGAGCAGCACGAACGGTGTGAGGTCCTGCTGGCTGGCGCAGCGCCATCGGGCTGCCAACGCTGCGGGCCGGACGGCCTCAAGATCGAATCCGCCGACGATCATGCGCTCCCGCGCTGGCTTTCCTGGCAGCCAGCCCGCGAGTAGCTGTCCTGCCCTGGCGGTCTTCACCTCGCAGATTATCGACAGGCCTTCGGTGGCCTCGACGGCCTCCTCCAGCGTGGGGATTCCGATGCCGGTGCCGCGAAATGGAAAGCTGCGGCCGAGGTCCGGCGTGAAGTTGAATCCCGCATCGAAACCCCGCAGTTCGTCCAGCCCAAGCTCCTCGACGATCCCCTCACCATCGGTCGTCCGCTCGAGGGTGTCGTCGTGGATCACTACGATCCGGCCATCCCGCGTCGCGTGGATGTCGAATTCGATCGCATCGGCACCCGCTTCGACTCCATGCCGGATCGCAGCGACGGTGTTTTCCGGGGCGGCGCCCGCACCGCCCCGGTGCCCGATCACGAGAGTGGACTCTGTGGCTGAGAACATTGTCCCAGATTACGGGTGTGCCCCATCCGGCGCGACCGGGTTCGTGAAGGTACCTTCACGAGTTGACATGTACCCATTTGGAGGAGTGCGAAGCGCCGCATGCGAGTGCTCGTTTGTCCAACTGCTTTCAAGGAGAGCCTGTCCGCGTCAGATGCCGCGGCGGCACTGGTGGCCGGCGTACTCCGGGCCCGCCCTGGGGCTGAGATACGCATGCTCCCCCTGTCCGACGGCGGACCGGGTCTGCTCGAGTCCATCGAGGCTGCCGGGGACGGAACGGAAGGGCGGATTCCCACCACGGATCCGTTCGGCGATCCGGTCGTGGCCCGGGCACTGTGGACGAGCCCGACACAGGTGATCATCGAGGCGGCGGAAGCGTGCGGTCTGCACCTCGTACCGCCTGCGATCCGGGACCCGCTGCGCGCCGACACTAACGGCGTCGGGATCATGCTGTCGCACTGCGGTGATTTGGACGCACGCAGAATCGTCCTGGGTCTCGGCGGATCGGCAACCGTGGACGGGGGAACGGGCATGGCAAGGGCGCTCGGCTGGCGATTCTTCGACGCCGCCGGCCAGCCGCTGCCGCCCGGAGGTGGAGCGCTCGAGCGCCTGCACACGATCGTGCCGCCGGACGGAGTTCCGGTGGGAACGCAGCCGTCAGCGCCATTTGCCACCCCGGAGCCGGATGTCGTCGCTCTCGCCGATGTACGCAGTCCGCTGCTCGGACCCGATGGCGCGGCCAGGAGATTCGCGGCCCAGAAGGGCGCCGACCCGGAGGAGATCGAGCTGCTGGAATACGGTCTCACTCGCCTGGCCGACATAGCCGCCCGCGATCTCGGTCGGGACGTGCGCGACGTCCCGGGTGCCGGGGCCGCGGGCGGACTCGGGGCCGGGTGTCTGCTGTTCCTGGGCGCGGAGATGTTTCCCGGTGCCGAGTGGGTGCTCGATCGGGTCGGGTTCGATTCCGAGCTCGCAGCCGCCGACCTGCTCCTGACCGGCGAAGGCGCGTGGGACGCGACGAGCGGACTCGGGAAGATCACGACCGAAGTGCTGGCGCGAGCAGGGTCGGCCGGTGTGCCGTCCATCCTGGTGTGCGGGCGGATCGAGGGGGCGGTACCCGACGGCGTTCAGGCACTGAGCGGCGGCGCTGGCAACTGGCTGGACGCCGGCGCCATTTCCGCGCTCATTGCGAAGGAACTCGGCGGCGAGGATTGAAATGACCGGACGGATATTGCCGACTCTGCCCCCGACGCAGAGCCGATCGCAGCCGGTTTTCTTGCCGCTTCCGGGAGCGGATCGGTATCCTTCCCCTCCCTTTTCAAATGGGCCCGAACCGAAGCGAGACCACGTTGAGCGAGAATCTGGATACACCGGCGGCGGCGCAGGACTATGCCCCCGACCTTATGGACAAGCTCGTTTCCCTGTGCAAGCGCAAGGGTTTCATCTTCCAGTCGTCCGAGATCTACGGCGGTGTCGGCGCCGTCTACGATTACGGTCCGCTCGGCGTGGAGCTGAAACAGAACGTCAAATCTGCCTGGTGGGCCGAGATGGTCCACCGTCGCGACGACGTCGAAGGGGTGGATGCGGGAATCCTCATGCACCCCGACGTCTGGGTGGCGAGCGGCCACGTCGAGGGGTTCACCGATCCGCTGGTCGAGTGTCGAAACTGCCACCGACGATTCCGCGAGGACACGCTGGAGTCCGACCAGTGCCCGACCTGCGGCGTGAAGGACCAGTTCACCGAAGCCCGCCAGTTCAACCTGATGTTCAAGACGTTCATGGGAGCGGTCGAGGATTCGACCTCCACGGTCTACATGCGTCCGGAAACGGCGCAGGGGATCTTCGTCAACTTCCGCAACGTGCTCGACGCGTCCCGGCAGAAGGTTCCGTTCGGGATCGCCCAGGTCGGCAAGGCGTTCCGCAATGAGATCACTCCCGGGAACTTCACCTTTCGCACGCGCGAGTTCGAGCAGATGGAGATGCAGTTCTTCGTCGAGCCGGGCACGGACGACGAGTGGTTCGAGACCTGGCGCGATCAGAGACTGGCCTGGGTGAAGTCGCTCGGAATCAGGGAGGATCGGCTGCGGCTCCATCCACACGGACCCGACGAGCTGGCGCACTACGCCAAGAACGCAGAGGACATCGAGTACCTATTCCCGTTCGGGTGGAAGGAGTTCGAGGGGATCCACAACCGGACGGACTTCGACCTCAATGCGCACCAGGAGAAGTCGGGCAAGAAGCTCGAGTACGTGGAGACGCACTCCGGAAAGCGGTTCGTGCCGTATGTGATCGAGACCTCGATCGGGCTCGACCGGCTGGTGCTCGTGCTCCTGGTGAGTGCTTACCACGAGGAGGAAGTCGAGGGCGAGGCCCGTGTCGTTCTGCGCTTCCATCCCCGGCTGGCCCCGATCAAGGCAGCCGTATTCCCGCTCGTGAAGAAGGACGGGATGCCGGAGATGGCGCGGAAGATCGAACAGGATCTGCGCCGGTCGCTCACGGTGTTCTACGACGCGTCGGGCTCGATTGGCCGCAGGTACCGGCGGCAAGACGAGGCGGGCACGCCGTTCTGTATCACGGTGGATGGTCAGAGCATCGAGGACGGAACTGTCACGGTCCGCGATCGCGACACTCTGGAGCAGGTGCGCGTGCCGGCTGACGATCTCGGTCGTCATCTGCTCGAGCGCATCGAGCAGGCCGACTCCTGATGAGCGAATGGACCGCACCGCCCGGTGCGGTCTGTCCGTGCCTGACTCCGGAGGAACCGTGGGCCTGACCGTACGGGAAATCCGAGACCGCGCGGAGCGATTCCACGCGGCCATCCTCGAGGAAATGTTCGAAGGGATGTCCGGCCGGAAGCCATGGCCGGAGCTCCAGCCTCTGTACGCCACCCAGCGGTTGCTGGCCTGGGAGGAAACCGCCCCCGCGATCGAACGGGAGCTGGCGGGAGCCTCGGGAGAGTCCGAGCGGCAGCTCCGTCGTCTGCTGGGGTGGGCGGGCGAGCACCAGGTACGAGTGGACAACGCCGACCTGGATGACGAGTACCGGATGTGGCACTCGACCGCTTCCGTCGAACTCGACGAGATGCAGGTTCCGGTACGCCGGCTCGGCGCGATGATCGAGTCCGAGCCTGACAGACAGGCCCGACGACGGCTGGCAGACATTTGCGCCGAGGCACACGCGATCGTCGTTCCGCTGCAGCTCGACCGGCTCAACAGGTGGCGGATTTCGGCCGAGGAGCTTGGCTACGGGTCGCATCGCCAGGCCGTGCAGCGGTTGAGTGGCGTCAATCTCGACGCGACTCTCCGCGAGGCGCGTCGGCTGCTGTCGGAGACCGGGGAATTGTACGAGGCGGAACTCGACCGCCAGCTGTCGAGCCACGTCGGCGACGTCGGTGGCGAAGCAGAGGCGCATGACATCGAGTGGCTGGCTCGAATGGACTGGCTGGACCTGCCCTGCCGGGAGACCTCGATCCTCGATACGGTTCGCTTCGACCTGGCCGAGATCGGCCTCGACCTCGAGGAGGGCGGGCGGGTCGAGCTCACGGTAGAGGCGTTTCCCGGCCCCGGCATGAAGGCTTTCTGCTCGCCGATCCGCGTGCCGGATCGGGTCGTCCTGTTCGTCACGCCGACCGTGACACCCGGCGCCTGTCGAAAACTCCTGTGGGAGATCGGCGAGACCGTGCACTGGTCGAGGACCGATCCGTCCCTTCCGTTCGAGTATCGATCGATCGGGGATCGATCCGTTCCCGAGGCGCACGGGGCCCTGTTCGCAGACCTGGCCCTGAACCGCGAATGGGTCCACCGGGCCAGAGGGATCGAGGGCCGCCCACTGGAGGAGTACCTGCGCCTGGCGGCCTTCCTCGACCTGTATCATCTGCGACGGCTGGCCGCCAGACTCCAGTTCGATCTCGAGGTGTGCGAGAGCGATCGGCCCGGATCGCTCGGCTCTCGGTGGGCCGAGCTGATGTTCGACGCGACCCGGGTCCGGCACGATCCGCGGGGGTTTCTCACACGACTCGGGCAGCGATTCGGCTCTGCGCGTGAGCTGCGAGCGCGCCTGCTTTCCGCGCCGCTCGCCCGGGCGCTGGAGGAGCGCTTCGACACCGACTGGTTCCGCAATCCGCGCAGCGGCAAGTTCCTCGGCCAGTGGCTGGCCGGCGGACTGTCGCGAGACGCCACAGAGCTGTCGGCGATTCTGGGTCAGCCCGGTCTGGTGGCTGATCCCATCATCGCGACGATCCGGGATCGTCTCGAATGATTGCGGCCACGTGAGTTTCCGTCCGTTCGAACGCCTGGTGCGGCTCGCGGCATTACTAGCCGTTTCGGTCGGATCTGTCGCGTCCGTCGCGTACGCGCAAAGCGGGTATTCGGGAACGGCACCCTCGACGATTCAGACGCCGGCAGAGGCCTCGGGCTATCTGGAATATACGCCCCCGGACACCGCGCTCACCTGGCTGACCGAGCTCTCGGCGCTGGCGGGTCCGGTCATGCGGGTCGATCCGTTCCTCACACTCCCTGACGGCGCGGCGGGACCCCCGGCCGTCATTCCGGTGGCCAGTCTCGGGATCGGCGCCGCCACGGGCGGGGCGGGAAATCCCGGCAATCGGGTGCGAGTGCTCGTGATCGGTTCGCAGCATGGGGACGAGCGAACCGGGTACGAGGTCGCCCTCAGACTCGCTCGAGACCTTTCCGTTGGCGAGTTCCGTTCGCTGCTGGACGACCTCGAGGTCACGATCGTTCCCGTGATGAACCCGGTGGGTATGCGTGACGGGACGCGATTCAACGGGAGCGGATTCGACCCGAACCGCGACCACGTCTTACTGGCGTCGCCTGCGAACCGGGCCCTGTGGGAACTGCACGCGACGATGGAACCGCACGTGGTGCTGGATCTGCACGAGATGGGCCCGACTCCGTACGAAGCACAGGTCGGCCTGCCGACGCATCCCAACGTGGACCCTCGACTCACCGAGTTCGCCCGGTTCTGGCTCCTCCCGTACGTAGTCCGGGCTCTCTCGGCGAACAACGTGCGATTCCATGAGTACGTGGCCGAGAATCCCGACCCCGCCTACCAGACGGGGGGAGAAGACCCGGAGGAGATCTTCTACTCTCTCGGTCCAATCACCGCGAACAATGCGCGGAACGCTTTTTCCCTCGCGGGCAGCCTTGCACTGCTGCTCGAGACGGCATCGAGCCACGAGATCGATGACCTGTCACGGCGGACCGATCGTTTGTACCTGACCGCGGTGTCGTTTCTCGAAGTCATCGCAGGAATATCGGAGGAGGTGCTCGCGCGCACGTTGCAAAGTCCGAGTGACGAAGAAGCCGCGAGTCCACCCCTCGCCTTACAAGCGGAAAATGCCGCCGATCCGGAACGCCCATCGCTGCACTGGCTGCGCTGGTCAGAACGAGGCGTCGCGGTTCCGTACACGGTCGATGAGTGGCGGCCCGCGCTCGAGGTTCGGACCGCGCTGCAGTTGCCCGCGGCCTGGCTGATCCTTCCGGATGAGACGGAACTCGTCGCTCATCTCCTGCGGCACGGGATCCGGGTGGAGCGTCTGCTCGAGCCCGTGCGGCTCCCGGTGAGCGCGTACCGAACTCCGGACTCCCTCGAGCCGGCGGCGAACCGCACTCTTCCGGCTGGCAGCTGGCTCGTGCGGTCGGACCAGATGCGTCAGCGACTCCTGTTCACGCTGATCGAGCCCGGTTCTGCGGATGGGTGGTTTCGGTCGCCTCTCCCGGCGTCCGGTGACACTACCCCCGAAGATGCGGCCCGGGAATTCCCGGTCTACCGGTTCGACGGTGCGGTTCCGGCCCTGCCACTGGTCGCTGCAAATGTGGACGAGCTGGTGGAACCATCCCCGGTGGGCAGGTGGTGAACTGGTGGATCGCCGGAGCCCTCGGCGCCGTCGTCGGTGTCGTCGCCTGGACGCGCCTGGCGGCGCGACGGAACAACCGTCTCGTCCGTCCACCGGTGCTCGATGCGGACGGAAACCCGTACGTCTCGAACCGGTTCCAGCTGTCGGACGGAGAGGTCATCGCCTGGATCGAAGCGGGCGAGGGTCCGGCTGTGCTGCTGATCCCCGGGGCCGACGGAATGAAGGAAACGTGGCGCTTCCAGGTACCAGAGCTGGCCCGCCGTTACCACGTGATCGCGGCAGATCTCCGGAGCCGATTCCGGGACCAGGCCACGTTCGACCAGTTCGCCGACGATGCTGTCGAGCTAATGGATTTCCTCGAGATCGATTCGGCGATCGTGATCGGCCAGAGTCTGGGTGGAGCGGTCGCCATACGGATCACATCCCGATTCCCGAAGCGGGTTCGGGGACTGGTACTGGCGAACTCGCTCGCCCGGGTCAGCTACGAGCACGTGGGACTGAACGCCACGCTCTTCGCCCCGGTCGCGGTGACGGCCAACCGGTACCTGCCCACCGAGGCCGCGCGCCGGCTCGGGAGGTTGTGGAGTCGGCATGACGTGTGGATCTATGATTCATCCCCGGGCTGGGAGCGAGTCGTGGACTACGCTCTGTGGACTGGCTCGCGCACCGAGCCGCCGCAGATTTCGGGTCGGCGCATCCGGCTCCTGAAGCAGGAGGACCTGAGGCTTGAGCTGGCTGAGATTCGCGTTCCGACCCTCGTGCTCAAGGGGCCGCTGGATACTTACACGCCGGCCGCATGGGCGCGGGACATCGCCGATCGGATCCACGACGCACTTTACGTCGAGTTGGATGACACGGGGCACTGCTCGCACATCAGCATGCCGGAGGAATTCAACCGGGAGCTCGTGGCCTGGTTGGACGACCTCGAACCCGAGGAGGAATGCTCGTGAGTGAGAAGCAGCGTTTCTCCTCCCGCTGGAGCACCATGCTCGTGATGCTCGGCATGGCCGTGGGCACCGGCAACATCTGGCGCTTTCCACGGGTAGCGGGCACGAACGGAGGAGCCTCGTTCCTCATCGCCTGGGTGGTGTTCCTTCTGCTGTGGTCGATCCCGCTCATCCTGGTCGAGTTCGCGATGGGACGGGAGACGAGGTGCGGGCCGATCGGCGCGTTCACCCGCCTGTTCGGCAAACGGTTCGCCTGGATGGGCGCGTGGGTCGCTTTCACCGCCACGGCGATCATGTTCTACTACTCGGTCGTCATGGGCTGGACGCTCCGGTACCTGTGGGGCGCCGTCACGGGTGGGATTCCGATGAATTCACCCGAGGCTGCCACGGCGTACTGGGAAGGCTTCGCCGGCTCCTGGACGGCGGTGTTCACGCACGCGCTCGCCCTGGGACTCGGTGTGTTCGTCGTCTCCCGCGGCGTCCGAGGGATCGAGCGGGCGGCACGCGTGCTGATCCCCGGCCTGTTCCTGCTGATTATCGTTCTCGCGGCGCGTGCCGTAACGCTACCCGGCGCTGAGCGGGGCCTCGCATTTCTGTTCACCCCCGAGTGGAGCGATCTGCTCGAGGCCCGGATCTGGCTCGAAGCTCTGACACAGAATGCGTGGGATACCGGAGCCGGGTGGGGCCTGATCCTGGCATACGCCGTCTATCTGCGGCCACGGGAGGACACGACGCTGAACGCGTTCGTCCTCGGGTTCGGCAACAACTCGGTCTCGCTGCTCGCGGGGATCATGGTGCTGTGCACGGCGTTCGCCATTCTCCCCGAGGCCGGTGAGACGATCGTCGGCGCCGGGAATGAAGGACTGACCTTCATCTGGGTCCCGCAGCTGTTCGCCCGCATGCCGGCCGGGCGGCTGTTCATGTCCTTCTTCTTCCTCGCCCTGTTCTTCGCGGCCTGGAGCAGCCTGATCGCGATGATCGAGCTGGCCTCCCGGGTGCTGATCGACGCCGGGATGACACGCGCTCGGGCGATCAAGGTCGTCGGGGCCGCGGGGTTCCTGCTCGGGATGCCATCTGCCCTGTCCCTGGAGTTCTTCCAGAACCAGGACTGGGTATGGGGCGTCGGCCTGATGCTGTCGGGCTTGTTCTTCGCATTCGGCGTCACGCGCTACGGCCTGGATCGATTCCGCCAGACGCTGGTGAACCGACCCGGAAGCGACTTCCGGATCGGGCGCTGGTGGAATGTAGCCATCGTGCTCGTGCTCGTTGAGGCGGTCGTCCTGCTCGGCTGGTGGATGAGCCAGGCCGTGAGCGACGAAGGTCTGTGGGCGACGTTCACCCCGTTTTCCAGCTTCAACGTGGGCACGGTCCTGTTCCAGTGGGCGATCGCCCTGGTGGCCTTCCTCGTTCTGAATCCTGTCCTCGCGCGCCGCCTCGCAGGCGGAACTGCGGACGTTCCGGTGGACGAAACGGGGGCGGGCCCATGAAGGCCGGCCGGTCCCGCCGAGTTCAATTCGGCACGATGATGGCTGCGGTGGCCTGTCTTCCGTTCCTCGGATGCGCGGGAGGCTCGGCTGCCGGCGCGCCGGCGTCTGGACCCGGTGTGGCGGCCGGCGAGACAGGCGGGGACCCGGCCGTCCGGACCGACGGACGGGCTCCGCCGCCCGGTGGCGACGAGTCGGCGACGGCAGCAACCGGCTCGACCGCCTGGGTGGACCCCGAAGCGGACCTCAGGCCATCCGCCGCGCCGGCGCCGGGCCCCGCCGGACGTGGGTCGCTCACGCTACGCGCACCGGACTTGCCGCTTCCCGCTGGGTTCCCCGTCCGGATCGAGGCGACCGTCGGGGCGGACGGCGGGGACTGGCCCGCTCCGGTCCACTGGACCTCGAGCGACAGGTCCGTGATTCGGGTCGACGCTGCAGGCGTGGTAACCGGAACAGGGCCAGGATCGGCGTGGGTCACGGCGACCAGCGGATCGGACTCTGCCGAAATCGAGCTCGGCGTAGTGCCGGATCGTGCCCGGATCCTGGTCGTCTCACCGCCCGAGGCGCTCGCCCTGCCCGGAGAGGTCCTGCATTTCACGGCGAGCGTGCGGTCGGTCAATGGAGCCGAGCTGGAAGACGGCCGCGTGCACTGGTCTTCGACACCGATCGACGGCGAGCAGTCCGCACGGGTCGACCCGGACGGGGCGTTCGTCGCGCCGGCGTCCGGGACCTGGCTGGTAACCGCCGCTCGCGGCGCTCTCTCCTCGTCGGCAGTCGTCCAGGTTGGTGCCAGAGGGCGGACCACGACGCTCCGGCCGATCGCCTCGGCTCCACTACCGGGGACTGGAGGCGCGGCAGCCGGGATCCGGGTGTTCGAAGGCATGGATGGGCGGGACTGGGCCTGGGTTTGGACCGATCGTCCCGCCCGGATTCACGTATGGGACGTCACGGACCCGGAGAACCCGGCGTTCGAGCGGTCGGTCGTGCCCGGCTCCGAGCGCGTGCACGATCTCGAGATCGGGGGAGGGAATTCCTGGGCCGTCGTGGCCCTGTCGCATCCGGCGGGCGATGACGCGGGCCTGCTGGTTCTCGACCTCAGCACCCCGGCGAATCCCGCAACGATCGCGCGCGTGACCGACGGGCTCGGCGGCGGGACCTCGGCGGTGGCCGTGGACCGCGACGTCGTATGGGCAGCCGCGATCGAAGATGGATCGCTGATCGGATTCGACTTCTCGGACCCGCGTGTCCCGAGACGATCCGGGAGCTGGCGGTCGGAGTCCGTGGGTGCCGGCGGGAGTCCAGGCGGGAGTCATATCGCCGATATCGATGTGCGGGATGGGATCGCATTGCTCGCCCGATGGCACGATGGACTGGCGGTGCTCGACGTGGGTGCGGGAATCCGCGACGGCACCGTGCAACGACCAGCCCTGGTGTCCGAATACACGTACCGGGTGCGCCTGGATGGGAAGGAGTGGGGTAACACGCTCGAGGTCAGGCGCTGGCGCGACTGGGTATTGCTAGCCGACGGGATCGACGGCTGCGACTCGTGCATCGACGGGCCGAGGGGCGGTGTGCACATCATCGACGTAGCCGACATCGAACGGCCACGGGAGTCGGCGTGGTTTCGCGTTCCCGAGGCCGGCGCGCGCGACCTGCAGATCGATCCCCGCACCGAGAGGCTCACGGCCGCGTTCGGTACCGGGGGACTCCGGCTCGTGGACCTGTCCGGCGAGCTGCGCGGGGACCTGTATGTCCAGGGTCGGGAGACTTACGCGGCTCCCACCGGGGCCTGGATGAACGAAACCCCGAGCCGCTCGCTGGCGCGAGGGGCCCGGATCCTCAAACAGGCCGTGTTCGTGGCCGACATGTATGCCGGACTCCGCGTGTTCCGGGTCGAACCAGAGGAAGAGTGAGTGAAGCCTGACACAGGAGCCGGAAGCCGGGGAGCGGAGGTCGAAGCCGACGCTTTCAAGCGCGCCCTGGCACAGCTGGCGGGAGGCATAGTGGTTGTGACCTCGGCCGATGCCAAAGGCCGGCCAGCCGGCGTCACGGCCACGGCGGTGTGCTCGGTATCGCTGGATCCGCCGTTGGTTCTCGTCTGTCTCGGCGCGGGATCCCGGACTCGCGAGGTGATCGTATCCAGCGGACGATACGCGATCAACGTACTCGGCTCAGGGCACAGGTCCCATTCCGAGCGCTTCGCGGGGACGGGGGACGGGAAGTTCGAGGGCGTCAACTGGGAACCTGGCAGGTTCGGGAGTCCTGTGTTCCCGGGCTCGATCGCAGTCTGCGAGTGCGAAATAGAGCAGTCGATCGAAGCCGGGGACCATACGATCCTGGTTGGTCGAGTGGTCGAGGCGACGGCGGCGAACGGGCCACACGACCTGCCACTGTTGTGGTACCGGGGGTCGTACGGTCGACTGTCGGAGGAGGACGGGGCGTGAGGTCGGAGCAGTTCGGTGAGCGGGCCGCCCGGATGTTCGACGAGATTCCGCCGGAGTTTCGCGCCGGGGTGGACGGCCTCATAGTCGAGACGGAGGCTGCGGGACATCCCAGCCTTCCCGGGATCTGGACGATGGGCGAGTGCATCACGGATGACTGGCCCGATGGAACGGGCGGGATCGGCGACACCCGATCCCGGATCGTGCTGTATCACGGGTCGTTCCGAATCCTGGCCGACGATGATCCGATGTTCGACTGGGACGCCGAGTTGTGGGAGACGATCGTGCACGAGCTCCTGCACCACCGGGAAGCGGCTGCAAATGAGAGCGGGCTGGACGTGTTCGACTGGGCCGTCGATCAGAATTTCCTTCGCCACGCGGGCCGAGCGTTCGATCCCGATTTCTACCTGGCGATACCGGCTGATGATGACGGCGCCGTACGCCTCGACGGAGAGACGTTCGTCGAGGCGGCTCTCGGGCCGGCTGACCGGACAGCCGGTTTCTACTGGCGCGGGCACAATTATGCCTTGCGCGTCCCTGCCGAGGCCGACCGCACGTTCGTCCGGGTCAGGAACTTGGCGGGCGGCCGCCTGTGGGTCGTGCTGCGCCGGCGGGCCTCGTGGTGGCGACGGTTGGTCGGCGCCGCGAATCCCGGTCCTCCAGGCCACATCGAGCGCCGGGCCCTGCCTGAGATCGGCGGATGATGCTCGGGAGTTTCGGGCTCGGAAAGTGGTTCGGCTTCCGGGTCCGGATCGACGTCTCGTGGTTCATCGTGTTCGCCCTCGTCACCTGGACGTTCGCAGTGTGGGAACTGCCGGTGAAGCTGCCAGGCATGGAAGCACGCTTCTACCTGTTCCTTGGGGTCATTGGAGCACTCCTCCTGTTCCTCTCCGTGCTGCTGCACGAGCTGGCACACTCGGTCGTCGCCCGGTCCCGGGGCATCGCGGTGCACGGAATCACGTTGTTCATCTTCGGCGGTGTGGCCGAGATGTCGATGGAAGCCCGCACGCCGGCGGACGAGTTCGCGCTTACAGTGGCAGGGCCTCTCGCCAGCCTCACCCTCGCGGCCCTGTTCGGTCTGTTGAGCCGTGCCGGCTGGAGCCTCGGGATCGATGCGATTGGAACGCTTGCCGGGACGCTGGCGTTTCTCAACCTCGTGCTCGCCGTATTCAACATGATCCCCGCGTTCCCACTCGATGGCGGGCGGGTTCTGCACGCGGCCATCTGGCGGATCTCCGGCGACCAGAGCCTGGCTATGCGCTGGGCGACTTTCGTCGGGCGGGCATTTGGCTGGCTGCTGATCGGATCCGGGCTCGCGCTGATCTTCGCGAGTTTCCTGTCCCTGAGTCTTCAGGGGGCCAGGCTTTCCGGCATATGGATGATCCTCCTCGGCTGGTTCCTCAACAGCGCCGCGGCCGCCGCAGCACGATTCGAGCGTTTGCGGAGCCGGCTCGAAGGCGTTTCGGCGGGTCGGGCTCTCAGGGGAGCGCAGATCGCGGTCCCCGAGACGATGAGCGTACAGGAGCTGGCTCGAAGTCTGCTTCTCACGAGTGATGCGGGCGGATTTCCGGTAGAGCGCCGGGGCAGGATCGTAGGGGCTGTCACCCCCGCGGATGTGGCCGAAATTCGACCGGAGCAGCGCCGCGAGACGCCGGTGCTCGAAGCGATGCTTCCGATCGAGGAGGTGGCAGGCGTGGACGAGAGTGCATCGCTGGCGGACGTCACGGCCGATCTCCGCGCGCGTGGAGCGGATCGAGTGTTCGTGACACGTGCAGGCGAGGTCCTGGGCGTGTTGACTCTGCGGGACGTGAGTCGGTGGATCGAGCGGACGCGCGAGCTCGGCCTCGAGTCCTTGGAGGTGCTCGACGATGGGTAGGCGTCTCGCCTCGCTGGCCCGGCGCCGCGAACGCGCAGCCCGTCTCTCCCCGCGCCTGGCCGAACTCTACCCGGGTCTGGCGATCAGCCTCGGGTGGGAGGACCCGCTGGAGCTGATCGTGGCGACGATTCTCAGTGCCCAGTGCACGGACGAACGGGTGAACCAGGTGACGCCGGACCTGTTCCGCCGCTATCGGACGGCGGAGGACTACGCCGGGGCGGACATCGAAGAGCTCGAGGGTCTCATCCACTCCACAGGGTTCTACCGGAACAAGGCCAGGCACATCCGTGGCATGGCCGCCCGACTCGTGGCCGAGCACGACGGTGAGGTGCCGGATTCGATGGAGGAGCTGACGCTGCTTCCGGGGGTCGCGCGGAAGACGGCGAACGTCGTGCTGAGCAATGCATTCTCGAAGACCGAAGGCGTCGTCGTCGATACGCACGTCAAGCGCGTCTCCACCCGGTTGGGGCTCACCGCGGCGAAAACACCGGAGGCGATCGAGCGCGACCTGATGGAGGTGCTTCCCCGCGAAGAATGGCACCCGTTTTCCTGGCGACTCATCCGTCACGGCAGGGCCCGGTGCGATGCGCGTAAACCGGATTGCTCGGGATGCGAGATCTCAGACGAATGTCCGAGCGCATTCACATTCTCCTGATCCGATAGCGGTGAGTACCGGCGGCGAGGACCCGAAAGCAGTGATCCGGAGGGCGGCGCTCGATCTCGGTTTCTCATCGGTGGGATTCGCCCCGGCCGACCCTCCTGCGCACCGAACCGCCTACCTCGAATGGCTGCGTCTCGGTCGACACGCGGACATGGGCTGGATGGCTCGGGAAGATTCCGTCAGACGCCGGCTCGACCCGACCGAAGCGCTGCCTGGCTGTCGTACTGTCGTGGTGGTTTCACTGAGCTACGCTCCGGGACTTTCCGATCCCGGCCGGACAACAGGTGACGCCGTGATTGCGCGCTACGCTCTCGGCCGTGACTACCACGACGTATTCGAGGAGAAGCTGGGGGTCCTGATCGAGCGGATCCGGGCTCTCGATCCAGGGGCGGGCTGCAAACTGTACGTGGACTATGGGCCGGTGCTCGAAAGAGAGCATGCCCAACGGGCCGGGCTCGGGTGGATCGGGAAGAACACGCTGCTGATTGACCCCGATCTGGGATCCTACCTCCTGCTCGGGGAAATCCTCACGACGTTCGACCTGGCGCCAGACGCACCTTTCCTGCCGGACCGCTGCGGGACGTGCTCCAGCTGCATCGAAGCGTGCCCGACCGACGCGATCGTCTCACCACGTGTCCTCGACGCTCGACGTTGCATCTCCTGGCTGACGATCGAAAATCGTGGCTCGATCCCGCTCGATCTGCGGAGCGCGATCGGTAACCGGGTGTTCGGCTGCGACATCTGCCAGGAGGTGTGCCCGTGGAACCGTGATCCTCCCCCCGGAGACTCCGGAGCTCTGGAACTTGGCCGGCCGGTCGCGCCGGCAACGATCCAGGCCTGGGCCGAGGAGCTGGTGGGAATGGACACGGAACAGTTCCGCGCCCGGTATCGGGGCACGGCGCTGGCGCGACCGGGCAGGGAGGGACTTCTCAGGAACCTGTGCGTGGGACTGGGAAACGCCGGTGATGTGCGGGCCGTCCCGATCCTCGAACGCTGCGCCGCCGACGAGTCGGAGCTGGTGCGGGAACATGCCCGCTGGGCTCTGTCCCGGCTCAGCTAGATCCGCTCCGGCCGTCCATCGAGGCCAGCCCGGCCCCTCCGAATACCAACATCATCAATGCAGCGGCCAGCAGCACGCTGAACTCGACTCCGCCGTTCGCCTGGGGTCCGAGGACGTACCAGCCGCGCGGTGCGTGAACGAGCACGATCCCGGCGAGCATGTGAATGACGAGCAGCAGGCTTACCGGTGTGACGAGAAGGCCGATCAGCAGGGCTATTCCGCCGAAGAACTCGAGCAGACTGATGGCCCACGCCGCAACCACGGGCAGCGGGATCCCGAGTGAACTGAAGAATTCCGCCTGGCCTTCCATGCCGCCGAACAGGCTGGGAGCCCCGTGCGAGATGAAGATCACGCCGAGTACGACGCGAAGAAGCGCCAGACCGAGTTCCGGGTTCACGCCCTTCTCCATGACCGTCTCCTTTTCGATCCCTACAGCTCGATGATTCGTCCGCCGCCCGGCTCCCCGGGATCGGTCTCTTCCCCTATCCGCGCCGCCTCGACCGATGCCTCGAGGCGCTTGCGGATCCGGTTCGCCACCCAGTTCCGCCCGGGCGCCGTCATCAGGGTGAACCCCACCGCATCGGTAAGAATTCCCGGTGTAATCAGGACGACGCCGGCGAGCAAGACCAGTACGGCGTTCAGCAACTCTCGACCGGGAACCTGTCCGCGGGCCAGCTGCTCCTGTACTGCGCTCCACGCCCGCACGCCTTCGCGCCTGGCCAGCCAGGCGCCCACGAAGCCGGTCCCGAGGACAAGCCCGAGCGTCGGTCCGGCCCCGAGCCAGTCCCCAATCCGCAGGAGCAGTGACAACTCCAGCAGCGGGACGATCGTGAACAGCAGGATGAGACGTATCAGCACGGCGAAGAACATAACGGCCGGACCACGAAACGCGAGCGCGGGAGGCAAGAGGTGAGAGCAGGAGGCGACAGCAGGAGGAGGCAGCAGAAGGTGACAGGAAAGCGAAGACGGACTCGAATCGTCCCTTGCGGCCCCACAGGTAACGATCCGAACCCGCCCTCGTACGATCCAATCTGACCGGAGGGCGTCATTCAGCCGTCACACGGCAAGGATGAGCTTGAATTCCGGGGGCATTTCGTGGACGCGAACAGGAGGTAAAACGGCGAAGGGGGACCAGACCAGCATCCCTGCGCCCCACCGGAAGCGGTCGACCCCTCCTTCACCAGGAGACGTACGACTCGGGTGCGGAACCAGGCGTGCCAGCTCCGGAGAATCGCCGCCGTCTCCTGACGCATACTCTACGGTGAGTCATCATCGTAGTATCAACACGTTGTAATTATGTGAGTTAAAGGCGCTTCAAGGCGAGGCGCCGGTGCGGCGCCCCGCGGGTGACCAGGTAGGAATCAGAATCCGAGGACAGCTCGCACGGCGGGGTCGATCCGGTCCTGGGTCCAGAATGGCTTCCATACGAGGTTCACCTCCGCCTCATCAACGCCCTCCACCGTACCGGCCGCAGCCTGCGCCGACGCGAGAATCTGTGGCCCCACCGGACATCCGGGGCTCGTGAGCGTCATCGAGACGACGGCTTTTCCATCGCTGACCTGAACGTCGTAGACCAGTCCGAGGTCGACGATGTTGAGGCCGAGTTCCGGGTCGATGACCTGCTTCAATGCCTCCCGGACTTCCTCGGCCAGCCCGCCGGTGTCCAGCTCCGTCGATTCGCTCATCATTCGCACTCCATGGGGTTCAGTCAGCCGATCGCGGCTCCGTGACGCGATACTCGCCCCGCCGCTCCACGTTCCCATCGGCGGCGTCCACGAGCTCCACCGGGTGCACCACCGTCACGTCGATCCCGGCGCGCCTGAGGCCGGCTCCGAGGAACATCATGCACCCGGGGTTGCCCGTCGCCACCACATCGTAACCTCCCTCCCGGATTTCCTCGAGCTTTCGCTCCAGGATCCGGTCGGACAACTCAGGCTGGTGCAGATTGTACAGGCCTGCGCCACCGCAGCAGCGCTCCCACGATGGGAGCGGCTCGACCCTGTACCCCGAACCGGCGAGTGCTTCGAGGGGAGCATCTCGAATGCCCTGCGCATGCAGCAGGTGGCAGGGCGCGTCGTAGGCCACCCGAGGTCCGGCGTCGGCCACGCGATCTCCGGCGCCGGCGACGAGAGCCGGATCGGCGGTGTCCGCGATCAACTCGGAGATGTCACGCACCCGTCCTGCCAGCGTTTCCGCCCTCCGATGCCAGTCTGGCTCGGCCCGCAGCCATTCCGGATAGTCACGCATCGCGGCTCCGCAGCCCGCGGAGTTGGTGACGATGATCTCGGCGCCGGACCTCTCGAACGATTCGATGTTCTTCCGGGCCAGCGCACGGGCGGCATCCAGTCTGCCCGCGTGCGCGTGCAGGGCCCCGCAGCACTCCTGCCCGGTGGCCGATCGCTCTATATGACCTCTCCGACACAGCGTCCGGCGGGTGGCATCGTGGACGTGCGAGTACAGGCCCGACATCACGCATCCCTCGAGCAGCGCGTAGGTCTCCGCGGTTGGCGCGGGCAGGGGGCCCGACGGAGGTTCGGGGTCCACTCGACCGGTCGGCACGATCGACGGACGCGTGGCTGCGAGCATACCGGAGGCGAGTCCTGTTCGACCCGGTACAAAGCGAGCGCCGAACTCGGCGACCCGAAAAGTCCTGAGCAGCCGGGCCAGCCCGTAAGCCAGCCGCGAGGTTCTCCGACCGGTGAGCGAATCGAGCGTGAAGTCCACGAATCGACCGCCGACGCCCTCGTTCAACGTGTATTCGCGGGCCTTCTCCAGCAGAGTTCCGTACCGGACGCCAGCCGGACAGGCGGTTTCGCAGGCACGGCATCCAAGGCACCGACCCACGTGACTCGAGAATGCGTCTTCGACTCCAATCCGTCCTTCGGCCAGGGCCCGCATGAGATAGATCCGACCCCGCGGCGAGTCGTTCTCTTCACCCAGTACCTCGTATGTGGGGCAGACTGGTAGACAGAAACCACAATGAACGCAGGAAAGAAGGTCCTCCAGCCATCCTGGATTCACCGGCCGCTCAGTTCCCGGCCGGCGCGGAGTCGGGGAACGCGGGGTCGGAGGACGAGTGATCGTGAGTGATCTTCCAGCCCACTCCCGTCCGGCGCATGATGAGGGTGAACGGCCCGGCCGCCTGCGTCACCCCGCCTTCGTGTAGCACATAGCGGGCGGTCACTATGCCGATCATGGGCGACAGCATCCGGACCCGGATCGATTCGAACCTGAGGCTGTCGCGCTCCGCACCCGGCCCGAACCTCGAGGCATAGTTGCCCCGGATCTCGTCGATCCCCGACAGGACTCCTCGCGCTCCGACGAACGTGGTGCTGGGAGCGTCCTGATAATCGGACAGGAAGGCCTCCAGGTCGCCCTGATTCCAGGCCGCGGCTGACGTCTCGAGCATTTGCTGGATGTAAGGCTCGAGACTCACGTTCTCTTCCGGCTCGACTTCAATTCGACACCCGGACAGAGTCGTCGGCAGAACGATCAGAACCGCTATCAGCGACCGGACGAAGGCCTTTCTCCGGGGAACGGCGGATGGGGTGTGGATCGTGGGGTCGGCCATGTCAAAGCTCCTTCGGGATGTGCTTCCGGAAGTGGGCCACCGTGCGCGAGACGGCCCGCTCCAGGGCAGGAGTGGATCCCACGTACGGATGCCGGACATCGAACGTGTGCCCCGTGGATTCGAGCACGGTGCGTTCCGCGTCTGTTCCGGCCTTCGCATACATTTCCGCGTCGTCCGTCGATACGGCTTCGTCGTTCTCGCCGTGAATCACGAGAAGTGGAGGACCGCCGGAGCGCAGAGCCGCCAGCGGGTCGAGGGTCTCGTGATTCTCCCGCAGGTCGTCGAGCACATCTCGACGCAGCAGAAGAATCTCTCCGGTCCGCATGTTCCTGATTTCCACCGCCTGGTCCGGGTCGGCATCGGACGGAAACAGCTCCGCGTACCGATCCGGTCGGGCGAGACCTGACCAGGTCGCGATCGCCTGCGCGGCCGGCCGCCGGGCCCCGACCAGGACCACCGGGATCGCGCCCCGGCTGTGGCCTACCAGGCCGACTCGCGACGGTGGTGTCAGCATTGCGTCACCGAGTCGTCCCGCCGCCAATCCGTTCAGCACCGCTTCGAGATCCGAGACTTCGCGGCTGAATGTGTTGGTCGCAAATGCCTCCGGGTCCGAAAAGGTCCCGAGATCCGGACCGACGCCGGAGCCGCTGAAGTTGATGCTGATTACGGGGCAGCCGACCCGGATCGCGAGCTCCTCGCAGACCGCCGGGAAAAAGCCCCAGTCCTTGAACCCCTTGAACCCGTGGCACACTACCAGCGCCGTGTCCGCCCGCCCACTGCCCGCGACTGTCGCGCGGCCCTCGGTCGGAAGGCGGATGTCTCCCCGTATGACACCCCGGTCCGCCTGGAGCCTGAAAGGTACCCGGGCGACGGGCTCCACCCGTGTCAGGCGACGAATTCTGAGACCTGGATGCCGTAGCGCTCCGGGTCCGTGGAACGGGCGATCGTCCTGCTCGGCCGGCCGGTGTCCGGATCGACCTCCGTCAGATCGCGGATCGGGCCGTCGGAAATCCGCTTTCCGTCCGGGCCGGCAATGATCCTCACCATGGGCCGGTGAATGGCTTTCGGATTCGGGCTCGGAGCGACGACTACGGCCAGCTCGCCGGTGTCGAGAATCACCAGTGTCGCCACGGGATAGATGCCCATCATGTTCACGAACGCGCGTGTCAGGACGCGGTCGTACGCGCCCGATTCGCTCTCGCGCAGCTGGCGGATCGCCTCGTCGGGGGAACAGGGGAGGAACTGCCTGCTGTACCTGGAGATTGCCGCGTCATACGATTCGGTCAGCGCGATGATGCGGGCGAACAGGCCCTGGCGCCGGCGACGGATGACCCTCGGATAGCCGGACAGATCGGTCTTCATGTGATGCTCGTATGCGGTCAGCATCGCCCGATACGGCGGTTCCTCGAACCCTTCTACGTTGAACAGCATCAGCAATCCGAAGTCCGGGTGCTGGCTCACCAGCCGCCACTCCTCTTCGTTCAGCCAGCCTTCCTTGTTCAACACGCTGGTCGGAATCAGCACCTTGCCGATGTCGTGGAACAGCGCGGCGAATCCCAGCTCGAACAGATAGCCCTTGGAGAACCCGAGATGATCTCCGAGCGCCACGCTTAGAATCGATACGTTGACCGCGTGGATGAGAGAGTGATCGTCATAGTCCCGTAGCGTGAGCATGCCGAGCATCGAGGCCCGGTCCTGGAGCACCTGGTCCACCACGCGGAGCACCGCTCTCTGCGCCCGTCTGGCCCCGATCGCCTGGCCCAGAACCAGGCCGCTCATCATCTCCTTCGCCACCTTCACGGAGTAGGCGTACGTACGCCGGGCAGCCTCGACCGCCGCCGCCCCCTCATGTCCTTCGAACAGAGGTGAGGGAGGGCCGACCTGGAGGCGGCGGACTTCTGTCTGCTCCAGCCTGGACCGGAAGGCCTCCAGGGCCGGCTGGCCCGGGCTTGGCTCCGCGCTCAGGGCCGACAGGAACGTTACCCACTCTTCGGACTGGATCCGGGGCTGAATGTCGATCCGTCCGATGCCGTGTGTGCGCAGCGACTCGCGCAGGGCCGACAGTGTCGCATAGTCGGCCAGGTCCAGCTTCACCTGCAGGTCGTTCAGAAACAGGTAATTCCCGGCGACCCAGATGCTGATCCCGCCCTCTTTCTCGAACACCTGTCCGGCCGTCGCCTCGACATCGGCGATGGCCCTGCGCACGGCTTCGTTCTCCAACGGATACAGTTGAATCGCCTTCGTGGCATTGTAGAGTGCCAGGAGGACCGCCGGGCTACCCGCTTCCGATTGCTTCTGATTCATCGGACGCTCACCTCTCCGG
The DNA here is from genome assembly GCA_039585915.1 of Gemmatimonadota bacterium. Lineage (GTDB taxonomy): Bacteria > Gemmatimonadota > Gemmatimonadetes > Palauibacterales > Palauibacteraceae > Carthagonibacter. The sequence continues at coordinate 21,172 of JBDGUZ010000008.1, forward strand.
ACTCGAGGTCCCGGAGCGCGGCACGCACCGCGCTGTTCACCGAAGCGGTCTTGTCCCCTGCACTCTTCTGAAGCTCGCGACGGGCTTCGTCGGTCCCCACGAGGCCCAGTGCACGTGCCGCACTGGCACGGAAAGCTGGAGGGCGACGGCCGCCCCACCATCGCCGGCCGTTCAGGATCTGCGACAGGTCCGCCACGATCGTGTCTCCGCACACGGCGACACACGTCTTGAGAAAATTCATCTGCTCCACGTCGTCGTAGCTACGCACAGCACCCGTCTGGAGCCGCTGCTGCAATTCCTCGGCAGCGCCCGGAGGTCGGATGCGATCGATCGCTTCGGTGGCCGCCGTCCGGATCTCCCGATCGGAGTCGCCCATCGCGGCGAACAGGGCCTTGACCCCCGTCGCTGACTCGAGGCTGGCGAGGGCTTCGAGCGCGGCGAGTCGGACGACGGACTCGGGGCGCTGTGACAATTCCGTGAGAGCGGATTCCGCATTGCTGATGCGCAGACGAGCGACGATCCGCGCCGCCTCCGCTGCCAGCATCGGATCCTCGGCCCGCAACAGTGTCAGGATGGGTTCAGGGTGCGCCGAAACGAGACGATCCAACGCGTCCGACAGGTGGTCCTGCACCTCAGTCGACTGCAGTGACGGAACCGCCCGCACGAGGATCGGAATCGCCTCCGCCTGGAGAGCGCCGAGGAGAGCGGTCAGCTCGTCCTCTTCCGGTCCCCCCGCGTCGTGGTCCGTCGCCACGCTGATCAGCTCGGCCATGGCCTCGCTCATGTCGCGCAGGAGAGAGGTAACGAGCTCCTGTGTATCTACCTCTCCCGTCTTGTTCGCCAGCAGCTGCAGCTCCGTGACGATGAGCGCCACGGTCGAGAAGTCGCGCTGGTCCAGAAGTCGTGGCAACAGCGCGCGCACGATATCGACGACCTGCCGGCGACGTTCCTGGTCCCGCATCTCGAACTGGTCGAGCAGGGCGAGTGTCACGTCCCGAAGCAGAGGACGGTTGAATTCCGCTTCCATCTCCCGCCGCAGGTACGCTTCGTCCGCTTCGCCCAGGGCCAGGTCCGCAAACTCGGCTTCCTCCTCCTCGGGCACCGGGCTTCCGGACAGGACATCCTGGATCTCGGACAGATCGTTCAACGATTCGTCGTCGCCCGCTCCCTCTCCGCTGGTGGGGATGTTCAGGGCCTCCTCCTCCGACACGTCCACATACTCCATGCGGATGAAGTCGAAACCCCTGTGCCAGAGCGTGGCGAGCAGGTCGGTGCTGCGTCCCGGCCTGATATCGGCCAGGATCTGCAGGAATTCCCGGACCTCATCCCCTCCGCCGGGAAGAAAGGCCAACTGCCGGATCCCATCCCGGAAGAACTGAAACGCGAGGTTGTCGTGTCCCACGGGGTGCGAATAGACCTCTTGATCCCGCCATGTGAGCCGGCTCTCGTCCACGGCCAGGCTGACGTGGGGAAGGTCATCCCACAGCTTCACGAAACGATCCTGCACGTCTCTGTGAAACCGGTCGATGAGAGGGTTTCCGGCCACGTAGGTCTGCCGCGCCCGGATTTCCTTGATGATCGCCGTGATCAACTCACCGACCTCGACGGCGGTCTGAGCGTCCTGTTCCGACACGTCGTCGGCCGGCTCGCTGCCCGGTACTTCCGGATCCGTGGGACGGTCCATCATCTGCTGTCCGTGTTCGGGTCAGGTGCGCTGGAATCCCCGGACGGCCGCTCACGCATCGGGAGCCAGCGATCCTCGGGATGGCCGGCCCGCGCGTTGACGGCCCGGGCCAGGGTGAACAGAAGATCCGACAGGCGGTTCACGTAGGGAAGCACCACGAGCCTGAGCTTCGGCTGCTCCGCGAGGAGGGACGTGATCGAGCGCTCCGCTCGACGGCAGATCGTCCGGGCGACGTGCAGCTGTGCGCCTGCCGGGCCTCCGCCGGGAAGCACGAACGAATCGAGCGGCTCGAGCTCCTCGTCCAGGGCATCGATCCAGCTCTCGAGCGCTGCGATCCGCTCCTGCTCCAGGCGGGGAATCGAGCCGCGGCTCTCCGCTCGCTCCGGGTCAGCCGCCGCGAGCCGGGACCCGAGCACGAACAGGTCCGCCTGTACCTCGCGCAGCCCGTCCAGCCCCAGTCGGGAGTCCGGGTCGAGTGCAAGCGCGCAGCCGATTGCCGCGTTGAGCTCGTCGAGCGTGCCGTACGCGGCCACCCGCGGATCGTCCTTGAGTACCGGGTCCCCGCCGTACAGCTTCGTCCGGCCCTCGTCACCGGTCCTTGTATAGATCTTCATCCGGATTTCCGTTCACTCGAGGCCGTATCGCGGGCCGTGTGACCCGGAGATTCTAGACTCACGGCGTACCTACAGATAGTCGGCCTGCCAGGCTCGTGACCAGGCGCCAAGCGCCCGCTCGAGCCGACGTTCGATTGTCCGCACCCCGGGAGCGCGCAGTGCATCCACCGCCTCGTGCTCGGTCGGTCCGCCTCGTTCGATTCCGATCTCCGGTCCTGTTTCCGCTTCCTCGCCGGTTTTCGCATTCGAAGGCGAGTCGTGCGACAGGAACTCGCGGGTGGAGTCGGAGTCCAGGTGATCCGGATCCAGGAACGCGAGCATCACGCCGGATTCCGGGATCGCCTCGATCGCTGCGAGCCGGGGATCACCACGAGCGACCAGGTCACGAAACGCCGTTGAAAGATAGCGGCGCCCGGGCGTCAGTCGGTAGACGACCGAGCCGGGGAGCCGCCCGCCTCGACCGCCGCCGGGCTCCAGCCCGCTGTCCGCCTCCGCGATCTCGGCTCCCGTGGCACGCGCCCTCGTCGCAAGCGAGCGCTCGCGACGCCTCACCGAGTCCGCGCTCCCCGCGAACATGGCGGTGATACTCCCTCCCCCCACCGGGGTCCAGCTCCAGGCGAGCGCATCGGCTTCGACGGACCCGAGCACGAACGGGCGGATCGCACCCCGGATCGTCCACGCTGTGATCGCTTCCGGCCGGGGCCACAGGCGGATCGTCGCTCGCGTCAGGACTCCGAGCCGGCCCCGGCTTCCCGCCATCAGGCGAGGCATGTCGTATCCCGCGACATTCTTCATCACGGCTCGGCCCCAGGTCAGGTCGCGCCCATCGGGGGCGATTACCCTGCAGCCGAGAAGCTGTCTGCGAACGGGCCCGTACGCCGCGTCCCACACGGCGGGTGAGGCCGCAGCGATCCACCCCCCGATGGACCGGGCCGCTCCGATTCCCGCCGCGGGAATCCACAGTCCCTTCTCCTCGACGATCTCGCACAGTCGCTGCAGGCGAAGGCCCGCGCCGACTTCGATCGTGAGGTCCCTCGGTCGGAACGAGACCACTTCGGCCATGCGCGAACTCGAAACGACTGCGAGTCCAGTGGCGCCGTCGCCGTCCGGCCTCGACGAGTCCGGGGGGGGATCGCCCGTCCCCGTCACGGCTGGCCCGGGCTCGGTGGCGCGGGATCGGAGCCAGTCCGACAGTTCTCGCTCCGTGGAGGGGGAGAACAGAAGCCCGCTACCCGGGCTACCCATCTGCACCCGGCTTCCGCGAGCCGCCAGGTGGGAGCAGCTTGCCGGGGTTGGCGTTCCCGTCCGCATCGAACGCCTCGTGCAGCCGGTCCATCACATCGAGTTCTGCGAGTCCGAACATCAGCGGCATGTAGCGAACCTTGTCCGACCCGACACCGTGCTCTCCGGTAATCGTGCCGCCGGCATCGACGCACAGCCGCATGATCTCCGCTCCCGCAAGCTCCACGCGTCCGACCTCGGCCGCGTCACGACGGTCGAACAGGAGGTTCGGGTGGAGGTTTCCGTCTCCGGCGTGGAAGAAGCTCGCGAGCCGCAATTCATGATCGCGGGCGATCCGTTCGATCTCGGGGAGAAGCCGCGCGAGCTCTGTGCGTGGCACGACGGCGTCCTGCACGAACACGTCGGGTGCCGCACGGCCCAGGACTCCGTACGCCTTCTTCCGGGCGCGCCAGATCGCCAGGCGCTCCCTTTCGTCCGTGGCGATCCGAACCTCGCGCGCGCCGTGCTCCCGGCATGCCGCGGCCGCGATCTCGAGGTCCGCTTCGACGTCTTCGGGATCACCCTCGCATTCGATCACCAGTGCGGCCGCCACGTCCGTCGGAAGACCGACCGCGAAGATCGACGCTTCGACGAGCTCGATCGTGGCCTGGTCTATGAGCTCGAGCGCCACGGGAACCAGGCCACGCTCGAATACCTCCGA
>JBDGUZ010000009.1:0-25111 GCA_039585915.1 Gemmatimonadota bacterium
GCCCCGCATGGCTGGACTCGTTGCGAGCGGTAGAGGTGTCCGCAGAACCGGAGGCCGGGCACCGACAGTCGCGACTGCTGGAAGGAGTCGCACTCGCGCGGGCAGGCGATCGTAATCTGGCGCTCGACACGACCGAAGCTCTCCTCGCCTACGACTCGGTGGCCCTCGGAGCGAATCCGTTCGGGCGAGCTTCGACCTACTGGCTTCGCGCGGGGTGGCAGGCGGAGGCGGGCGACACGATCGCGGCTCTGCGAACCCTCTACTGGCACGAGAACACGGACCTAGAAGAGGGCACCGAGGCCGGGCTCACGCAGGCCGCGGAGGTGGATGCTGCATTTGGCGTCCACGCCCGTGCCATGGCGGTCGAACTCGCCGGGCAACTGACCGGGGATGAGTCCGTGGCCGGTCTGCCCCGCTGCGATCTCGTCCGTACCCGGGGCGAGGAAGTCATGCGTCTGTGGAACGACCCGGATCCGGAGCTCCTCGAACTACGTGGACGGGTCGAGGCCGTGCTGGAACAGACCGAACTGGAGTGTGAGACGTGATCGAGCTGCGAACCCTGGGACCGGTCGAAATCCTCGTGGATGGCGTGGAGCCCGCACGCGAGCTGTTGTGGCGCAAGAACCTGGCACTGCTTCTGTACCTGGCTCGCTCTCCGGGTCAACGGCGCTCGCGCGAGCATCTCGTTGGCCTCCTGTGGGGCGACAAGCCGGATTCAACCGCGCGCCATTCGCTGAACGAGGCGCTGCGCGTGCTCCGGAGGACTGGGGATGAGGGTCTGCTCGACTCGGTTGGCGACCAGGTCTTGCTCGACCAGGCGGCCGTTTCCCTCGACTCGGACGAGCTCGAGCAGCGAATCGCCGAGCAGCGCTGGGCCGAGGCGGTCGAACTCGTCCGGGGCTCGTGGATGGAGGGCTTCGCGGTGTCCGACTGCAGCGAGTTCGAGGACTGGCTTTCGGCCGAGCGCCTGCACTGGACCAGCGTAGCGACTTCGGCGATGCAGGCTCACGGATCAGCCCTCCTGGCTCGCGGGGACGAGGCCGGAACCCAGGACGTCGCACGACGGGCACTCGCGCTCGACCCGTTCTCCGACGGGGCCATCCGGCTGCTCATGGAAGCCGTGGCTCTGCGCGGTGAGCGGGCGTCGGCGCTCAGCCTGTACGAGGAGTTCACGCGACGGCTCGAGACCGAGCTCGGCATCGAGCCCGAGCCCGATACGGCGGCGCTCGCCGGGCGCGTGCAGCAGGAACGCACCTGGAAACTGCCCGAGGAGATTCCGCCGGAGGATGTCTGGGCGCGGCGCACCCCGCTCATAGGCAGGGAGCGCGAGATGGAGACGATGGTCTCCGAGGTGCGTCGGAGCATGACGGAGCGCCAGCCGGCCGTCATCGTCTGCCACGGCGAGTCAGGCTCCGGCAAGACGCGTCTCGCGGAAGAGGTCATAGCGAGGGCTCGGCTGGAGGGTGCGGCCGTGGCCAATTTCAGGGCCGTAGAGTCGGATGAGTCCACGGACTGGTCGGCGCTTCTCGGCCTCGCCGCGGGCGGCCTGCTCGACACGGAGGGCGCCGCCGTGGCCACCCCCGAGGCCCTCGCCACGCTGCTCGCTCAGACGGGCTGGCAGGATCCGGCACTTAGCGATCATGCGGCGGGAGCGACTCCACGGCCGATGCCGAAAGCGTTTACCGAGCTTGCCCTCGCGGTATCGGAACTCAGGCCGGTTCTGCTGTGGATCGACAACGCAGAACACCTCGACTCGGCCACGGCCAGGGCCCTGCCGGGAATGCTGCGCGACCTGTCTGGAGAGCCATGCACGCTTCTGCTCACTCTGCAGGGCTACCCGCCGAAGCCTCAACTCGATGAGTTGAGAAGCCGGATCGGCCGGGACCTCGCGGGTGCGGCGTTGACGCTAGATCCGCTCGGATCGACGGGGATTGAAGAGCTGACCCGGGCGATGATCCCCGATCTCGGCCCGGACGAAGTCCAGCGACTGGCCCGGCGGATTTCGGTCGACTCGGCGGGTCTGCCCCTGTTCGCGGTGGATCTGCTGAACGGTGTCCGACTCGGGCTCGAGATCGACCAGCAGCCCACGTGGCCCCAGCCGTTCCAGACGATGGACCAGACGTATCCTGGCGATCTGCCTGACACCGTCACGGCCGCGATCCGGATCGGCTTCCGCAGACTGAGTGAGCCGGCGCAGAGAGTTCTCAGTGCGGCCGCGGTGCTGGACGAACGCGTCGAGAGTGCGAAGCTCGTTACGGCCACAGGGCTCGACGCCGCTGCGGTCACGAGCGCGCTCGACGAGTTGGAATGGAATCGGTGGGTTACGGCGGGTGCTTACGGATATTCGTTCGTCGCGCGAATCGTGCGTGACGTGATCGCCCGGGACATGCTGACTCCGGGCCAGCGAATGCGGATCCGGGAGGCGGTGGAGGGCTGACTGAACCGGCTTGACCGGGGCTTGACTCTCGCGGGCGAGGCTGACGGCGGTGGCAGTCAGTCGACACGCAAACGCGGGAGGCCTCGATGAGTAAGCTGATGACGATTCTTACCCTGACTCTCTGTTTCACTATCACCGTGGGTGCATGCGGGGACGACGTCCTCGGGCCGGGAGGCCAGGATGCGCTGCTTGGAGTCGAGCGCGCAGGCCCGCCGGATGTCCTCGTGATGAACTGGAACCTGTACGTCGGCGCACCGATCGAGCAGATCGCACTCGCGGGTTCGCTGGAAGAACTCGTGGTTCTCGCCGGTCAGCAGTTCGCCGCCGTCCAGGCGACCGATTTCCGGGAGCGGGCAGAGGCGATCGCCGACTACATCGCGGAGCGTCGCCCCCAAGCAGTGGCCCTGCAGGAAGTGTCTACCTTCTCCATCAGGCAGCCGAGCATCTACACCGGATACCCGGGCGACTGGGTCGAGCACACGGACTTCCTGGCGATCCTGGTTGATGCCCTTCGGGACCGCGACGTGCGCTACACGGACGCGGCGATGGTTGAGAACTTCGTGTTCGAGGTTCCGGCGCTTCTCGGTCCGAATCCGGCGACGGACCTCGTGGATATCCGGCTTCAGGACGCTGATGTCGTGCTCGTTCGGGACGACGTCGTATGGCATTCCCCCAACGCGGCGAATTACTCCGACAACCCCTCCCTGTTCGTCGGCGGGCAGCCGCTCGAGATCACTCGCGGTTTCGCGACGGTCATAATCGAGGTGAAGGGGAAGGAATACCGGATCGTGTCCACGCACCTCACGCCGAAGGAAGAAGGCGAGGCTGAGCAGCTGCTGCAGGCCGATGAGTTGATCGCGTGGCTCGCCGGGACCACCCGGCCGGCCTTCGTGATGGGAGACCTGAACACGGCGCCGGGCAACACCTGGACGGCTTCGTACGGCAAGTTCACGGACGCCGGGTTCACGGACCTGTGGGATCTCGGTGCGCCGGGGGATCCGGGTCCGACCTGCTGCCAGGAGAACGACCTGCTCAACCCCATATCCATCCTGGATCGCCGGTTCGACCTCGTGTTCTACCGGGACCCCGCTCCGCTGGACGGGATCGGGCTGACCGACGGCGTGCAGGCGGAACGACTCGGAGTCGAGCCGTGGGAGAAGACAGCCTCGAACCTGTGGCCCAGCGATCACGCCGGTGTGAGCGTCGTGGTCAGGCCGATTCCGGGGCCGGGGAACGGAGACTGAGGCCAGGCCTGACGGTCCAGGTCTGATAGAATAGTCTGACCTGCCGGGCTGCCCTTCGGGGTGGCCCGGCTTCAGTTCATCGACGCATGCAGCTCATCGACGCATTCAGCGCAGAAACCTGCCGGGATCGAACGGCTCCAGCGGCAGCGAGGCTGATCCGTCGAGAATCTGTTCCGACAACAGCTTCCCGGTGACCGGTCCGAGCGTCAGGCCCAGCATGCCGTGTCCCGTGGCCGCGTACAGTCCCTGGATGTCCGGCAGCGGTCCGATCGCCGGCAGGCCGTCGTCGGTGCAGGGTCGCAGTCCGACCCAGACATCGAGCGCCTCGGCCGCCGTGACCCCTTCGTAATACAGAGACGCCGAGCGCATCAGCTGATCGACGCGATCCTGCCGCACATCGTGGTTCAATCCCGAGAACTCGAGCGTTCCGGCGAACCGCACGAAGTCGTCCATCGGAGTGCAGAACACGGAGGATTCGACCAGCAGGCAGGGAAGGCCGAGCGGCGGGGTTCCGGTGCGCGCGGAGTCACGATCTTCGTGGTATCCCTTCGCCGGCTGGATCGGCAGGCCGCAGCCCAGGTCCTCCAGCAGACCTCCGCTGTAGGATCCCGTCGCTACGACGACCGTGTCGGCCTCTACCCGCTCGCCTCCCTCGACCCGGACCGCGACCACCCGGCCGCCTTCGACCTCGATCCGTTCGACCGAGGTGTTCGGGCGGATCACAGCTCCTTTGCGGATCGCCGCCTCGGCCAGCTCGGTCACGAAGCGGGCCGGGTTCACGGTCGATCCCTCGGCGTGCACGAAACCTCCCGCCACATCCGATAGAATGGTCGGCTCTCGCTCACGCAGCTCGGCCACGGTGAGCTCCCGCGACTCGAAGCCGTGCTGCGCAATCAGCCGCGCCTCTTTCCGCACCGCCTCGAGCGCCTCCGGCGTACGGCAGACTTCCAGGTATCCAGACCGGCGGTAGTCGCACTCGAGCCGTTCTCCCTCTACGAGTTCGTCGAACAGGTCCGGGGTGGCGAGGCCCAGGGGCGCCAGCGCCGCCATGCTGTATTCCAGGTGCTTCTCTGAGCACCAGCGCGAAAATGACCACAACCAGCGGAAGAGCCCGGGGTCCCAGCGTGGGGCCACGTATAACGGGCTCAGCGGGTCCTTCAGGGACCGGATCGCCGGTCCAACCCGGCCGGGGCCGTTGATTGGTGGATGGCCCGGCGAGATCATGCCCGCGTTGCCCCGGGAGGCGCCGTCCGCCACTTCGTCCCGCTGGAGCACCGTGACGTTCGCTCCTCGCCGTGCCAGGTAGTACGCGGTGCACACCCCGATCACGCCGCCGCCGATCACGACAGTGCTGAGATCCGGCCCTATCGGTCGCGATACCTTTGGTTCACCCATGGGTTCGAGCGTTCTCCTCGGACGGGAGCGGAGCGGTCCTCGTCGGCCGGGTCCGACAATGTTCGCAACCTATTCCCCGCGCCGGTTACCTGCGACCGGATACAGGCTCCGGCCGCCTTCGCCGTGCGGTGTGAAGAAAGGCCGGCGAGCATATATTGAGACCAGGCGGTCGACGGCCGCCCCCGCCGAACCCGTTCCATGGAGGAACCGAATGGCCTACACGTGGGAAGAACTCCACAAGATGCCGGTCAAGAAGCTCCGGGATATCGCCGAGGAGCAGGGCGACCACACCGAATTGCACGGCTTTCTGACCATGCACAAGGAGAGTCTGGTTCCGGCCCTGTGCCACGTACTGGGTATCGAGGATCATGCGCACCACGAGGTGGTTGGAATCGACAAGAAAGTCGTGAAGGCGCAGATCCGCGCACTTAAGGTAGAGCGGGACGAGGCCCTGGCCGCGAAGGACTCTGTGCAACTCAAGCGAGTCCGTCGGAAGATCCATCGCCTGAAACGGAAACTGCACAAGGCGACGGTCTAGGTAGCCACCGGTTGCGAATCCAGCCATCCGAAAGGGGAGACGTCGCGTGACGTCTCCCCTTTCCCGTGGTATCCGGAGGGATCAGGTGCCGCCCAGGAACATGGACAGGCCGGCCGTCCCGTAGATGATGTTACGGGTATTGAACTCGTCGCTCTCGAAGCCCCGCGTGTATCCGACGCCCAGCCGTGCCCCGATCCGATCTGCAATTGGAAGTTTGACCCCGAATTCACCGTTCAGTCCGAACTGCGTGGAGGACTCGTTCCCGAAGTCCACGAGCGTGAATGTCGGTCCGGCAGCCAGGAAAATCCTGGAATGAGTCGCGTCCGCGGAGAAGTGGTAGAGAACTCGGAGCGAGCTCCCGACAGCAATCTCGGTCTCATCGTTGCCGGACAGCAGCTGGAAATTCAAACTCGGCTCCAATGAAACCATGTCGCCCAGGAAAAACCCGGCTCGGAACCCTCCCTGGGGACCGGTAAGGGCCGCGAGTGAGCCGCCCAGCGGAAGCGTGACGGAGAATACCTCCGACTCGGTTTCGTAGGCGATCGCCATGTCGAATCCCAGTTCCGTTACACCCTTCTGAGCCGATGCGGGGCGGACTGAGACGACTAGCGCGGCGACGAGCATGAGGTGGAGAATGACTCGACGAAGCATGAGTACCTCCCTGGTGCGGGAACAGACGCCTGGCAGCGTCATCCATAGGGCCGCATGGATCGCGCAGTGCGACAATAAGGTGGGGGGTCAAGTCTCACTGGCCGCGGTTGGAACGTAAATTAGGCAAATACATGCAGGATCACAACATCTATCTCTCAGGAGCTGCCGTCTGAGCCTCACTCAACGATAATCTCGTCGACGTACAGCCAGGCGGACTCGCCCGACCGTTCGTGTTCGGGTGGTGCCCGCCCGAGGTTCACGGCCCGCACGCGGATGTAGCGCGCCACGCTCTGTGCATCCTTGCCCGAGTCTCTGATCACCTCAAAGCGGTGACGTCGATCCGTCGTGTCATCCAGTTGGACGTCATGCACCGCCGTGCCCAGCGGCACGAAGGTCTCTCCGTCTTCGGACAGCGAGACTTCGACTGCGCTCGGGAGGAAGATCCGGGCCCACACGACCTGCAGGAACCCGACCCTGACCCGTTCGATCGGCGTCGGCGCCCCGAGATCGATCACGACCTCCAGGTCCTGCTCCTCATATCCCTGCCAGTCCCCGCCCCGGCGGTCTATCGAGCCCGTGACGCCGTCTACCAGGGCCGGATCACCGCCGCGGGAATACGGAGAGCTGGCCGGTGTCGTTACGGTTAGCGGCGCACCGCGTGCCAGGTGGTCCACGAGGTTACGCTCGGAAAACGTCTCGAGCTTCAGTGAGCGTCGCCCGACCGCGGAGGCCATCTCCGCGGTCCACAGACCGGACCTGGCCAGCTCGTCGAGTTCGGGTGCGTCAGCTCCTGACTCGAACGGCCTCAGCAGGTACGCGTGCTCGAGCACCTGCGGCAGCAGTGTGTACTCCCTGTGGGTCACGGCGCCCCAGCTGTTGTCGCCTCCAACGCCGGTCTGGCGGAGGTCGAGGTGGACGGTGACGAAGTCACGCCGCACGAGATCGATCGTGTGCCGGCTCCGCTTTTCCTCGCCCTCGTCGAAGTCGTCCAGCGTGTAGAAGTGGGCGCTGAAGTCCACGGTCGGAAGCCCGACGGCGAGAAGCCCGAAACCGGACTCGTCGGTGAACGCGACCCAGCGCGTGTCACTGCGATTGCCGTTCTCCTGTGGGCGGGCATACGCGTAGTAGAGGGAATCCACCGGCATCGACCAGCGACCCACGGGAGCCCCGGTGCGCCTATCCCAGTAGCTCTCATGCGGTCCGCGGCCGTACCACTCCACCCGGTCCATAGACTCCGGCAGAGTCAGCCGCATGCCGAAGCGCGGAATCTCGGGCAGGTCTTTCGAGCCCGGTCTGAATCGGTTCTGAACCAGGACATCTCCGCTGCCGAACACCGTGTATCTTGTTTCCACGCGTGAATCGCCGGCGTCCGCGAGGGTGGAAAACGACTCAATGAGAACGGCCGTCGGACCCGCGCCGTCGGCCTTCGACACCCGCACCGAATCGACTGTCCGCTCCGTGCCGGCGCCCCGCCACATGCGGTTCCGGATCTGCTGATCCGATCCAAAGTCGTTGTCGGTCGGGGCTCGCCAGAACTCGGGCACCAGTCCGGTGCGGAGCAGGTCACGCTCCCGGTAGCGGAAAGATCCGATTTCGCCGCGCGCCCGGTCGAAGGAGAGCGAAAACTCGGGGCCGGAGACCACGATTTCGTCCCCCTGGTCCGTCCACCGGGCGGCCTCCCTGCCCGCGTTGTCTGCCACCTGTGGCCACGGCGGGCCCAGAATCGAGAACTGCTCCCAGGCCACCTGGTGCCCGGCCGGCACCAGCGGCTCGGCTTCCCGCGTACGGAATCGCACTGTGAGGAGGTGCTCCGCGCCCGGGCTCGGGCGCAGGTCGGGCAGGTCGAGCGTCACCCGCCCGACCTCGGACGGTCCGATGTCGAGCGTGGGGATAGGGCCTTCGGCCACGACCCGTCCGTCGGCCGTGATCTCCCAGCTTCCTTCCAGGGACTCGAGTGACTTGAATCCGTACCGGTTTTCGACCTCGATTCCGGCCGCCGCGAGATTGGTCTCGCGAATCGCCACGGGCTGATAGACCTTCTTCACCTCGAGGAGGTGCGGCTGCGGCCTGCGGTCGGCCGTGACGAGTCCGTTCAGCAGAAAGTTACGGTCGCTTGGCGTGTCAGTTCCGAAGTCGCCACCGTACACGAAGTAGCGGGTGCCGTCTTCCGCCGTGCGCCACAGGCCCTGGTCCACCCAGTCCCAGATGAATCCGCCCTGCAGGACGTCGTGCGCGTAGATGATATCCCAGTACTCGGCGAGATTCCCGACGCTGTTTCCCATCGCATGCGCGTACTCACACATGATGTACGGCCGGTCATCGTGCTCACGGGCGTACGCCTCGAGCATGTAGTCGCGGGCGTACATCGGGGTGACGAGGTCCACGTGCTCGCCCTGTCCCGCCGGCTCGTACATCACGGGGCGCGACGGATCCCGTTCGTGGATCCAGGCGGATGTGGCGACGAAGTTCTCGCCGTCGCAGGCCTCGTTGCCGAGCGACCACAGAATGATCGATGGATGGTTCTTGTCCCGCTCCACCATGCGGACCGTCCGGTCCAGGTGCGCCGCCAGCCACTCCGGCTTCTCGGCCAGAGTGAGTTCCGGATCGCAGTCGATGCCGTGCGACTCGATGTTGGCCTCATCCACCACGTACAGCCCGTGTTCGTCCGTCAATTCGTACCACCGCGGAACGTTCGGGTAGTGAGATGCGCGGACCGCGTTGATGTTGTGTTGCTTCATCAGCGCGATGTCCTGCAGCATTCCCTCCTCGGACACGGTCTGGCCCGTTTCCGGATCGTGCTCATGCCGGTTCACGCCACGCAGTACCACCGGGACCCCATTCACCCGCAGCAGTCCCCCGGCGATTTCGACGCGCCGAAATCCGGTTCGCGCGGTGATCACCTCCCGGACTCGGTCGTCGGCGTCGCGGTGTGTGAGCAGGAGGCGGTAAAGATTCGGCGTCTCGGCCGTCCACCTGAGGGGCGTAGCCACGTCGGCCTCGAACGACAGCGTATCGTGCACGCCGTCGGCGACCTCGTAGACCGCTGACAACGAGGCTCCCGGAACCGGGCTGCCGGCAGGGTCGAGCAGCTCGACATTGATCGAGCCGGACTCGGGTGCCGCCAAGCCCTGGACTTCCACCCGGACTTCAAATCGGCCATCCGTGAGCGCGTCGTCCAGCCCGGCCTGCACCTCGAAGTCCCGCACCCGTACCGTCGGCGGCGCGTACAGGAACACGTCACGGAAGATCCCGCTGATCCGCCACATGTCCTGGTCTTCGAGGTAGCTCCCATCGCTCCAGCGAAATACCTGGACCGCGAGCGAGTTCTCTCCCGGCCGCAGGTGGTCGGTGATCCGGAATTCGGCCGGCGTGCGGCTGTCCTGGCTGTAGCCGACGGACTCACCGTTCACCCACACGTATCCGGCGGAGCGAATGCCGTCGAACGCCAGGATGACCTCCCGGCCGCCCCACTCCTCCGGAACCGTGAATGTGTGCAGATACGATCCGACCGGGTTGTAGTCGTGTGGAATGAACGGTGGATCCGGGGGAAACGGGTACGCGACGTCGAAGTAGTGCGGAATGCCGTGACCCTGGATTTCCCAACTTCCCGGCACCTCGATCTCTCCCCATTCGTCGGCGTCGAACCCCCCGAGCATGAAGTCGAGCGGTCGGTCAGCCGGCTGCCGCACCCAGTCGAATCTCCACTGTCCGTTCAGCGACTGGTACCACGGCGACTCGTGGCGCTCTAAGGACAGCGCGGCATCACGGTCGGGGAACGGGATGAACGTGGCGTGAGGAGGTTCCTTACCGACGTCGAACACCGCCGGGTTCTCCCAGTCGGGAGCGCCCGCCTCGTGTTCCAGTTCATGCGCGCTGGTCGAGAGTTCGTCGTCGCCCTGGCTTGAGCAGGCGATCGCGACGGACAGCAGGAAGATCAATCCCGGGGCGTGGAACGAACGAGGCAGGGCCGTACGGATCAAGACAGCCTCCGGTGTTGATGCCTTGGTGCCCCAGGTTGACGCGGCCTCGGCGGCGGCGAAGCTTGCCGGACCCGCTCGACGGCGGCAGTGAAGTTAGGTTCCTCACGCTCACTGGACTAGCACGATCGTTCCCCGATTCACAGCCGATCAGGCGAAGGAGCTGGCGAAGCGTCACTGGGGCCTCGACGCTGTCGCGCATGAGCTGCCCAGCTCTATCGATCAGAATCGCCGGTTGGACGCCCCGGGGGAGAGCTTCGTTCTGAAGATCTCCAATTCCGCCGAACTGCCGGAGAATCTCGATTCGCAGATCCGGGCCCTGCAGCATCTGGCGCGCACTCCCGGCTTTGCGTTGCACGTGCCGGAAGTGGTTTGTTGCAGCGACGGAGGTTCGCTCGTACAGGCAGGGAGACACCGGGTCTGGCTCGTGTCCTGGCTCGATGGCGTGCCGATCGCGCGGCTGGCCGGCTTCGATGATCCTGCCGTGCACCGGGAGTTTCGCTGGGGAAATCGATCGGCAATGGACATCCATTGGGTGCCGTGGTCACGACGCGGGCCATCGCGGATGCGTTCGTCCTTGAAATGCGGGAGCAAGAAATCCTGCTCAGCACCGACGGCCCGTTCGAGAACGTGATCAAGATCAAGCCACCTCTGGTGTTTACGGCCGAGGATGCCGACCGTGTAGTAGGCGAGCTCGACGCCGTTCTAGCCGGGAGCGCTCAGGCCGATCAGTAGCGAGTGCACTTGAAGTGCACGTTCACGCGCGTTCACAGGATTGTGCAGTCCGTTTCGCCATGTTCGAGTTCGTGAAGGTACCTTCACGAACTCAGATGTCCGAAAAAGGTGGTCGCGATTTCCGTGACCGGAACCGGAGAGGAAAAGAAATGTTCGAGGCCAGTACATATATCGAGCGCCGACAGCAGCTGCGGGAGCGCATCGGTTCCGGAGTCATCCTGTTCGTCAGCAACGATCTCACGCCGATGAACTACCCTGACAATCCGTACCCGTTCTGGCAGGACCGGAGCTTCCTGTACTACTGGGGGCTCGATGAGCCCGGCCTCGTCGGTATGCTCGACGCAGACTCCGGCGAAGCGACTCTGTTCGGCCACGATCAGACGATCGACGAAATCGTGTGGACCGGTCCCCAGCCGTCGCTCGCCTCGAAGGCGGAGCGCATAGGGGCGTCCGGCTCGGCGCCGATCGGAGAGATCGGGTATCGAATCGGCACGATGAAGACCAGCGGAAGACAGATCCACCTGCTTCCGCTGTATCGGGCGGCGAGCCGCATCGCGGTCGCGGACTGGCTCGGAATCCCGGTCGGAGAGATCGACTCGAAGGTCTCGAGGCCGTTCCTCGAGGCGGTCGTCGATCAGCGGATCATCAAGACCGCGGAAGAGATCGAAGAAACCGAGAAGGCGATGGCGATTACCCGCGCGATGCATCTGGAAGGGATGCGGGTGGCGCGGCCCGGCGTGGCCGAGTGGGAAGTGGCCGGCGCGGTCGAGGGGGTGGCGCTGCGACACGGCGGCCGGCTGTCGTTTCCGATCATCTGCTCGAAGCACGGCGAAACGCTGCACAATCATCACTACCCGAACACGCTGTCGGCGGGCGATATCGTCGTGCTGGACACGGGCGGAGTCTCCCCCTCCGGCTACGCCGGCGACATCACGCGGACGCTCCCGATCGGTGGTCGGTTCGACGAAAGACAGAGCGTGATCTACGAGCTGGTGCTGGAGGCCGAGATCCGATCGATCGAGGCGGTACGTCCGGGCGTTCGCTACCTGGATGTTCACCTGGGAGCGTGCCGGATACTGGCCGACGGTCTTACCGATCTCGGGATCATGAAGGGCGATCCCGCCGAGGCCGTCGCCGCGGGCGCGCATGCCCTGTTCATGCCGCACGGACTCGGGCACCTGATGGGTCTGGATGTGCACGACTGCGAAGGTCTGGACGAGAACTACGCGGGTTACGGCACGGAACTCGAGCGCAGCAGCCAGTTCGGCCTTGCATCGCTTCGGCTCGGTCGGGCACTGCAGCAGGGCTTCGTTCTCACCGTCGAGCCCGGTCTCTACTTCATTCCCGCGCTGATCGACCGCTGGCAGGCCGAAGGCATGCACGAGTCGTTCATCGACTACGATGTGCTCGACTCGTGGCGTGATTTCGGAGGTGTCCGGGTCGAAGACGATGTCGTGGTGACGGCCGACGGAAAACGCGTGCTCGGGGAGCCGATTCCCAAGTCGATCGAGGAAGTCGAGACCCTGCTGTCAGAATAAGCGGAGTGATCAGATGCGGCTGACCAGAGATCAGCTCGAGGTCCTACCGGACGAGCTCGCCCGCCGCCTGGAGAGCGGTGAGCCGATACAGGTGCTCGACGTAAGAGCCCCTGCGAGGCTCGCGAATGGAACGGTGAGCCCCGTGCCTCCCGACCGGTACATCAACATCAGGGGATCGGAACTGGTTGCGCTCGGGGATCCGGCAGAGGCGGGTCTCCGGCAGGACAGCGACATCGTCGTCGTATGTGGGCATGGCAGCGACAGCGTCCGGGTGGCCGCCTGGCTGACCGTCGCCGGCTACGAGGCGAAGTCCCTGCGCGGCGGATTCTCTGGCTGGATGCACCTTTCCATCCCGCGCCCGTTTCCCGCGCCACCGGGCTTCGATCGACTCATCCAGTTCGATCGGCCGGGCAAGGCGGCGCTCGGCTACCTCCTCATCAGCGGCGAGGATGCGATCGCGGTGGATGTGTCGTTGTACTTCCAGCCGTGGCTGGATGAAGCGGCGCGCGTGGGGGCGACGATCACGGCGGTAGCGGATACGCACGTACATGCCGACTACATCAGCGGCGGACCGAACCTCGCCCGGTCGCTGGATGTGCCGTGGTATCTGCATCCGGCGGACATGGTCTATCCGTATGACGGGACACCGGGTGTCCTCCCGTTCACGCCGATCGGAGAAGGCGACGAAATCCGGGTGGGAGATGGACGGGTGGAGGTTCTGCACACTCCCGGGCACACAGAGGGAAGCGTGACGTTTCTCGCCGGTGACCGGGCGGCGATGACGGGCGACTTCCTGTTCGTGGAGTCGGTCGGTCGGCCCGACCTGACCGGCAGGACGGAAGAATGGAGCGAGCTGCTGTGGGCGAGCGCCCACGGTGCGCTCACGGAGTGGGATGGAAGCTGGTTCGTGCTCCCGGCACACTACTCCCGGGAAGAGGAGCGGAATCCGGATCGCACGGTCGCCGCCGAGCTGGGCGAGCTGCGCGAGTCGAACCAGGCGCTGAGGCTGGCGGCCGACCGCGAGGAATTCGTTACCTGGGTAATCGCGCACGAAGCGCCGGCCCCGGAGACCTACCCGAAGATCAAGGCGACCAACGTCGGACTTGTTACCGTGAGTCAGGCGGAGGCGAATATCCTGGAGGCGGGCCGGAACGAGTGCGCGATCGCCTGAGCGCTAGAAATACAGCTCCGAACGCCAGGCCGGACACCGCGAGCCCGAGTACGTAGGGACTCGTCAGACCCGATCCCGGAACTCCCGCAGCCTTTGTGGACACGACCGCCGCCACTCCCGCCAGGATTGCCGCGATCGCTTCCGCCGAACCCGGCCGCCTCGAATACAATCCGGCAACCAGCGGTACGAACAGGCTCACCGACAACAGCGTGTAGAACACCGCCAGGGCGCCGATCACGGACGGGAGCGCCAGCGCGAGGAGGATCCCCGCCGCGCCTCCGGACACACCGGCAATCCGCGCCGTGCGCAGGACCTCCGCATCCGTCGCCTCGGGTCGGATGAATCGCCGCCACAGGTCCTCGGACAACGAGGTTGCGAGCATGAACAGGATGGCGTCCGCTGAGCTGATTTCTGCCGAGAACACGGCTGCCAGCGCGAGAGCACCGAACGCGAGCGGTAGACCGTCCATCAACACGATCGGCAGCGCCAGTTCCGGGTTCACGAGCTCCGGCGAGATGGCCCGGGCCGTCATTCCGAGCAGTGGCGGCACGAACGCGAAGACAAGTAATGCCACGCCGCACGCGACTCCCGCCTTGCGGACCGTGGCCTCATCCCGCGCCCCGTAGACCTTCTGGATCAGTCCGGGAGAAATGATGAACGCCGGCACGAGCAGGAACAGGTACGTCCACCCCGAGGCCCCTCCGTGCATGAAAGTGAGCCAGTCCGGGCGATCGGGTGGCGCGGCGGCGAGCACGGATTCCCATCCCCCGGCCCCGATCATCGCGGCCGGGAGAGCGATGGCGAATCCCACGAGCAACACGCTCAGTTGCACCAGGTTCACCCACGCCGAGGTCAGAAGTCCCCCCGCGGCGAAGTAGGCCGTCATCACGGCGCCCCCCGCCAGGCACCCGGCCCACTTCGGCAGACCGGCGACGACTTCCAGCACCCAGGCCGCGGCGATCAACTGTCCCGCGAGGATCGCCAGCGTGGCCAGCCACAGCAGCGCCGCCACGATCGCCCGCACCGGAGCCCCGTATCTCAGTTCCAGAAAGTCGCCGACCGTGAGGAGGTTTCTTTCTTTTGCGATGCGCCAGATCTTCGGACCGACCCAGAGCGCGAGAGCCAGGGTTCCGATCCCCGCTGACCCAACCCACCACCAGGCCGAAATTCCGTCCCGGTATCCGAGCCCGGCCGCCCCTACCGTCGAGCCCGCGCCGATGTTGGCGGCGAGCAGAGTGGCGAACAACAGGCCCGGACCGAGACTTCGTCCCGCGACGAAGAACGCACCGCTGGTTCCCACCCGTCGCCCGATCCACAGGCCGAGCGCGACAAGGCCCGCGGAGTACGCGAGGAGGAGACCGAGCGCCAGATTCACCGGTCAGTGAGACAGGCGGAGATCGCTCGCGGATGGGAGGCCGGGCAGACCCTCCGCCGCTCGCACGGCCCTGAGGATCGCCTCGGTGACGGCATCCGCAGCGAGCGCACCTATCTCAAGCACTTCCGCGTCGCCGCCCCCCTGTCCCGTCGAAAGCGCAAAGATCGTGTCGCCGTCCAACGGCGTGTGCGCGGGAGAGATCGCACGGGCCAGCCCGTCGTGGGCCATCTGCGCCACTTTTGTCGCCTGCGCCTTCGTGAGGCTCGCATTCGTCGCTACGACCCCGATCACCGTGTTCGAGAAGGTCGGTGAGGCGCCGGACTCCCGCACCAGCACACGGGCGTCGGCGAGCCCTCGCCCATCCTCCGTCCTGACGCCGGCGATTACCCGCCCGGTCGTTGGGTCGATCACGTCGCCCACCGCGTTGACGGCGATCAGGGCCCCGACGACCAGGCCGTCCTGTCCCCGAATCGCGGCGGACCCGATGCCTCCCTTCATCGCCCGGCCCATCCCGGCGATCTTCCCGACCGTCGCGCCGGCACCGGCGCCCGCGTTCCCCTCAGCGGGAGCGTCCGCGTCTGCCGACTCCGCAGCCCGGTAGCCGCACTCCGCGTCGGGGCGGATCCTCCAGTCACCGACGCGAAGATCGAATAGGATCGCTCCCGCGACGATCGGGACCCGGAGTTCACCGACTTCGAAGCCGATTCCGTTCTCCTCAAGCCAGCGCACGGTACCCGTAGCGGCGTCGAGTCCGAACGCGCTGCCGCCGGACAGGACGACGGCGTGGAGCTTCTGGACCGTGTTCACCGGGTCGAGCAACGCCGTCTCCCGGGTTCCGGGCGCTCCGCCACGAACGTCCACTCCGCCGATCGCACCCTCCACGGCGAGCACGACCGTGCAACCAGTCGGTCGCTCCGCGAGCGTATGGTGCCCGACGAGAATGCCGGGGACATCGGTGATGCTCGTAGATCCTGTCTGCTGCGCCTGCTGTGCGGCGAGCGCAGGGAAGGCTGCGGCGAAGCACGCGGTGAGAGTCAGGGCCGCGCAGCACCGTGCCTGGATTCCAGCTCGCATTGGTTTCGCTCCTCGCGGGGGGCTCACGCCAGCAGTCGGCGCACACGAAACGCTCGGGGCCCGGCCCGTGCGGCGCAAGCGGTCGAGCCGCCGCTCGGATTAGCCGCGTCCGCCTCGAGGCTCGGTGACTCCGCCCGTCAGTCCGTGCCTCGAATCACTACATTGTGTTGCACTTTGTGTTGCGAAGTTGCAACTGCGAACGGAAGGGATATCACGTAAGTGCTGCTGGTCACGTCTGTTGCGCGCGGGCACGGGCGTTGCACCTCCTTTAAACCGACCGGGTCCCGCTCCTCCGATGGCGCATCGACAGTGGAGACGGCGGGACGCAACAAGCGGCTCGAGGGAGCCATGCAGCACGAACTTCAGACCAAAGAGTGCTAATGTCGCACCAGGCCAATCTTCCGACTACGGCCGATGACCTCATTCGGCAGGCGTCCATGACGGACCGCGCGCGCCATCTCGTGGCCCTGTACCTGGAGTCTTCCCACGAATCGGTCGAGGCGGATCCTGCCGGTTCGGCGGCGCGGGCCCTCCGCAGACTTCCACAGCAGGGTCCCCTGCGCAGGCAGAAGGACCGGGACGTGCTGAAGTCGATCCGGATCCTGGTGGATGAGCTCGAGTCCAGCGAGGCTCTCAGGAAGCAGTTGCGCTGGGTGCTCGAAGAAGCCGAGTGGAGGTCGCGCCACGGAGCGAAGTAACCCGCCTGCCACCGGAACAAGGTCCTCCTGTCACCGGAGCAAGGTCTGCCTGCCACTGGAACATCACCCATGTGCGCCGGTCTTCGTACCGGCGCACCGGTTTTGCAGGCGAGACCTTGTATTCCTGCGTGTTTCTGCGCATTCTTGGCTCCCTATGAGAAGCCGACACTCGACCGAATGACGTGATGATCGTAACGCTGACACAAGGAGCCGATCCCGGGCTCGTCCGCGACGCCCTCGCCGGCCTCGGCCTGTGGACTTCTCCGTTCGAGGGACGGCGGGGTTCCGTGCAGCTGTTCGTGCATGCGTATTCGGGTGACGTGGACCGCGAGCGGATTCTCTCCGTGGCGGGCGTCGACGACATCTCGGAGCCTGCTTCACGGCACCCGCGCATCGATGTCCAGGCCACACCCGTCCGGTTCGGAGAAATCGAGCTGGGAGGAGAAGCCGAGCCCGTTCTGATGGCGGGTCCGTGCAGCGTCGAGTCCGAGGAGCGCATCCATGACACGGCCGAGCGCCTGGCGGAGATCGGAGTCCGATTCCTGCGAGGAGGGGCGTACAAGCCGAGGACCTCTCCGTACGACTTCCAGGGTGTAGGCACCGACGCGCTGCGCTGGCTTCGGAACGCGGCCGATGCCAATGACCTGCTGGTGGTCACAGAGGCACTGTCCGAGGCTTCGATCGACAGGGTGGCCGAGGTGGCCGACCTGATCCAGATCGGTTCGCGCAACATGCACAACGGGGCCCTGCTCGATGCCGCTGGCCGGACCGGGCGCCCGGTGCTGGTGAAGCGGGGAATGGCGGCGACGGTCGAAGAATGGCTGTCGGCCGGCGAGTACTGCCTGGCCGGCGGCGCCCCGGCAGTCGTGTTCTGCGAGCGGGGGATCCGCAGCTTCGACGACAGGACACGGAACCTGCTCGATCTCGGGTCGGTCGCCCTGCTCCGATATGTACACCAGCTTCCCGTGATCGTAGACCCGTCCCACGGCCTGGGACGTCGTGACCTGATCCCGCATCTCAGCCGGGCAGCGATTGCCGCCGGGGCCGCGGGCCTGCTGATCGAAGTACACCCGGAGCCGGAGCGGGCGCTGAGCGACGGCCCACAGGCGGTGACTTTCGAAGAGATCGGGTCTCTCGCTCGCGATCTCCGCGCCGAAGCTCCGTTCGCCGTCTCCGCCACGGGCTGAAGCAGGGTCTGCCGGACGCCGTGGCGACCGGGAAACCGACTGCCGACCACGCCGCGGCGCGTGCCGCTGCCAGCGCCATCCAGGCGTTCGGCCCTCATCTCTCCGAGCATTACGGTCCTGCAATCCTGACCGTTTCGATTCCCGATACCAATCCCCTTGGTCTGTGGCGCGCGTTTCCCGACCTGGACGCGACTTACTGGCGATCACCGCTCGGCCAGCCCGTGGCTTCGGTCGGCTCGCTCCGATCTGTTCCGGCGGGCCCCGAGGTCGATTCCGCACAGGCCGAACGGGCGCTCGATCGGCTGTCCCGTGAGGTGCTCCAGCTCGACGCGCTTTCCGGAGAGACGCGACGGGACACGATCCGGCTGTTCGGCGGGACGGTGTTCGACGTCGGCCAGAGCCGCGGGGCGTGGGCCGGATTTGGAGCCGGCGAGTTCGTGCTGCCCGCCTGGACTCTGGAACGTGGTGAGCAGGAGACCGTTCTGCAGGTCGGTGTCGAGGCTCCGCTGTCCGAATCAGATCTCGATGCGGCATCCGCGCGTGTCGCCGAAGTCGTCGTCCGACTGACGGCGCGGGACCAGGCACCAGTTCCCGCCTTTCCGCCCGGGCGGCCGGAAAGCGACGAACAACCCGGCAGCCTGGCAAGACAGCACTGGGTGGAGATGGTCGAGGCAGCCCGGGCCGCGATGCGCGAGGATCTGCTGGAGAAGGTCGTTCTGTGCCGACGTTGTGAGATCCCGTTCGATGCAGCCGCCGATCCGGTTTCAGTGCTGGATCGCCTGTCGTGCCGCACGGGCGAGTACGTGTTCGGGCTACGGCGCGAGGGTCGGACGTTTCTCGGCGCGTCGCCTGAGCTCCTGATGGCGAAGCGGGGTCGCGACCTCCGGACCGAAGCCCTGGCCGGGACTTGCCGCATCGACCGGTCGGACGATCGGTCGGCGGGGCTCGCGGCTGCTGCCGAGCGACTGTTCGGCAGCGGCAAGGACCTGGAAGAACACGCCCTCGTCGTGCGCGGGATCGTGGATGCTCTCGATTCGCTCGGTTCGCGGCAGGTCCTTCCGGCCTGGCCGGCGGTACGGGCACTCAAGGACCTGGCCCACCTGTGTTCTGAGATCGAGGTCGAGCTGAGGGACGAGGTGGGTCCGGTCACCGTGCTGCGGGCCCTGCACCCCACGCCGGCAGTCGGCGGGCTTCCCCGGGATGCAGCACTCGATTTCCTGTCCCGTGTGGAGCCGGTCGAACGAGGCTGGTACGCCGGTCCGGTCGGGTGGCTTTCGTTGGCGGGGGACGCCGAGATCGCGGTCGGGATCCGCTCCGCCCTCCTCGCTGGAGATGTCGCGTACCTGTACGCCGGAGCCGGGATCGTGCAGGCATCGGATCCGGAGGCCGAGTACCGCGAGACCGAGGACAAGCTCGGACGTCTGTCGGCGGCGCTCGGGGTGGAAGAGATTCCGGAATGAGCTACGCACACCTGCAGGCCGCCTGGTCCGAGTGGCTGATCGAGGCCCTGTGCACCAGCGGCGTTCGGCGGGCCGTCGTAAGCCCGGGCTCGCGTTCGACACCGCTCGTGCTCGCGATCGCCCGGCTGGAAGCCGAGGGGCGACTGGAAGCGAGCGTCGTGGTGGACGAGCGAGTGGCGGGTTTCGTCGCCCTGGGACAGGCGAAGATGACCGGGGTGCCGACGCTTCTCGTCTGCACGTCGGGCACGGCCGGCTCTCACTATCTCCCTGCCGTGATCGAAGCGTCGGTGACGGGTGCGCCGTTGATCATCGTTACCGCCGACCGACCGCCCGAGCTCCAGGCGCGTGGCGCCAACCAGACGATCGACCAATCGAATCTATTCGGCCGGTACGCGCGGCAGTCGCTCGACCTCGGCGTTCCCGATCCGGATCCCCGTGCCTGCGAGGGATTGATCCGAACGGCCGCGCGGGCAGTGCAGGCCAGTCTCGCCCCCGACCCCGGCCCGGTCCAGCTGAATGCACGGTTCCGAAAGCCCCTGCAGGCTGATTCCGTGGACCCCCCGGGCGTGAGCGATCTGCGCTCACGAATCGAAGCGGCGTTCGCCAGCGGGCTCCCCCGGCCCCGGTCACTGCGACTCGCTCCCGACCCGCATGATCTGGACGAGCTGGCGACCCGAATCCGGCAGGTCCGTCGGGGCGTGGTGCTGGCGGGTCCGGCGTCCGTCTCGTCGTCGATCTCCTTTTCCGCGATCGAACGATTTCTGGAGCTGTCCGGGTTCGTGCTGCTGGCAGAGGCCACGAGTCAACTCCGCTTCGGCAAACCCGGACGCCTCGTGTGCGATGCGTTCGAGCCGCTGTTCGGGGCTCGGCCGGGCCACCGCCCGCTCGATCCGGATTTCGTGATTCAGATCGGCGGCGCCCCGACCGGCCGTGGCGTGTCGCGCTGGCTCGGTTCGGATACTGCGCCCGAGCGTGTGGTCATCGCCCGACGGGGCTATCCGGAGGCGTTCAATCGAGCTTCCGACGTGTGGCTCACGGATCCCGAACTGATGCTCACGGGCCTGGCGGATCGGTTGGAGGGCATCGGACCCGAGGCCGACTGGTCGGGACGGGCGGCCTCGGAGTGTGCCCGGATCTGGAAGGCGCTCGACGAGCTCCTCGCCGAAGCCAACGGGTTTCCGGAACCCGCGGCCGTGCGGACAGCGGTGGAAGCTGTCCCCTCCGGCGGACTCCTGGCACTCGGCAACAGCCTCCCGGTACGCGAGGTGGACCTTTTCTGCCCCTCTACCGAACGATCGATCGCAGTTCTGTCGCAGCGCGGAGCGAGCGGAATCGACGGAGGGATCTCGTCGGCGGCGGGAGCGGTGGCGGCGTCCGGCTTTCCCACGGTGCTGCTGCTCGGCGACGTCAGCTTCCAGCACGACGCAGGCGGCCTGGCGGCGGCCCGGGAGCTCCCAGCTCCTCTGGCAATCGTCGTGCTGCGGAATGGCGGCGGACGCCTGTTCGACCTGCTGCCGATCCGGGACAGCGCGGGTAGCTCCGCGAAGACGTTCGAGCGGTTCTTCCTCACCCCACCGGCCGTCGAGCCCGCCGGCGCGGCACGCGCGTTCGGTATTCCGTCGATCGAGGCCGGAACACCTGCAGAGCTGTCCGAGTCAATCGCTCATGCCATGAGTCGGTCCGGCGCGACCGTCGTCGAAGCGCTAGTGGACGGGGCTTCCTCCGCGAGCTGGGTGGAGAGGCTTATCCGGGTCGCGGAACGTATCTTCTAAACCATCCGGTCGGGGCTTCGGACTCTGCCCCGACATACTGTCAACTCAGGAGGCGATCCCGGGATCGCCCGGGGAGGCTCGACGGGAATGAGCGCAGTGGACTGGATTCTCCAAGAGAACTTCGAGTTCGAAGACATCCTGTATCACAAGTGTGAGCAGGGGATCGCGAAGGTCACGATCAACCGACCCCGGGTCCGTAATGCCTTCCGTCCGCAGACCGTGTTCGAGATGGAGCGGGCGTTCGCGGACGTACGGCAGGACGCGCAGATCGGGGTGGCGATTCTCACTGGCGCCGGTGGAGAGGCATTCTGCTCGGGCGGCGACCAGTCGGTCCGGCAGCGAGGCGGATATGCCGGGGGCGACGAGGTTCCGCGCCTCAACGTCCTCGACCTGCAGCGCCAGATCCGTACTCTTCCCAAGCCGGTGATCGCGATGGTGGCAGGTTACGCGATCGGCGGAGGGCACGTGCTGCATGTCGTGTGCGATCTCACGATCGCTGCCGACAACGCGCGATTCGGACAGACGGGCCCGAAGGTGGGGAGCTTCGACGGGGGCTTCGGATCGTCGTACCTGGCCCGGATCGTAGGACAGAAGAAGGCCCGCGAGATCTGGTTTCTGTGCCGGCAGTATGATGCGCAGCAGGCACTCGATATGGGCCTCGTGAACGCCGTCGTGCCGCTGGAGCGCCTGGAGGATGAGACCGTCGAGTGGTGTCTCGAGATCGTCCGGCACAGCCCCATGGCGATCCGGCTCCTCAAGGCGGCGATGAACGCGGACTGCGACGGACAGACCGGGCTGCAGCAGCTGGCCGGTGATGCCACGCTTCTGTTCTACCTGACGGAGGAAGCCCAGGAGGGGAAACAGGCCTTTCTGGAGAAGCGGGAGCCGGACTTCCAGAAATATCCCCGCTTCCCCTGAGCCTGGTGACCGCGCCCGGGCCAGTCAGGGTATGGGTACTCGCGGCGCGGCCCAGGACGTTGCCGGCCGCGCTCGCGCCGGTGCTCGTGGGCACCGCGGTGGCGTATGCCGCGGGGGGCTATCGGGCCGGGCCCGCTGTCGCGGCCGCTCTCGGCGCCCTGCTGCTCCAGATCGGCTCCAACCTGGCGAACGATGTATTCGACTTCGAACGGGGGGCGGACCGCGAGGGCAGGACGGGCCCGATGAGAGTCACGCAGGCCGGGCTGCTGACGCCATCGCAGGTCCGGACGGGCATGGTGGTCGTGTTCGGACTCGCCCTGCTCGTCGGGATCTACCTTACGATAGAGGCCGGCTGGCCGGTCGTCGTGATCGGGCTCACGGCGATTGCCTCTGCGATCGCCTACACGGGAGGGCCGTTCCCACTCGGCTACAATGGACTCGGAGAGCTATTCGTGATGATCTTCTTCGGGTTCGCGGCGGTGTGCGGCACGACGTTCGTACAGGCGGAGTACGTGCCCGCCGCTGCGTGGCCTGCGGGATTCGCCGCTGGCTGCCTTGCTACTGCGATCCTGGTGGTGAACAACGTGCGTGACATCGAACAGGACAGGGAATCGGGGAAGCGAACCTTACCGGTACGGTTCGGTCGGCCGTGGGGCGTGGCCGAGTTCGTTGCCCTGATCGTGTTGGCTTACCTGGTGCCCGTGCTGCTCGTGATGACGGGGCGCGCCGCGATGCCGCTGCTGTTCGTGCTGCTCAGTGTTCCGCTCGCGCTTCCCCTCGTCCGCTCGTTGCGTCATGAAAGGGGCCCCGTCCTGAATCGCACCCTGGCCGGAACCGCTCGGCTGTTCCTCGTCTGGTCCGTCCTCTACTCCGCCGGTCTCCTGCTCGGAGGTTCCGGTTGATCTCGTCGCGGTGTCAGACGTGAGCCGCGAGCCGCTGCGAGCCCGTATCGTCCGGTTCTTGCTTCCGGCAGGGACAGGCCGGGGCGCGGCAGAAGAAGGCGGCGGGTCGGCCGTCCGATTCGGAACGCTGCTCGAGCTTCGGGATGCCGATGGCCGGTGGGGCTGGGGGGAGGCTTCGCCGCTCCCCGGATACGCTGGTGAAACGCCCGAACACGCGGCGGCCGTGCTCCTGAACTGGCTCGCGGATGGCGGATCGGCCCGGACTATAGCCGCGGAGATCGACTCATGGCCTCTGGACTTCGGCGACTCCAGCCTGGCGAGCTCGCCGGCCGCGAGAGCGGCCGTCGTCTGCGCATTGCTCGATCTCGCGGGCCGTCGCACGGGAGCACCGATCCAGGAGCTATTGGGAGCCCGATCCCCGTTCGTACAGGGTTCATCCGACGGTTCCGTACCGCTCAACGCCCTGGTCTCGCTGAACGATCTGGACATGGCCGTGGAGTCGGCGATCGAAGCCGGCCGGCGCGGGATTCGAACGATCAAGGCAAAGCTCGGAGCCGGAGACAGATTCGACACCGATCTCGAAATCCTGCGGGCGGTGCTGGACGCCGTGGGTCCGTCGATCGCGATCCGGCTCGACGCGAACGGTCTGTGGAGCGTGCCGGAAGCGCGACGAAACCTGGACCGACTCGCGGAGCTGGAGCCCGAGTACGTCGAGGAGCCGGTGTCCGGAGGAGACCTGGTGGATCTGGTCGGGGCCGCGGTTCCGTTGGCCGCCGACGAGTCACTGCACGATCCTGACGTCGCAGACCGATTGCTTGACTCGGACGCGGTGTCCGTCGTCGTGCTCAAACCATCGCCACTCGGCGGACTCGACCGATGCATGGACCTGGCCGGCCGTGCGGCTTCCAGTGGTAAGCGCAGTGTCGTGACGCATTCGTTCGAAGGGCCGGTAGGACACGGTGCGGCTTGCGAGCTGGCCCTGGCGATCGCGGCATCGCACGCCGAACTGTCCGGTGGAGAATCGATGACTTGCGGCCTCGATCGGCACGCCGCCCTCGAAGCGTGGAGCGACGTTGCCGTGCCCCAGCTCCGGGACTCGAGCCTCGTTTCGGCGCTCGTGTCGGGGCATGGCGTCGACCCGACCCTGCTGCTCGAGCGATCCGGAGCGGACGGGTCCATATGACGCCGGGCCCGGACCACCACCTGGTGGACCGTGCGCTGTCCGTGCATGCCGCGGCGGAAGAACGGCCCACATACATTGCGCTGATCGCGCAGGACGGCAGGCGCTGGACCTGGTCGGAGCTCTCGGCCGAGGTTTCGGCTGTGGAACCTGAGATCGTCCCCGGGTCCTGGGCCCTCGCCGCGACCTCCACTCCCGCCACCGTATTTCGGATCCTCGCGTCGATCGACCGGGCCCTCCCTTTCGCACCGATCGATCCACGGGTCAGCGGACAGGAGCGACAGGCCAGGATCGACCTGCTGGAAACGGATTTCGGATCTGGCGCGGCCGAGACCGGACAGGAGACGCCGTCCCCCGATGATCGCCGCCCGCTCGCGATGCTGTTCACCTCCGGCAGCACGGGCACGCCACGGGCCGTTGAACTTTCACGCAGAGCGTTCGCTGCCTCGGCCCGGGCAAGCGAAGAGCGACTCGGATGGAGGGAAGACGATCGGTGGTTGTGCGTTCTCCCGTTGGCCCACGTCGGAGGGCTTTCCATCCTCACCCGGTGCCTGATCGCGCGGCGCACGATCGTGCTGCTCGAGCGGTTCGACGCCGAACTCCTCAGTGACGTGATCGACCGGGAGAGGGTGACGATCGCGTCCTTCGTTCCTACGATGCTGTCCCGGCTCCTGGCCCGGGATCCCGGCCGGCGGGCGCCGGCATCACTGCGGACGGTCCTGTTGGGTGGAGCGCCGGCGTCCGATGCGTTGTGGTCAGATGCCCTGCGCCGTGGTTTTCCAGTGCTCGAGACCTGGGGAATGACCGAGACCTGCTCCCAGGTCGCCACGGCGATTCCCGGCGAGTCGCCCCGATCACC